>DXMB01000071.1:0-10710 GCA_019414425.1 Collinsella sp.
AATCGCAAGAAGATGACGGGGCGGAATGTCAATCCTGGTCTAACAGAGCCTTAAAAAATGCAGGGATATGCTGGAAATAAGGGTGCGGCAATCTTGCGGCACAATAAGATGGTAACTGGCGCGCGCCTATGAAAGGAATCCCTATGACCGAGCTCCAAGAACTCCGTCGTTATCGTCGCGACTTGCACCGCATTCCGGAGCTCGACTTCGATCTTCCGCAGACTATCGCCTATATTGAAGGCGTGCTCGCTCCGCTCGCCTGCGAGGTGACCCATCCGTGCCCCGGCTGCGTCTGCGCTTTCTTCGACGCTGGCGTTGGCGCCGCGCATGCCACGGCGATTCGCGCCGATATGGATGCGCTGCCCATTGCCGAGGCAACGGGGGCAGCGTTCGCTGCGACCCATCCCGGCAAGATGCATGCTTGCGGGCACGATGGACACATGGCCATGGTGCTTGCCGCCGCGACTTATGTCGATCGCACGATTCGTGAGCAGCCGGGTGCCATCAAGCGCAACGTGCTCTTTGTGTTTCAGCCGGCCGAGGAAACGACCGGTGGTGCCAAGACGGTGTGCGAGAGCGGCGTGTTCGAGCGCTACGGGGCGGATCGCATCTTCGGCTTCCACGTATGGCCCGATTTGCCCGCCGGCACGTTGGCGAGCTGTTCCGGTCCGCTGCTGGCGCGTTCGAGTGAGATGCACATTCATATTCACGGGACGAGCATCCATATCGCTAAGACCTATGGCGTTCCGGTCGAGGAGTCGCACGATGCGGCGCTGGCGGCTGCCAAGTTCTTGGTTTCCGAGCGCGAACTCATGGACGAGTTGGGTGCCGACGAGCCCTGCATTGGTAAGTTCGGCCTGTTGCAGGCCGGCACCGTCTGCAATGCGGTAGCGGGGGAGGCCCATGTCGCCGGTAGCTTGCGTGTGTTTACGGACGCCATGTTCGACCGTGCGCGCGAGGGTGTGCGCCGTGCGCTCGACGAGGCGTGCACCGCAACGGGCTGCACGTACGATCTCAATTTTGCCGAGGGCTATCCGCCAGTCGATAACGACCCCGAGCTGTTCGCCCACATTGCGCCCGCCTTGTCCGAGCTGCAACTTGTGGACGAGCCGCTGCTAATCGCCGAGGATTTCGCGTTCTATCAGCGCCATCTGCCGGGCGTGTTTTTCTTGCTGGGCACGGGCGTGCCAGAGGGACAAGAAAACCCGATCGACGCTGATGGCTGCCCAGCCTATGCCACAAGCGCTCTGCATACCGATAGCATGCTCTTCGACGAGGAAATCCTACTCAAGGGCCTCGATGTCTACAAACGATTGCTTGGCTTGGAGTGACGATGGAACGACGCCGACAGTCTGCCGTATATAGCCCGGGTGGATGCGGGTGTGGCTTGCTGCTACTTCCGGTCATTGCTGTGAGCATTGGCGTGATGTTTGTGCTTGCTGGGCTGGCTGCGGCGGCACTCGTACTGTTTATCACTGCCATCGGCGTGACGATTTGGCTCTGCCGCAATCGCGGGCAACGCCGTGCCGACGGTAAAACCAATGTCGGCTGGGTCGTATTCCTGATCATTGCGTACCCGCTGAGTGTCAGCTACCTGGTGTTCTTTGCCCTGTTGATGATCAGTGCCTTTACCGGGAAATCCGTCACGGTGGGTTGATGCGCTGCCAGCAGACGGTCACGCAAAGTGCGTTTGCTCGGCGTCTGGATAGCTGCATTGGCCGTTTACCGCAACCTTAGCTCTCAGCTAATGAATTCAAATTCAATCCTTCCTACGATGTGCTGTGTGCCGGCACGGTAGCCGGATCGTAGGAAGGATGAATAATGGCAAAAGAGGGAAAGAAGCCGATCGGCAAGATTGTCCTAGGCGTCATCGTGGTGCTGGTTATCGTCGGTGCCGTGGGCTCTATGGGTGGCAATTCAACCGATTCGTCTGCGAGCGATTCGGCAAAACCTGCCGAGACGACACAGCAGGCTGAGGAGCAAAAAGAACCGCAAGAACCGTATACCATTGCTGACGAGGCTGAAGACACCTCCAATCAGTTTGCCTATAAGATCACGGGCACGCTGACCAATAACACGGACAAGGAAAAGAGCTACATTCAGATTGAGTATGTTCTGTATGATGCCGATGGCAACCAGGTTGGAACGGCTCTTGCAAACACCAATCATCTGAAGGCGGGCGGCTCCTGGAAGTTCGAGGCGCTGGGTACGGTGTCTCCCGACCAGGTTGCTAGCTGGGAGCGTTCGGACGTAAGCGGTTTCTAGCATGTTGCATGCACTGGGGGAGGTGAAGTCGTATGCCCGATAAAAAGCTGACCGAGGAGCTGCTCAATGAGCTTCTCGATGCGCCGAACATCGATGGCTATATCAGGGAGCACGACTTTGCCGCCCCGTCGCTTTCGGACTACCTGAAGCAGCTGCTGCAGGAAAAGGGCTTGGAGCGCTCGCGCGTGGTTCGTATGGCCGATCTCAATGAGACCTTTGGCTATCAGATCTTTACCGGTGCGCGTCACCCGAGTCGCAATAAGGTGCTGCAGATTGCCTTTGCGATGGCGCTGACGCTCAAAGAGACCAACCGTGCGCTGACGGCTGCCGGGGTAAGCGTCCTAAACTGCAAGGACCGCCGCGATGCGATTATCATCTTCTGCATCGATCGCGGGTGCAGCCTCCAAAAGGTCAACGAGGAGCTGTATCGCTTTGGCGAGGAGACGGTGAGTTAGCGGCTGATATCTGAGCCGGCGGAGCTGTCGAACAACGATGCAAACGAACGGGGCGCGGATGCCATGGGGTGTCTGCGCCCTGCGCTATGATGGAGGCTATGGATACTCAGACCACAACATATTCCGATGACGAGCTGACCGCAGCGCTTGCCGAACATCTGGCGTCGCTCGATCGCGACGACAGCTATCGCGTGGAGCGTGTACTTAAGCGCTCGTCCGTTGAAACAACCGAGCTCGTGTACTTTGAAGGAACCGGCGGTGGTTCGCTCGGCCCCTTTGTCCGTAAACGCATCGATGCTTCGGCTCAAATCGGCGGGGCATACGAGCGTCTGTTTGCCGCCCAGCGGGCAGGCAGGCGTTTTGAGCACCTGCCCAGAATCGTCGATTGCCGTCGTGTGGGCGACGAGCTCAACGTGGTTATGGAACACATCGAAGGGGAGACGCTCGGGGTGCTGGTGGACCGTCTGGGAGCCACCCCCGATTATGCGCGTGAATTGTATCCTGCCCTATGCGATGCCGTGGGCGAGCTCCACGCCGGTTTTGCAATGGCGGGGGAGACGTCGGCGCCGGTGATCCATCGCGACCTCAAACCGTCGAATATCATCGTGACGGGTGCGAACTGTACGCTCGATGAGGGCCTGACGTTTTCGTCGCTGGTGATTATCGACTTGGGGATCGCGCGCGTATGGCGCGATGGCGCCGATGCCGACACCGTCAAGTTTGGCACGCGACCCTATGCGCCGCCCGAGCAGTATGGGTTTGGGCAGACGAGTGTGCGCAGCGACGTCTACGCACTTGGCGCCCTGTTGTTCTTCTGCTTGACGGGAGTCGACCCTAAACCAGGGCTCGACATGCGCGAGCAATGCGAGGCGCGTGGCATTCCCACTCCACTTGCCGATGCCGTCTGCATGTCGATGGCGCTCGACCCGGCCAAGCGTTTTGCGAGTGCGGAAGCGTTGGGACGGGCGACGCGCTCGGCATACGATCTGAGCCGCCCCGTGCGGCCTTCTACACCTGCGCCTGTCCGTACTCCGGCCTCGGAGACGGTGTTGACGCTCCAAGGGCTCCAGAACCCCGCAGGGCTTCCTAGGCCTGCCGCCTCCGCTGCATGCGGTCCGCTCTCTCGCGTTCCGGAGTCTCTGGGGCGCATTTGGAATACGCTTGTCTGCTTCTCGCTACTTGTGTTCTTTTCCGGAAGTCACTTTGCCGTCTTTCACCCCACGGGAGCAAACCAAAGCTACCCGACGTGGCTTCTCATAATCGAGTATTTTTTCTTTGTCGATGGCCTTATGGTACTTATGCATTTTGCGCTGCTCGATAAGCGCCGTCTTCGTCGGCGATTCGCGCTGTTCGACAGCTATCGCGGCAAGAAACTCGCGAAACTCTGGCTCAAGGCATTGGGTGTGCTGCTCCTATGCATGATCGTCATAGTCGCGGTTGCCAATGCGACCGGCGTCGTCGATACCTCCGCTACCTAAAAGAAAAGGGCCCCGTTGGGGCCCTTTGCAGTTGCGCTTAGATGCGGTTCATCTGAGCGGCGACTTTGTTGTACCAGTCCTGCCACGTGGGCGGGCAGTACTTTTTGGCCGCTGCCGGGGTAAGGGTGGAGCCGTAGTTGGCGCCCAGATAGGCAACGTGAGCGGAGATGCCCTCGCTCCAGCTGCCAAAGCTGCGCCAACCGCCGCCACGGGCACTCCAGCCCCAGGCGTTGTAAGAATTGGCGCAATAAGCACCCTTGGTGCTCTCGATGCAGGCGATGGCGGGGGACCAACGGGGGTCGACACCGGTATTCCAAGCGGCGACGGCAAAGTTATAGCCCTGGCCTGCCATGGGGGAGCCGGCGAGATAATTGTCGATGCGGCTCGTCCACTCATTAATGAACGAATCGTAATCGGAGCTACCGGTATTGGCGTTGTTCACCGTGGTGTCGATGGTGGTGTTGGTGTTGGTGGCCTGGCTGCTGGAATTGCTGCCGCTTACGCCCTCGCCCGAGAGCTTCTCGGCGGCAGCGGCCTTATCGGCCTCAAGCTTGGCAAGCTCGGCGGCATTTTCCTGCTCGGCTTTTGCCTGTGCCTCGCTGCGGAGCTGCTGGGCCTGAGCCAACGCATCCTCGGCGTTTTTCTGCTCTGCCTCAAGCTGAGACTTGGCCTGCTGGAGCTCAGCCTTGTTCTGCTCGAGTTCGGTTTGCATGTTATTGAGCTGTTCGATCTCGTCGACGCTCGAGCTCGTGATCTGGTTGGTGTATTTGCAGGTCGTGATGAACTCACCCAGGCTCTGCGCGTTGACCAGGAAGCTCACGATGGGGTTGGTGCCCTTCTGATACTTGTACAGATCGCGCATGGCGGAGCTTGCCTTGGCCTGCTGCTCGGGAAGCTTAGCCTCGATTTCCTCGATGCTTGCCTCATTGGAGTCAATCTGCTTTTGCAGGTCATCGAGTTTGGTGCGGGCGTCGTTGTAGGCGCTCGTGGCGGCTTCGATCTTCTGCTGGGCTGCGGAAAGCTGGTCCTGCGTTGCCTGCGAGGCGGCATACGCCGCAACGGGGGAGAGCATCGGCGTGGCCGTCAGCGCAACGGCGAGCGCGGCGCTCGTGATGATACGAGCCGGCTTCGACGCAATGAGCGCTGCGGCGCGATGATTCGAATGCTGCATCCAGTCCCTCTGCAATCAATCGTAGGTTATGGTTCGAACGGTATTCTACTACTGCTTTCGACCTCAACTTGAACCTTAAAGGTTCCAAAGGGTCAAGTTGAACTTGAGGCTTTGGCTTTGACCTGCAGTTATGATGAATTGTTGAGAAACCATAGAGTTCAACTTTAACGTTACGGAGCCCTATTTGAGAGGTGTTTTGGGCTGTAAAAGCTATCTCAACGTGGGGTTTTACAACTACAGCGTGCCCTCCTGACGAGCCCGCTCAATCTCTTCGAGGGCCTCGGCAGGGGTGAACGAGCAGGTGCCGTCGCCGAGCTTGACCATCTGGATGTCGTCGCCGATATGGACCTCTCCGCCCTTTAGCACCACGCCAAAAACGCCCTCGTGGGGAAAGATGCAGTCGCCGGCGAGATAGTAGATGGCACAGCGTGTGTGGCAGACCTTGCCGATTTGGCTGATTTCGACAAGCACCTCGCTGCCAAGCTTGAGCTGCGTGCCCATGGGGAGCGAGAGTAGATTGATGCCTTGCGTGGTGAAGTTCTCCCCAAAGTCACCCTTGCGCACATCGAGTCCGCGGGCCTGCGCCGTCTGGATGGACTCTGCGGCCAAAAAGGAAACCTGACGGTGCCAATGCCCGGCGTGTGCGTCGGAGGCGAAGCCAAATTGTTCTATAACGGTGTCGTGTCCATCGGCGACGGGCGACTTGCGCGTGCCCTTGTGTGCCGACGTGTTGATCGAGACGATGCGGGCGGGCCTGTCGTAGGCATCGTCTGCCGTGCGTAGGGGAACGGCCGTTTGTGCGCGTTCCGCCAGCTCGCGTTTCGCGGCATTGAGGATGGGGTTATCGGTCGGATGGTCTTGGGGCACGTGCGCGCCTTTCGTTTGAGGATGTCAATACGCTGAATCCTACAACAATGGTAGGTTCATTGCCCATTGTCATACAACGGTGAGCGCCGTCTTCGTGCTGGACGATTGCGTCGATTGCCATAGATACGGTGGAGCTTTGGGCGCCGGCGGTTTGGCACGCTAAAATAAATCAGTTGCGCAAAGACCGCCCGTTGTGTGGGCAGTTCATGATAGGAAGTTTCCATGGCATTGCAGTTTACAGAGCGCGAGTTCATTCCCGTGCTGCTCGGTGGCGACATCAACGCCTATTCGGTGGCGCGCGCCTTCTACGAGGAGTACCAGGTCAAGAGTCTGGTCTTTGGCAAGTACCAGACGGGTCCCGCGTACCGCAGCCAGATTATCGACTACACGCCCAACGTGGATATCGATACCATGCCCGTGATGCTCAGGACCGTCAACGGCATTGCCCAAGCGCATGCCGATAAGACGATTGTCCTTGTGGGCTGTGGCGATAACTATGTTGCCCTCGTGGCTCAGGCCAAGGATGCCCATGAGTTGGCGGATAATATCGTCGCGCCTTACGCTCCCTATAGCATGCTTGAGCAGTGTCAGAAGAAGGAGATCTTCTACGAGCTGTGCGAGAAGCATGGCGTGCCCTATCCGCATACCTTTACCTTCACCATGGCGATGCTGAACGTCCAAGGCGAGGCGCCTGCCGAAGTGCTCGACCAGATCGATTTTCCCTACCCGATGATTCTGAAGCCTTCTGACGGTATCATGTGGTGGCAGCACGAGTTCGAGGGCCAGAAAAAGGCTTATGAGATTGCCGACCGTGCCGAGCTGGAACAGGTCATTCGCGACTCGTATGCCAGCGGCTACACCGACGACCTGATCTTGCAGGATCGCGTGCCCGGCAACGACGAGTACATGCGCGTGCTCACCAGTTATTCCGACCGTAACGGCAAGGTGCGCATGATGTGCCTGGGTCACGTGCTGCTCGAGGAACATCAGCCTCACGGTGTCGGCAACCACGCCTGTATCATCACCGAGCCCAATGACGAGCTCATGGGCGGCGTGCGCAAGTTGCTCGAGGACCTTCACTTTGTGGGCTATTCCAACTTTGACGTTAAGTACGACGAGCGCGACGGCTCGTTTAAGTTCTTCGATTTCAACACGCGCCAAGGTCGCAGCAACTACTACGTCACCAACAGCGGCTTTAACGTTGCCAAGTATGTGGTGGACGAGTATGTGTTCAACCGCCCGTTTGAGCCGGAGTTTGTGACGGCGCAGGACGAGGCGCTGTGGATGGTCGTCCCCATGGGCGTCGTCGACAAGTACGTCAAGGATCCCGAGCTGCGCGCTAAGGTGCATCGCCTGGACAAGGAAGGCAAGGGCGCCGACCCTTCGTTTATGAAGGGCGACTTTGTCTTTAACCGCTGGCTGCGCATGTGGCACACCAAGCTGCGCCACTTTAAGCTGTTCAAGACGTATTACAAGTAGATGAGTGCGGCGCCCGTCCGGTTTACATCGGGCGGGCGCGGGTATGATACGCGCAATTGCGCAAGCGTCACCAAGGAGGCGGCGATGGAAAAGCTGGGAGTTATCGGCGGCATGGGCGCCGAGGCCACGTCGTATTACTACGACCAGGTAGTGCGTCATACGGCTGCTGCCTGCGATCAGGAACATATCGACATGGTGGTGCTTTCCAAGTCGACCATGCCCGACCGCACCCTGGCCATTAAGACCGGCGAGCACGCCAAGCTGCTGGCGACCATGAAAGAGTGTGCCCAGGCACTCGAGTCGCTGGGCTGTGCGCACATTGCCATTCCCTGCAACACGTCACACTACTTCTACGACCAGATCCAGTCGTTTACGAAGGTGCCGATTATCCACATGCCGCGTGAGTCGGTGCGCTATGCCCTTGCGGGTGCGGTGATGGGGGAGTGCGAGTTCGACCCCAACCTGAGTATGCCGGCCGAGCCGGTGCGCAAGATTGGCATCATGGGCACCGACGGAACCGTGGGCGCGGGCGTCTACGGCCGCGAATGCGAGGCTGCGGGTGTTGAGGTCGTCTATCCCAGCGAGAAACGTCAGAACGATGTGATGTCGCTTATCTACGATGATGTGAAGGCCGGACGTGAGCCCGATATGGATAAGTTCGACCGCGTGATGTGGGAGTTCGCCCGTAGCGGCTGCGACCGCGTCATTCTGGCCTGCACCGAGCTCTCGGTGCTGCAAAAGTACCGAGAGATGCCCGAGATTACCCTTGACGCCATGGACGTCCTGGTGCGCGAATCCATCATCCGTAGCGGCGCTCCCTACCGCCTCTAGCTTCCGACCCGCCAAAAAGGGACAGGTTAATGTTGGTAGGTTTTATCTGGTGAAACAGTAAAGGCCTCGGCTCGTTTGGTGCGAGCCGAGGCCTTTTGCGTTGGGCTGTTACTGTCGGTGGTGAACTAGAACAGGAAGCCGATGGCGATGAGGGCGATGCTGACGATGAGCACGGCGATGTCTAGGCCCTTGATGGGGTAGCGCTTGTACGAGCTGGCGCGCGTACGCAGATAGAAGCCGCGCTGTTCTGCTGCCAAGGCTGTGGCATCGGTCTTGCCCACGCTCGAGATGAGCAGCGGCACGCACAGCGGCAGCATGAGCTTAAGCTTCTTGATGGGGTTCTTGGTGTCGTACTCGACGCCGCGTGCGGTCTGCGCCTCCATGATGGCGTTCATCTCCTGACCAAACACCGGCACAAAGCGTAGCGCCGTGGTAAAGGTGAAGGCATAGCGATACGGCACGTGCAGCACCTCGACACAGGCGTTGGCAAGGTCGTTGAGCTTGGTCACCATGAGCATGAGGATGAGTGGTAACGCCACACCCAGCAGGCGCAAACAGGCCTTCGATCCTGTGATGAGGCCCGTGTCGGTGATAAAGCCCCACACCACGTTGCCATCGCGCATAAAGGCCAGCTGGAGTACCAGCATGATAAGCGCGAGCGGAATCAGCAACTTGAGCAACGAGAACAGACGGTCGACGACGCCGGCATAGGCACCCAGCGCAAGGGTGAGTGCCAAAAAGCCCAGCAGCGCCACGTAGGTGTCGGACAAGAAGATGCCGACGATGATGGCGGCGGCGAGGCCCAGTTTGACGACGGGGTTCAGGCGGTGCAGCAGCGTATCGCCCGGCATGTAGTCGATGACGTTAACCACGGCGGACCATCTCCTTGGTAATGCGAACGATATCGGTGACCTCGCTCACCTGCGCAAAAGCGGGCGAGACGGAAGATGCCAGACGGCGCGAGAGTTCAATAACCTGGGGCGGCTCAACATAGGCACGCCGCATGAGATCGATGTTCGAGAATAGCTCGTGCGTGCGGCCGCGGTCGAGGATGCGACCGTCGGCCATTACCACAATGCGCTCGGCAAAATCCGAGACGGCTTCCATATCGTGGCAGACCATGATAACGGCGCAACCGCGCTCGGCCATGGTGCGCACCGTTTCCATGACGGTCATGCACTCGCGGTAATCAAGGCCGCTCGTGGGCTCGTCGAGCACGACGATCTTGGGCTCAACCACTACGACGGAGGCAAGCGCCACCATTTGTCGCTGGCCGCGCGAAAGTGAGAAAGGTGCCTCATCGGCAGGCAGGCCAAAGCGGTCGATAACGAGTTGAGCACGACGCAGAGCCTCGGCACGGTCGATGCCGCCAAGCTCCAAGCCAAAGGCAACCTCGTCGAGCACGGTGTCCTTGCAGATCTGGCGGTCGGGGTTTTGGAAGAGGGTTGCGACTTCGCGGGCGATGCGGCTCGTGGGAACGGCTGCGGTGTCCAGCCCCGTAACGCGCACGCTGCCCGAGGCGGGCTTAAGCAGGCCTGTGAGCAGCTTGGTGAGCGTGGTCTTGCCGGCACCGTTCTGGCCGACGATGCCCACGAGCTCGCCGGGATAGAGGGTCAGGTTGAGGTCGTGTACGGCGGCGCCGCCATTGGGATAGGCAAACTCAACGTGATCGAAGGTGAGCGTGGGCTCGGCGTCCTTGGCATGAGGGCGCAACGACGGTGCATGCGGGGAGCCGGCGGGCGCCTGGGCTTCGCTGGCCGCGCGTGCGGGGTCGACGATGCCCGAAATCAGGCGCTCGGCCTCATCGACATCCAAGCAAGGGGTACCGCTTACCAGGCCATCGGCCTCGAGGCTATTGAAGATACGCGTGACGCGAGGGCAGTCGACGCCGATGGCACGGAGCTCGTCGGTATGCGCGAAGACCTCGTGTGGTTCGCCCTGCAGCGCGATTTCGCCATGGTTGAGCACGAGCACGCGGTTGCAGTACTCCGAGAGCAGGGCGACCTTTTGCTCAACGACGACGATGGTGATTCCAAGTGCGCGGTTTGCCTCACGCAGCGTCTCGAAGACCAGCGTGGAGCTGGCGGGGTCGAGTGCCGCGGTGGGCTCGTCGAGAACCAAGACGCGCGGACGCATGGCGAGGATGGCGGCGATGGCCACCTTT
>DXMB01000072.1:0-8381 GCA_019414425.1 Collinsella sp.
TCGATGTCCACGTTGCGCGTGAGTGCCTCGGCAACCGTCGTAAAGGCCCGGTGCGACTTGAGGCGGCAGCCGCGCGAGCTCGAGATGAGCGTATAGCCGGCGATGCCCGTCTTGGGATGGTAAGCGCGGCAGAAGCCGCCATCGATGACCAGCAGCTTGCCCTCGGCGCGGATGGGCTGCTCGCCCTTGGTGGTTTTAACGGGCGTGTGGCCGTTGATGATGTGGCCGGTCGGCGAGCATGCCATGGGCGCGACGCCAAACTCGCGCATGATATCATCGCAGACCGAGGGCGACTTGGTAAGCGTAAAGTACGGGTCCATCGGCTCGACCCAGGTGCTCTTATCGGCGATATAGGCGCGCTCAAAGGTACGCACCAGGCGTCCGCTGGCGGGTGAATTGAAGCCAATCCACAGGTACCACATCCAGTCGAGGGCATCGCGGTCGCCCACGCGCCACGCGCGGCGGGCGATGTGGTCGCAAAAATCGAGATAATCGCGGCCAGCGTGCCAGGTGCCCAGGCAGTTCATGCTGCTAAAGGTGCCGTCTTCGTTGAGCGGAACGCAGCCGTGGAAGAGCAGGTTGCCGTTGGCGACCTTGTAAATCGAGCCGTGGGAATAGAGGAAATCGATATGGCGATGCAGGTGATCGGCGGTGACAAACTCTGACACGAGCTTGTCGATGATGTGCTGCTCCTGAGACGTGAGCGTGTAGGGGTCCGCCGGGTCGACGGTGGGGAAGTCGTTGGTCGTGAGCGGCCACACGCTGCCGTCGGCGAGCGTGACCGTGCCGGTGTCGTGGTCGATCTTGTCGAGTAACAGGCGGTCGGTCATGTCGAACTCGGGATGGCGCTGGATAATCTGACCCTCGAGCTTAAAGAGCAGCACGTTGATGGCCTTGATCAGCGGGGTGATGGACTCACCGGCGGTGTAGGTGGCATCGGCAAAGGCGACAAGCTCACGCAGCGAGATGCCGTAGTCGTTCTCCAGGATCTCGTAGTTGTCGTAGCGTAGGTTGTTGCGCAACACCGTGGCGATGCAGGCGGGCTCACCGGCCGCAGCGCCCATCCACAGCAAGTCGTGGTTGCCCCACTGGATGTCGAGTGAATGGTAGGTGAGCAGACGGTCCATAATCTTGGCCGCGCCGCCGCCGCGGTCGAAGATGTCGCCCACCAGGTGCAGGTGGTCGACGGCCAGGCGCTTGATGAGCGAGGCGAGCGACTCGATAAAGTCGTCGGCGCTGGCGGTCTCCAGGATGGACTCCACGATGCGCTCGTGATAGCGCACGCGATAGTTGTTCTCGTCCGGGTGCGTGTGCAACAACTCGTCGATGATGTAGGCGTAGTCGCGCGGGATGGCCTTACGCACCTTGGAGCGCGTGTAGCGGCTTGAAAGTGAGCGAGCGACCATGATGAGCTGGTCAAGCATCGTCTTGTACCAGGTTGGCGAGTCCTCGCGCCGGCTGCGGACCAGGTCGATCTTCTCGCGCGGGTAGTAGATGAGCGTGCACAGCTCGCCCTTTTCGTCAAAGGTGAGCGTGTCGCCAAAAATTTCGTCGACATGCTCGCGCACGACGCCCGAGCAGTTGTTGAGGATGTGCATAAAGGCTTCGTATTCGCCGTGCACGTCACTCATAAAATGCTCGGTGCCCTTGGGTAGGTTGAGGATGGCCGAGAGGTTGATAATTTCGGTAAATGCGGATTGTTCGGTGGGGAACTGTCTCGACAGCAGGCGCAGATACTTAAAGTCTTGCGGATTGCGATCGAATGCGACCATGAAACACCTTCCGATGGGGTTGGTAAAACTGATAAACAGCGTCAAACGTTTATCAGTATGCGCCGCTTTTGTTTCGATTGGGGGTGGGAGGTCGAATTGTTGGCCGAACGGTTTGGTAAATCGATTTAGTTGAGGTAGATGTGTTGGTCGGGTGGAGACGACAGAAGGTGTTTTCTCAGATATTTATGCGTGGAGCCGGTGGAGACGATGGTGGTAAAGATGTTCGCTATTTTTGGTTCGATTTGGTAAATAGTGGACATATGTACCGTATGTAGGCTCACTGTGCGATAATTTGCGCAGCAATGAGTAAGGAGCCTCATATGAGTGATTTTGTCCTGACCTGTGAATCCGCCGCCGACCGAACCCGTGAGTTCTTTGCGTCGCGCAATATTCCTGTCGTGTGTTTTCATTACGAGATCGACGATGTTGTCTATACGGACGATCTGTATCAGTCGATTACGCCGGACAAGTTTTTTGCCCAGATTGCCGCGGGCGCCATGCCCAAGACGTCTCAGGTGAGCGTGGGTGAGTACGAGGAGTTTTGGGAGCCGTTTGTTGCCGAGGGTAAAGACGTGCTGCACCTGACGTTGTCGTCGGGTATTTCGGGCACGTATGGATCGGCCTGCGTCGCGGCGCAGATGCTTGCGGATCGCTATCCCGAGGGCGGCAAGGTGCGCGTCATCGATTCGCTGGGGGCGTCTTCGGGCTTTGGTCTGTTGCTGGAATATGCCGCCGATGTGCGCGATAGCGGGGCTTCACTCGACGAGACGGCCGCTTGGATTGAGGAGCACAAACTCAACCTGCACCACTGGTTCTTCTCGACCGATCTGTCGAGCTACCTACGAGGCGGTCGCATTTCGGCTGCGAGCGCGATCATTGGCACGGCGCTTAAGATTTGCCCGCTTATAACGGTCGATTGCGAAGGTAAGCTGTCGCCGCGTGAGAAGATTCGCACCAAGAAGCGCGCGATTTCCGAGATGGCTAAGACCATGATGGCACACGTGCAGGGCGGTACGGATTATTCGGGTAAGTGCATCATGTCGCACTCGGCGTGCCGCGAGGATGCCGAGGCAGTTGCGGCGCTGATTGAGGAACAGGTTCCGCAGCTTAAAGGCAAGATTGAGATCAATGACATCGGTACTCTGATTGGCTCGCATACCGGACCCGGTACGGTGGCGCTCTTCTTTATGGGCGACAAGCGCGTGGATTAATTTGCCCCATCACGTCGCTGCATGATTGCTCAAACGAAAACGGCCCGTCTCACGTTTGTGGAGCGGGCCTTGCTGTTGCGGCTAGCGTTTCTTTCCGCGGAAGAAAAAGCCGTGCAGTGACGGCTTGAGGCCGCGGTTGGCGCGATGCTCCTCGACGCGCTCGTGGATCGAAGCGACGCGCTCGATGACTTCGTCGGGAATCGGCACGTCGGGATTCATGTTCTCGACCTGGCTGACTTCGGCGGCGGCGACCTGGTCGATAATGGGCACATCGTCGCGCGAGATGACAGGTGTGGCGTCTTCCTTCATCTTGCGATAGCGCTGCATCATGTCGGCCTGTAGCTGCTGGGCCGAAGGCGGCGTCCAGATGATGGCGTTGGCGCCGGCGGCGATGGTTTCGCGGATGCTCTCGGGCGTCTTGCCGCCCGGCGCGATGAGCGGCAGGTTGGGATAGTGCTCGCGCAGCTCGCGTAGGACCTGCGGTGTGTTTTTGCCGGCCGCGATGTTGAGAATCTTGGCTCCGGCGCGCACCTTGGCATGCGCATCGTCGTCGCAACGTACGACCGTGGCGATGACAGGGATGTCGGCGATGTTGGTGATGTGCTCGACCATCCCGGCGGTGGCGGGGGAGTTGACCACGCAGCCCGCCGCGCCCTGCATCTCGGAGACGGCTGCCATCTGCACGGAGCGCTTACCGGTCGTAGTTCCGCCGCCCACGCCTACAAAGACCGGGCACTCGGCGACGGTCAACAGTGCCTGCGTAATGGCCGGCTGCGGCGTGAAGGGGTAAACGGCAAAGACGGCATCGGCGTTGGAGTTGCGGATAACCGCGACATCGGTGGTGTAAATGAGCGACTTGATGCGGCGGCCGAAGAGCGTAAAGCCGCTGGCCTCCTCGATCTCGTCGGGCATGCGAAGGGCCGCCTTGCGCAAACGTCCGTCGATGGGCAGTGGCTCCATGGGGAGCAGTCCGTTGGGGGTCACGGCTACCTGGGGCTCGGTGAACTCGTCTGCGAGCTCGACCTCGGAGAAATCGACCGAGGCGACGATGTCCTCGTGAACCTCGGCGGGCACATCGATGGGAGCTTGGTCGTTTGCCGCGGCAGGCGTGTCGAAGGAGCTGGTGCCGACGAAGGCGTCGACGCGCTCATTTAGATCGTTGAGGGTATCCATGGAGGCTCGATTCTATGTGATGACGGCCGGCAGGGTGCCGGCAGCGTTGTGCTTGCTAAATCGTTTGACGAGTTGATTTTTCCCCGCCGCGTCCTCCGTTAGACCGAAGGGCGGCGAACGTGAAGGAGCTGTGGTGGCGGGGATCGAGGTGCTATCTTGAAAGTCCCGTTTAAAAGAGAGGTGACGCGGTATGGAATTGACAGCAATGTTTGGCTCGATTGGCCTGTGTGTGGGCGCAATCGTTGCCGCCGCGGTCATCTACTTTGTGGCCACGGCCATTAAGGGCAAAAGGGCCGAGCGCAAGGAGCGTGCGATGCTTAAACAGCATCGCGACCAGCAGGGCAAACGCGCACAGAAATAGCTTGTTGAGTTTTGGATCCGTGCGCTAGCTGCGTTTTCGGATCAGGGCAATGTAGAAGCCCTCAAAGTCGCGGCTGGGCGGAATGGTCAGCGTGCCGGGCATACCGTTGGCGACGGACGAGACGTGGCCGGCGGCGATGGCCTCGGTGAGAGCGTTGCTCTCGATGTGTGGCTCTTCGCCAGCTTCCTGAGCACGTTGCGTTTCACTTTCGCTCGGCGTGCCGTCGAGGGGGATAAGCTCGCAGTCCATATGCTTGTCGAGGGCCTCTTGCAGGGCGTCCTCGTTTTCCTGCGGCAAGATCGAACAGGTCGAATAGACGAGCGTGCCGCCCGGTTTGAGGGCACCCATGGCGCGGTCCAGAAGTGCTCGCTGCGAGCGGGCGCACTTGCTCAGCAACTGCTCGGTGAGGCCGCGCAGGCTTTTCTCGTTGCCGTTGATGACGGTGCCCGTGCCGGTGCAGGGAGCGTCGAGCAGGATGCGGTCAAAGCGGAAGAACTCGTCGAGCTCGCGTGCGTCGATGCGCATGACGGGCACGTTTTTGGCACCTTGGCGGTGGAGGTTGGACTCAAGCTTTTCGGCGCGGGGAATGCTCATCTCGCAGGCCGTGAGGTGTGCCTGGCCCTGGGTGAGGGCGGCGATCTGCGTTGTCTTGCCGCCGGGGGCTGCGCACATGTCCAGGATGTCCTCGCCGGCCTGAACGCCCAGGGCCAACGGCGGCATCATGGACGACAGGCTCTGCAGATAGATTTTGCCGTCGCGGTAGATGTCGAGATCCCACAGATCGGAAACCTGGGCCTCGGGCAGGATAAAGGCGTCTGGGTACCAGACGACGGGGTTGTGGGCGATGCCGGCTGCATCGAGCGCCGCAGCGATGTCCTCGGCGGTCGCCTTGAGCGTGTTGGCGCGCAGTGTGACCGGGCGTGTGGCCGCGGCACCAAAGCCCTCGATCATGAGCTCGGCATCGGCGGGCGCATAGGCGCCGGCGACCGTGTCGACCATAAAGCGCGGCAGGTCGGCGGCGCAGGGAAGGGCGGCAAGCTGGTCGGAAAGCTCGGTGGAGGCAAACTGCCTAAGCTTGAGCTCGGGCTTAACCTGCTTTTTCTGCTTACGACGACGCGGCTTGGACATCCGTCTTTCCTTCCCGTTCCAAATTGACTACTTTCCGGGCACGCCGCTGCTGGCGTGCTTTAGTACTGGCTCTCGTGCTTGCTAAAGAAGTCGAAGCGCGGGGGCAGCGGCTTCACGCGGTGCTCGCCGGGCTTCTCGCCCAGGCTCTCCACAAACTCATCCGTGGAGGCAAAGATGTTATCCCAGCTAAAGAAGGCGACCGGGTCGACGTCGAAGTACTCGCAGATGAGCTCGCAGCCGGCCGGCACAATACCGTGCATCAGGACGGTCGCCACGCGCAGCTCGGTAAAGGCGTCGACGAGGGCCTGCGTCATTGCGGCGTTGGCCGGCTCGCCCTCGAGCTTGTTGGCGGCCTTGGAGGCATCGCTCCAGCGCTTGTTGGCGGCGCGCAGGTAGTCGTCGCACACGGCAAGCGCGCGGTGCGTCTCAAACTTGTACATGGCCTGCTCAAAGGCGAGGGCTGCCTGCTCGGCGGCCTCGACTACGGTGTCAGAAGCTGCACCGGCGGGGATGCAGCCGTTGCGGTAGGGGCTCTCGTCGCCCTCCTTGACGGCGACGCCGTAGAAGCAGCTGCGGGCCAAGCGGTTGAACACGCCGGTCAAAAGGGCGCTCTCCTTAAGGGCCGGGTCGATAACGCGCTTGTCGTCGCAGGTGCGCACCTCGTTGCCGTCCTTGTCCTTGCCGGTCACGCGGGTGTCGTATGCCTTGGGGCTAAAGCTCACCGGCTTCTCGGACAGGCCGAGCGACAGCCAGTGCGCGCGCATCTGCTCGCAGGTGTAGTGGTTGAGCAGGTCGTCTGCCGGCGGGGGAGGCGTCTGCGAGGACGAGCTGGCCTTTTTGCCCATGTAGAGCAGGTGGTAGCAGGCGCTGACGGTGCTCTGCGTGAGGTCCCAGCCCAGGGCCTCCCACATGGCGGTCTGCGCGATGCAGTAGAAATAGATGTTGTCCTGACCGATGAACTGGTAAATCTGAGCGTCGTCAGAGCACCACCAGTCGCGCCAGTCGAGCGAGCTGTGCTGGTAGGTGGGCGCGGGTACCTGCGTGGAGTCGGCAGCGGGCTCGCCCATGAGGGCGGCATCCTGGGCGGCGACGCCCTCGGTCACGCCGGCGGCCTTGGCATCGCGCGCGAGCACGGTACGCGTATAGCTGATGGGCGCCCACAGGCTCTCGGGCCAGCACCAGCAGGTGACGTCGGAGACGCCATCGACCTCGGGCACCGGAACGCCCCAGTCGATGTTGCCGGTGATGCGGAAGGGCACGAGCGCCTTGCCGCTGCGGAAGCGCACGCCGCCGTTGGCGAGCACCGCGTGGGCGTCGTCGCGCTCCTTCCAGCTGGGGAAGGTGACGGTAAAGCTGCTCTTGTTGCCCTCGGGCTCCAGCACGGTGTGCTCGGGAAGCTGGTCCTCGACGGCGTCGAAGGCCTCGCGGAACTTGTTCTGGATGTAGAGCTGAGCCGGCAGCAGCCACTCCTCCATGGTCTTGGAGACCACGGAGCGAACCTGCGGGTTCTGGGCGAGCTTGGCGGTGTAGGTTTTCATGAAGTCGAGGTAGGCCGGCAGGTCAAAGTAGAGATTGTCGACCGGACGCAACTCGGGCACCTCGCCGGTGAGCTGGCTTTTGGGCGCGATGAGCTCCTCGGGCTCAAACTGGTGGCCCAGATCGCACTCGTCGGCATAAGCCTTCTCGGACTTGCAGCCCTGGATGGGGCAGCGGCCGATGACCTGGCGTCCGTTGAGGAACGTGCCGGCCTTGGCATCGTAGAACTGCAGCGTGGAGCGCTTGGAGATGGTGCCCTGCCCGTGCAGGCGCTCGATAATCTCGGCAGTCACCTCGTTGTGGATCTGGGCCGCCGGCTCAAGGCCCGAGCCGCCGTAGATATCGCAGCTGATGTTGTAGTTGTTGAGGGTCGCGGCCTGGCGGGAGTGATTGGACTCGACATACTCGCCGATGGACTTGTCGTAGCCCTCGTTCTCCTTGAGTTTGCGGTAGCTCTCCATGATGGGCGAACCGTAGCAGTCGGTGCCCGAGGTGAAGATGACGTTTTCGCGGCCCAGGCGGTCACGCAGGAAGCGGGCGAAGAAGTCGGCCGGGACAAAGACGCCGCCGACGTGGCCAAAGTGAAGGCCCTTGTTGCCGTAGGGCTCGCCGGCGGTAACGATGGCGCGGCGCGGCCAGCTGGGACGGTCGTTCATGGAGTATTTGGATGCCATGGGACTCCTTCGCATATAGGTAAGAGCGCGGCCGGGCACGGGGTTCGGCGGCGCGGTGGTCAATTCGTGCATATCGTTCGACATTATCGCACATGCGGGCGGGTGCGTGGCAGGGGCGCTATCCTAAGATGCTATGAATGAGATTTCCAACATACATGCGTTTGAGGACGAGGATTTTCTACACGCTTGCTTCGTGTGGGGGATGGCCGTGATCGCGGTGTTTGCCGTGTGCCTGGTGCCGGTGTTTATGCTGTTGGGCGGGCCTGCGGACTTGGACGCGGCTGAGGCGGGCGGCTGGATGGCTGTCGTGGGCTGGATAGTCGGCTTGGCTGCGGTCTCAATGGCATCGTTTGCCGTGCACGAGCTGGTGCATGCGGTGTTTTTTAAGCTGCTGGCGCCTGCGGGCGCGCAGGTGACCTTTGGGGCGAATCGCGAGACGGCGATGATCTATGCCTGCGCCGAGGGCGTTGTGTATTCGCGCCGGCGGTACATGGCGGTTTGCCTGGCGCCGACGGTTGTTGTGACG
>DXMB01000072.1:8481-10708 GCA_019414425.1 Collinsella sp.
GTATTCGCGCCGGCGGTACATGGCGGTTTGCCTGGCGCCGACGGTTGTTGTGACGACAGCATTTGCCCTGGGGTTTGCGTTCTCGGACTATCCGCTGCTGTGCTACCTGGCGGCTGGTCTGCACTTGTCGGGCTGTGTGGGTGATTGGTATTACGTGCGGACCATTCTGCGCGACCGCCGTATCGTCGCCTGCGAGGATACGTCCTTTGGCGTGCGCTTTTTCGCAAAGTAGTCTTTTTGGGACGGGGCTATTTTAGCTGCCATGATGTCGGGGTGAGTTTTCTGGGACGGGGATGTCGATGAAGTCGTTGTTGCTGCATGCGTGCTGTGCACCATGCTCGCTTGAGCCGGTTCGCCTGCTGCGCGAGGAGGGGTTTGAGCCCACGATTTGCTGGACCAATCCCAATATTCAACCGCGCGATGAATGGCGGCGGCGTCTGGACGAGCTGCGCCGGTGGTGTGCCGATGGCGACATCGAGCTCATCGAGGCGGGGGAGGACCGCGAGCGCTGGGAGGCCGGCGTGGCCCCGCTGGGTGCCGATCGGCCCCGTCGCTGTCGCTCGTGCTATGCCTTGCGCTTGGCCGAGGCATGCCGCGTTGCCCAGGAGCGCAGGTTTGAATATGTGGGTACGACGCTCGCCGTCTCGCCGTATCAGCTGTTCGACACCTGCAATGACGTGCTTGAGCGTTTGGCGGCCGCCCATGGGCTCACCCCGGTGATTCGCGATTTTCGCCCGTATTATCCCGAGGCTACGCGCCGTTCGCGCGAACTGGGCATGTATCGACAGAACTACTGCGGCTGCCGCTTTTCTGCTGTCGAGGCGGCCATGGACCGCGCCCGCATCCGCGACGAGCGCAAAGCCGCCAAAAAGTAGTTCGTTTGGGACGTCAGCCTGCTAGGATGTAGAGCGGACTTTAGCTATATAAGGAGTATCCGACTTGTCTATGCGTACCGATGATTTTGACTACAACCTTCCTGAGGAACTGATTGCCCAGGCTCCTGCCGAGCCGCGCGACTCCTGCCGCCTGCTGGTGGTGGATCGCAAAGGCTCCCAGGCGGGGAAGCCGCTGGAGCACGGCGGTACCGTTGAGCACCGCATCTTCCGCGACATCATCGACTATATCGAGCCGGGCGATGTGCTCGTCATCAACAAGACGCGTGTGATGCCGGCCCGCCTGATCGGTCGCAAAGCCGGCTCGGGTGGCGTGGTCGAGACGCTGCTGCTCAAGCGCCGTGAGGATGTTGACCCGCTGGGCCACGTTTGGGAGTGCCTGGTCAAGCCGGGTAAGCGCCTGAAGCCCGGTGCTCAGATTGAGTATCGCGCCGGTGGCGCCCATGCGCCCGAGGGGGCTCCCGTGGTGCTGACGGCCGAGGTCATCGACTTTGTCACCGATAGCCGCGGAGGCCGTCTGGTGCGCTTTGAGCCGGCCGGCTGCAATGCCGCCGGCGAGCCGCGCACGCTCGACGAGGCCATTCATGCTGCCGGTCACGTGCCGCTGCCGCCCTACATTACCGATTACGAGGGCGACCCCGAGAAGTACCAGACCGTCTACGCCATGAAGGAGGAGCACTCGGCTGCCGCTCCTACGGCGGGTCTGCACTTTACTCCCGAGCTCATGGCCGCTATCGAGGCCAAGGGCGCGAAGTTTGCCGCCGTCGAGCTCGAGGTGGGTATTGATACCTTCCGTCTGGTGGAGGAGGACGACCCCACGCAGCACGTCATGCACACCGAGCGTTACCACGTGTCGCAGGAGGTTGTCGACGCCGTGCATAAGGCGAAGGCCGAGGGGCACCGCGTGATCGCCGTCGGCACTACCGCAGTACGCTCGCTCGAAAGCGCGTTTGACGCCGATGCTCCGGTGTCCGATCCGGCTGTGACGGCGCGCTATTTTGAGGGCCGCGAGGACGGGGCCGATACGCTCGGCCGCGGCGACATCGTGGTGCGCGAGAACGCGACGACGCAGCTCTACCTCATGCCCGGCTCGACCTATCACGTGGTCGACGCGCTGATCACGAACTTCCACGTGCCGCGCTCCACGCTCATGATGCTTGTGAGCGCACTTGCCACCCGCGACCAGATCATGGATGCCTACGCCGCCGCCATCGAGGAGCGCTACCGCTTCTTCAGCTTTGGCGACGCGATGCTCATTTGTTAGTTACGCGGTTCTACGAACCGCGTAACGGCTCGACGCTGCAAACCCGCCAGAGCGGCAATCTGCCTTTCAA
>DXMB01000073.1:0-10146 GCA_019414425.1 Collinsella sp.
CTCGTTCCTAGCAGGGTTTGGGGCAGGAGGGGCGCAAGAGACGGGAGGGCCTTGTGCGCGTTCCTGCGCGAGGGCCGCGGGGAGGGGCTGCCTGGGTACGGCGCCTGTCAACTCGGTCTACGTCTTTGATGACCAGGTCGTACTCAATATCAACTTCACGGATGATGCCAAAACGGTCACCCGTGAGGAAGTGTTGGGTTCGAATGCTATGGACAATGTTCCAGCATGCTGGGATCGAACTCGCTAGCCGGAATCACACGGTACCCGTGACGCAGCAGCAGATCGACAAAAACACCGTTGCCCGCGGTGAGCGTACCGCTAAAGGTGCCATCGTAGACGCGACTCGCACCGCACGAGGGGCTACGGTCCTGCAAGACGCACGCAGCGATTTCGGACGGGCCGCCCGCCTGTTCGCACATATCGAGCGCACGTTGGGCACCCAGGCGAAACTCGCGATCGACCGAGATGCCCTCGCAGGTACGGACCTCGCCGTTCACAATCTCGGACGGCTTGCGCGGCGTGGGCAGGCCGCCAAAGACCTCAGGGCACACCAAGAGTACCTCGGTCCCCGTGCATTCGCACGCTTCGACCAGCTCGCGATGGTAGTTATCGAGCCCGTTATACTTGCAGCTCTCGCCCATCAAGCAGGCACTTGCCACGATTTTCATATTCAACTCTCCCCACGCAAAACGCCCCATTTGAGATGGACACTCAAATGGGGCGATAGACACTGCGCAACCAGTATTACTGCTGCTTCGGCATCAGCGGATTCTCGCGCGTGAGGAGATTCATGAACTCCTCGCCCGTGATCGTCTCCTTCTTGTACAGATAACGAGCCAGCTCATGGAGCTTAAACTTGTTCTCCTTGAGGATCTGCAGAGCGCGGTCGTGCGCATCCTCGATCAGCTTGGCGACAATCGCGTCCACGCGTTCGGCCGTACCGGGGGCGCAGGTGAGCGACGTATCCTGGTTGAGGTACGCATTCTGAACGGTACCGAGCGCCATCATGCCAAACTCATCGGACATGCCAAAGCGCGTCACCATGTTGCGGGCGAGCTTGGTGGCCTGCTCGATATCGTTGGCGGCACCGGTCGTCATCTCGCCAAAGATAAGCTCCTCGGCTGCACGGCCACCGCAATAGACAGCGAGCTTGTCCAGGACTTCCTGGCGCGTGGTCAGGAAGCGCTCATCCTCCTCGACCTGCATGGTGTAGCCCAGAGCACCGCTCGTACGCGGCACGATGGTGATCTTGGTAACCGGCGCAGAACCCTTCTGGCGGGCGGCAACGATGGCATGGCCGATCTCGTGATAGGACACGACCTGTTTCTCGTGGTCGGACAGAACCGTGGACTTACGCTGCTGGCCGGCGATGACGACCTCCACCGACTCCTCAAAGTCATCCTGCGTCGCGCGCTTGCGACCCTCGCGGACGGCACGCAGCGCGCCCTCGTTGATGATGTTGGCCAGGTCGGCGCCCGAGGCACCGGGCGTGGCGCGGGCAATCGCGGTCAGGTCGATCGGCGGCTCCGTCTTCACGCTCTTTGCATGCAGCTCGAGGATGTTCTTGCGGCCAGTAAGGTCGGGCAGCTCAACGGGGATGCGACGGTCAAAACGACCGGGGCGCAGCAGGGCCGGGTCAAGGCTGTCGGGACGGTTGGTAGCAGCAAGAACGACGATACCCTTGTGGTTATCGAAGCCGTCCATCTCGGTCAGCAGCTGGTTGAGCGTCTGTTCGCGCTCGTCGTTGCCACTAAAGCCGCCGCCATCGCGCTTCTTACCGATGGTATCGATCTCGTCGATAAACACGATGCACGGGGCCTTTTCCTTGGCCTGCTTAAACAGATCGCGAACCTTAGCGGCGCCGCGGCCAACGAACATCTCAACAAACTCAGAACCAGAAATACTAAAGAACGGCACGCCCGCCTCGCCGGCCACAGCCTTGGCAAGCAGGGTTTTACCGGTACCCGGAGGACCGACAAGGAGAGCACCGCGCGGCAGCTTGGCGCCGATTTCCTCGTAGCGCTGCGGCTTCTCCAGAAAGTCGACGACCTCCTTGAGAGACTCCTTAGCCTCTTCCTGGCCGGCGACGTCCTTAAAGGTCACGCCCACGTCCTTGGAGGCGATCACGCGCGCGCCGGACTTACCCAGTCCGCCGCCGCCAAAGCCACCGCCGCCAAAGTTCATCGACGGGCCGTCATCACCCATAGCCTTCTTCATACGGCGGTTGAGCCACCAACCGATAAGGAAGAAGATGGCCATGGGAAGGATAAGCGTGAGCAGGTAGTAGGTCATCAGACCCGAGTTTTTATCGGGAACGACCGACTCCAGCGAAGCACCGGACTCAAGCACGCGATCGGTAAAGCCCGCGTCATTCGGCACACCGGTCGTCTTGTAGGCGATGTTCTCGTCCTCGCCCTTCTTGGTGTAATAAATCGTGTAATCGTCCGTGTTGTACTCGACCTTGTCGACACTCTTCTTATCGAGCGCTTTGACAAACGTCGAGTAATCGGTCTTCGTAATCTGCTGCGTGTGACCGATGTTGGGGAACAGAACGGTCGAGAGCACGAGGTAGACGACGAAGGCGATGAGCACGTAGAGGATCATATTCCGTCTACGTTTGTTGTCATCCATCTCCATCTGCTTGAACTCCATCTACTGGGGTTGATAATGCTATCTAGAATACCCAACCCAGACGGCGATAAACCGACGCCGGGCACGAAAGGACAGAGATGGCATCACTGGAAGTCGGCAAGGTTCAGATCTACACGGGCGACGGCAAGGGCAAGACGACGGCTGCGCTGGGGCTCGCACTGCGTGCCACAGGTTATGGGCTCGACGTACTCATGCTGCAATTTGCGAAGAAGTTGCACTGCGCAGAACACGATGCCGCGCCGCGCCTGGGGCTGCGTATTGTGCAGGCCGATCGCGACACGCCCGAGGCTTGCGCCGCACAGATCATGGAGCTAGCGCGCGAGCAGATTAGCCAGGTCGACGTTCTGATTCTGGACGAACTTGGCGAGGCCATGCGCCGCGGCTTTGTGACGCGCGAGGATGTGGAGGGGTTGATCGCGCTGAAGCCTGCCACCACGGAGCTCGTGCTCACCGGCCGCGGATTACTGCCCCTCGCCGACCTTGCTGACCTAGTAACCGAAATGCGCCCCGTCAAACACTACTTCGACGAAGGCCTCCTAGCCCGCCAAGGCATCGAATACTAATTGATCAGAAGGGAACGGAGGAAAACGGATCATCGACATCACGACGAAGAGCAATGATCCGCAATGATCCGTTTTCCTCAGTCCCCCAGGGATCATTAGGCAGTGGCGCGACCTAGCCAGTTGCCGCTGTGGTGGTAGATGGTGAACATTGTGGCCGTGATGAGCCAGGTTACGGGGTAAACCAGCAGCAGGTGCTCAAGCGACGGATCGAACGGCATAATCGCAAACACCCAGATCACCCTGAGCACGACGGTGCCAAAAATCGTGAGCAGCATGGGCTGTAAGCTCACGCCGGCGCCGCGAATGGAGCCCGACGCGTTTTCGATAATCGAGAAGATCGCGTAGAACGGCGCGATAAAATGAAGAATCGTCGTGGTGTACGCCGAAATCGAAGCATCGTCGACAAACAGACGCGACAACGGACCCGAGAACACCAGCAGCACGGCAGACAGGCCACCAATGAGCATAAACGAAAGCACAAGCGACGTATGGTAGCCCTTGCGCATGCGCTCGTAATTGCGCGCGCCAAAGTTCTGTGCCGAGAACGTAGTGATCGAAACGCCAAGCGCCTCGGTAACCATCCAGACAATGCCATCCAAACGGCCCGAAAGACCCCACGCCGTGGTGACATCGGCACCAAACGAGTTGACCGACACCTGAATCAAAACGTTGGAAATCGAATACGCAGCAGACTGAAAGCCAAGCGGCAGACCACACGAGATCATGCTCTTACAAATGCCAGGATCAATGCAGAGTTTGGACAGTGAAAGCCGCCACGCACCCGGAGCGTGCATCATACGAATCACGATCATCGTGGCGTTGGAGCAAATGGTCAGCGCCACCGCGATGCCGCAGCCCAGAGCCTCCATATGAAGCACGGCAACGAAGATGACATCCAGCACCGCATTAACAAGGCAGCCGGAAGCAATGATCACAGCAGGGCCGCGTGTGTCGCCCACGGCGCGCAGCAGCGCCGTTCCCATATTGAGCAGCAGCGCCGCAACCATGGCGGCAAAATAGCAACGAGCATAGGCCACGCCCTCGGCCAATAGTTCATGCGGCGTGTTCATAAGTACCAGCATGGACTCAACGAACACTATGCCAAGAATCGAGAAAACGATACCGCCCACCAGCGCGAGCGTCATGGCCGTATGGACCGAACGACTCAATCGCTCATCATCGTGCTGACCAAAATACTGACCGGTAATGACCGCGCAGCCAGCGCCAACGCCAACGCAAAAGCCAATGCAGAGCTCGGTGAGCACCATCGTGGCTTGAATGCCACCCAGCGCGAGCTTGCCGCCAAACTGGCCGACGATATACGTACCAATAAGCGTGTAAGCCTGCTGAAAAAACGAGCTAAAGAAGATAGGGACGCACAGCGACAGCAGCTGTTGCCAAATGACACCCTGCGTTACATCGATAGCCGTAGATTTCTTAGCCACACGCCCTCCCCACCAGCGTACGTCAAACAACAAAACGGCAATTTAAGACCAAAGCCAATACCAGCTTAGCACCGACCGACGTCGGCCGAAACGCCCCGAACCAGAGCCCGGTGCTAACTATCTGCCTAGTGATACAGCCCCGGCTGGTAGTGGTACTCGTTGCTCACATGCGGGCACAGCTGCCAAAAGGCAACAGCACTTGCCGCGGCCACGTTGAGTGAATCGACCCCATGCGCCATCGGAATACGCACGGCGCGGTCGCAGTCTGCAATGGTCTTGGCGCCCAAGCCAGCACCCTCGGTGCCCATAAAGATTGCCAGGCGGTCAATCTCCTGGAGCGCGGGATCGTCCAGCGACACCGAATCATCCGTCAACGCCATAGCGGCACACGAAAAGCCGGCATCGTGTAGCGCCGCCAGCCCATCATGCGGCCATACGCGCGCTTCGCTGCCAATGCGCGTCCAGGGCACCTGGAACACCGTGCCCATGCTCACGCGGGCCGAGCGACGGTACAGCGGATCGCAGCACGTAGGGCTCACCAAAATGCCATCGACGTTCAGCGCAGCCGCCGAGCGGAAAATCGCGCCGACGTTGGTGTGGTCGACAATGCCCTCGAGCACGCACACGCGCACCGGGCGCTCCCCCGCCGCATCGACGACGCCACCCAAGAACTCGGCTACCGGAATCTGACGTGGACGACGGAATGCCGCGAGCGCACCGCGCGTCACATTGAAGCCCGTCAGCTGCTCCATAAGCTCTATGGAGGCCACGAACACGGGAACCGGACCCGCGCCCTCGCGCACAACCAGGCGCTCAAACAGCGGCATCATCTGATCGAGCCAGCGTTCGCCCAAAAGAAAGCTCACCGGCTCGTATCCGGCGCGCACCGCGCGCTCGATGACCTTGGCACTCTCGGCGATAAAGATGCCCTTTTGCGGCTCCAGCACGCAGCGCAGCTCGCGCTCGGTCAGTCGCACGTAGGCATCGAGCCGCTCGTCCTCGAGCGAATCGATTCGCAGCACCTCAACGGCATCAGTCATAGCAGCCAGCCCGCACCCTTCTTTACAGAACATCTATACCAAACGAGGCGACGCTAAGCGCCGCCCCATGCATTCAAACAATCCGATGATACCGTTCACGCCGGACGATTTACGCCTCAACGCGACGATACGTTACGAACTCATAATCGACACCCTCGTCGCCCTCGCCCGAGGCAATCGTGGCAACACCGCCACGCCGCGCAATCTCCCACGCGGGATCGGCATCCAGATCGGGAAAGTACGTATCCACGTCATGCACGCAATGGTTATGCGTAACCTCGGCCTCAGCGCAATACGGCAAAAACTGCCGATACACCTCGCCGCCACCGATCACCCACGCAACGGGCTCATCGGCTACCGCGGTGAGCGCTTCGTCGACGCTATGCACCACGTCGACGCCCTCGGGAGCAAAGTCCTCATCGCGCGTGAGCACGATATTACGACGGTTCTTGAGCGGACGCCCGCCGGGAAAACTCAGCAGCGTCTTGCGTCCCATAATGACCGGGCAACCCTTGGTGCATGCCACAAAATGACGCATGTCGGCACGGTTGGACACCACCATGTCGCCCTCGCACCCAATACCCCAGTCATCGCACACGGCGACAATGGCAGAAAGCTTACACGTCATGCGCGTCACCTACACCGCAATGGGGATGTTCTTGACCTGTGGGCCGTGCTCATAGCCCTCGACAATCAGGTCGTCGGTCGTAAACGCATAGAAGTCATGCACATCGGGGTTAAGCGTTACCTTAGGCGCGGCAAACTGCGGACGCTCGATAAGCTCGCGGACGATATCGACATGACGGTCGTAAATGTGGGCATCGGCGATCACATGCAGCAACTCGCCGGGAATCATATCGACCGACTGCGCGACCATCATCAGCAAAATGGCGTACTGGCACACATTCCAGTTGTTCGCAGCCAAAATGTCCTGGCTGCGCTGGTTGAGAATCATGTTGAGCGTCGGTTTATCATCCTGCGGGCGCTGCGTCACGTTATACGTCACGCTGTAGGCGCACGGATACAGGTGCATCTCGGACAGGTCGCTAAACACGTAGGTATTCGTCATAATGCGGCGGCTGTACGGCGTGTTCTTAAGGTCGTACAGCACACGGTCCATCTGATCGAAGTCACCCTCGGCATAATGGCTCTTCTGCCCAATCTGATACCCGTAGGCCTTGCCGATGGAGCCGGTCTCGTCGGCCCACTCATCCCAAATGTGGCTGTTGAGATCATGCACGTTATTGGACTTCTTTTGATAGATCCATAGGATCTCATCCATGGCAGATTTGAGGGCCGTTCGACGCAGGGTAAGCGCCGGAAACTCCTCACGCAGGTCATAGCGTGCCGTGACACCAAAGTTTTTAATGGTATAGGCAGGGGTGCCGTCCTCCCACACCGGGCGGACCTTTTGGCCCTCGGTGGTGGTACCATGGTCCAGAATATCGCGGCACATGGTTACAAACTGTTGATCAGCCTTGCTCATTGACCCTCCTGTCAGTCGCCTAAAAGCGAGATTCATTGTATCCCAGGCACATGCGGCCCCACAGCCCAAACATATGCCTTCATTTTCTGGCATATGCCAGAAATTCCTTGCGTAAATCTGCGCGTTCGCTATTCTATTATTGACATATGTCAGATAAGGAGCACGTATGGCAGGAAGACGCGAGAAACTGCGCCGCGTCGGGATCATCCCCGAATACCGCGGCTTTACCCCTGACGGCCTAGCCAGCGGAGACGCCATCGACATGACGGTCGACGAACTCGAGGCGCTGCGCCTGTGCGACCTGGAAGGCCTTAACCAAGAGGCAGTCGCAAAGCAGATGGGTATCGCGCGCGCCACGGTGGCGGCTATTTGCAGCCGCGCGCATCGCAAGGTGGCAAACGCGTTGGTCAATGGTCGGGCGCTCATCATCGAAGGCGGCAATATCGCGTACTCCCCCATTACCACGGCAACGGCCGTATGGCCAGCAAAGGAGATCGACACCATGAGGGTGGCAACCACGTACGACAACGGCAACATCTTTATGCACTTTGGCCGCAGCGAGCAGTTCAAGATCTACGACATTCAGGACGGCAAGGTACTCAACGAGCAGGTCGTGGGCACCGGCGGCACCGGCCACGGTGCCCTTGCGGGCCTGCTCGCCAACGGCGGCGTGGACACGCTCATCTGCGGCGGCATCGGCGGCGGCGCTATCAACGCGCTTGCCCAAGCCGGCATCACGGTATACGCAGGTGCCCAGGGCAGCTGCGACGCTTGCGTCGAGGCCCTCATTGCCGGCACGCTCGCGCAGACCGGCGAGGCCACCTGCGACTGCCATGGCCACGGCCACGGCCACGAGCACATCCATGAGCACGGCGGATCCTGCGGTTGCCACGGCCATCACGAGAACGAGGGTCACGAGGGCTGCAGCTGCCACTAACAGCAGGCAAACGATGCCATCACGCGTCTGCTCACACAACATATAACGCACCAACGGCGAAGGCCGCCTGGAATACCATCCAGGCGGCCTTCGCCATACACGACTCTACCAGCCGCTACTTTTTATTGCGCATCTGCGCTTCCATCTGGCGCAGCAGCTCCATATCGGACTTGGGACCGCCCGTACCCAGGCCGCCCATGCCGCCCAGACCCATAGCGTCCAGCCCAGGGATATTGGGCATGCGCATCTTCTTGCCCTTCTTGCCCTTTTTGCCCTTCTTGCCGCCGGCCTGTGCCTGATTGGCCATCGTGCGCATGCGGCCCATCATCTTGTTCATCTCGCCCCACTGCTTCATAAGGCTATTGACCTCGGTGGGGGTCACACCGGCGCCCTTGGCGATACGCGCGCGACGCTGGCCGTTGATGATGGAGGGACGCAGACGCTCCTCCTTGGTCATCGACATGATGATGGCCTCGTTCTTGTCGAAGATGCCCTCGTCCAGGTTACCGCCCATCTGGTTGAGCGCGCGCTGGCCACCGGGGAGCATGCCCAGGATACCCTTCATGCCGCCCATCTTCTTGACGGCTTTCATCTGGTCGAGCATGTCGTTCATGGTAAAGCCCTCGCGCAGCATGCGCTCGGCAGCCTCGAGCTGTTCGGCATCGGCGGCCTCCTGGGCCTTCTCGATGATGCCGACAACGTCGCCCATGCCCAAGATTCGCTTGGCCATGCGATCGGGATAGAACGGCTCAAGCGAATCGGGTTTCTCGCCCATGCTCACAAACTTGATGGGCTTGCCGGTCACCTGACGCACCGAAAGCGCGCCACCGCCACGGGCGTCACCGTCGAGCTTGGAGATAATCACACCATCAAAGTCGGTGCGCTCGGCAAACGTCGAGACCACGTTGACGATATCCTGGCCGGTCATGGCGTCGACGACCATCAGCACCTGGTCGGGCTTGACGGCCTTCTTGATGTCGACGGCCTCCTGCATCATCTGCTCGTCGATCTGAAGACGTCCGGCGGTATCGACGATGACCACGTCACGCAGGTGGTCGACGGCCTCCTGGATGGCACCCTTGGCAATGTCGACCGGGTGCGCGCCGTCACCGCGGAAGACTGGCACGCCGATCTCTCCGCCAAGCGTGGCTAGCTGGTCGGCTGCGGCGGGACGGTAGACGTCGCACGCGGCGAGCAGCGGCGAGCGGCCCTGCTTCTTGAGCAGGTAGGCCAGCTTTACGGCCGCCGTGGTCTTACCGGAGCCCTGCAGGCCCACGAGCATGATGACATTAGGAATGCGGTTACTAAAAACGAGCTTGCTCTCGGTGGAGCCGAGCATCTCGGTGAGCTCGTCGAGTACGATCTTGACGACGTTTTGCGCCGGCGACAGCGACTCCATGACCTCGGCGGTCATGCAGCGCTCCTTGGTCTTAGCAACGAACTCCTTGACGACCTTAAAGTTAACGTCGGCCTCGAGCAGCGCCATGCGAATGTCGCGCATGGCCGAGGTGATATCGGCCTCGGTCAGCTTACCCTTGCCGCGCAGGCGGTCAAATGTGTCGTTGAGGCGATCGCTCAGAGAATCAAACACTAGTCACTCCTTAATTGGACTCGCCCACCAGGGCGCGGCAGAAATCTTTGGCGTTAAACTCCTGCAGGTCATCGACCTGCTCGCCCACGCCGATGCGCAGGATCGGGAGCTTGAGTTTTTCGGCCACGGCCATGGCGATACCGCCCTTAGCCGTGCCGTCGAGCTTAGTCATGATAATACCGTCCAGGCCCAGCGCCTCGTTAAACTCGAGCGCCTGGTTCAGACCGTTCTGACCAGTGGCGGCATCGATCACAAGCACGACCGAAACCGGCATGGGGCCGGCGGCCATATTGGCGGCGCGCTTACGGGTCACGTTGACCACCTTGGCGAGCTCGCGCATGAGCTCGGGGCTCGTGTGCAGACGACCGGCGGTATCGATGAGCACCAGGTCGCTGCCGCGCTTATCGGCCTCGGCGAGCGTGTGCTATGACG
>DXMB01000074.1:0-9862 GCA_019414425.1 Collinsella sp.
CTTTGGCACCGACTACCCCGAGCGCAAGATGGTCGTCAAAGAGGGCGACGTGCTCGATCTGGGCGGTCACAGCCTAACGTTTGTCGGCGCCCCCAACGTTCACTGGCCCGAGGTGATCTTCTCCTACGAGTCTACCGACAAGGTGCTCTTTAGTGCCGACGGCTTTGGCAAGTTTGGTGCCAATGACATCGAGGATCCGGAAGGGTGGGCCTGCGAGGCGCGCCGCTACTACTTTGGCATCGTCGGCAAGTTCGGCAAGTTCGTGCAGGCCGTGCTCAAGAAGGCCGCCGACCTGGACATCCAGATCATCTGCCCGCTCCACGGCCCCGTGCTGACCGAGAACCTGGGCTACTACCTCGACACCTACAACATCTGGTCGAGCTATCAGCCCGAGGACGAGGGCATCACCATTGCCTACGCGAGCGTCTATGGCCACCTGAAGGCCGCCGTCGAGGAGCTCGCCGCAGCGCTCGAGGCTCGCGGCCAGAAGGTCTCCGTCTTTGACCTGGCTCGCGACGACATGGCCGAGGCCGTTGAGGACGCGTTCCGCTATGACCGTCTGGTGCTCGCTTCCATCACCTATCAGGGCGAGATCTTCCCGTTTATGAGCACCTTTATCCATACGCTCGCCGAGCATGCCTACCAGAACCGTACCGTGGCGCTCGTTGAGGCCGGCTCTTGGGCACCTGCCGCCGCTAAGGTTATGACCAAGGAGCTCGAGGGCATGAAGGACATCACCCTGACGGAGAACAAGGTGACTGTCCTGGGTTCGCTCAACGACGCCTCGCGCGCTCAGATCGAGGCCCTCGCTGACGAGCTCTCCAAGTAGCGATACGCTCACTTTTAACGCTCAAACCACCACAAAGGGGACAGGCACCTTTGTGGTGGTTTTTGTTTAAGCGCCGGCGATGACGAGATTTGGGCGGGCGTTGTCGACGATCTCGGCGATTGAGGTGGCGACGGCATGATCGGGGTCACGGTCCATCACGATGGTGCCGACGTCGGCAAGCTCAGCAAAACGGTACATGCCGCGTCCGTAAACCTTGCTGGCGTCCATGAGGGCGACGCTTTGATGGGCTGCGGCGATCATGGCCGTTTTGGTCTCGGCCATCTGGGGAAAGTCGGTCGTAAAGCCGCAACGGGGGACAAAAGCGCCGGGGCACATGACGGCCAGATCGGCATGGATTATTTGGAGCGCCTGCATGGTGAGCGGACCGTACAAATAACGATGACCTTTGCGCAGTGCTCCGCCCAGCATGACGACATCGACCGAGGGCATGCTCTCGTCGATATAATCGGCGATGGTGATGTCGGCCGTGATGACGGTGATGCCGTCGCGCTGGTCGAGCAGGCGGACAAATTCGAGCGCGGTGGTGCCCGAGTCGACGAGCAGGGTGTCACCGTCGCTGACGAGTTCGATGGCGCTTTGCGCGATGGCCTGCTTGGCGGCGACATTGACGTTGATACGGCGATCCTGGGTGGATACGGTCAGTCGCTTCTGGAGCGACACGGCGCCGCCGTGCGTGCGGCGCAACTTGCCGGACTCGGCTAGCGCGTCCAGGTCGGCGCGGGCGGTGACGGAGGATACGCCAAAGGTCTGGGCGATTTCTGCCACCTGCACAGAGGCGTTATGTTCGAGCATCTCCATGATGGCGGAACGACGCTCGTCGGCGAAAGCTCGGGTTGTTGCGTGGGCCATATCTGCTCCATTCTCGGCTAAATTTGTAGGAATTGTGTTGAGTCTATTTTCGTTCATTTTCTTTTTGAGTAAGAAAACACCTTTCGATTACTTACTTTTTCTATAAAAGAAAGATGATCAAGGCTCAAAACTCAATTTCGAACACGCACGCTCGGGTTCGACCCCTTCCGTTTGCTTTTCAAAAATGAAGGTTGGACCTCGCGCGATGACAATATCTCGCACATGCATACCCGCTGAATTTCATACAATGAACGCAGCAAAACGCAAGGTAAAACGCCTTGCGGACACGTACGCCCGATGTCCAGATGCGGGCGATGGAGAGGAGCAAACGCTCATGGCACTTGTTACCACCGAAAAGATGCTCAAGGACGCCCAGGCCGGCCACTACGCCGTTGGCGCGTTCAACGTCGAGAACCTCGAGTTCGTTATGGCCGTTCTGGCTGCTGCCGAGGAGACCAAGTCCCCCGTCATCATGCAGACCACCCCGGGCACCATCAAGACCGCTGGCCTGGATTACTTCTACGGCATGGTCAAGGCCGCTGCCGAGCGCGCTTCCGTGCCCGTCGCCCTGCACCTCGATCACGGCGATGGCTATGACCGCTGCATGCAGGCTTTCCGCACGGGCTACACCTCCGTTATGATCGACGGTTCGCACGAGTCTTTCGAGGACAACATCGCTCTGACCAAGTCCGTCGCCGATGCTGGCCGCGCCATGGGCGTGCCCGTCGAGGCTGAGCTCGGTAAGGTTGGCGGCAAGGAGGACGACGGTCCCGCGGTTGAGGGCGAGAGCCCCTACACCGATCCGGCCGAGGCCAAGGAGTTCGTCGAGCGCACTGGATGCACCTCGCTGGCCATTGGCGTTGGCACCAGCCACGGCGTGTATACGAGCGATCCTCACATCGAGCAGTCCGTGGTCAAGGCCATCCGCGACGCCGTCGACGTACCGCTGGTTCTGCACGGCACCTCTGGTGTGCCCGATGAGCAGGTTGCCGAGGCTGTGAAGAACGGTATCTGCAAGGTCAACTACGCCACCGAGCTGCGTCAGGCCTACACCAAGGGCTTCATGGCCTACATGGCCGAGAACCCCGCCTGCTTCGATCCCAAGAAGCCGGCCAAGGAGGGCATGCGTGAGATCACCGAACTGGTTAAGATCCGTATGACCAACCTCAACTCTGTGGGCAAAGCAGAGTAACAGCAAGGGTACTCTGATCCCACCGGACGGTTTGGGCGGGTCCCGTACTTAGTTTCCAAAACGTCCTCGCGCATGAAGGCCCCCGTTGCCTCGCTTCTACGAAGCGTTAGCAACGGGGGCCTTCGCGCTGCGGAATGATTTTGGAAACTAAGTACGGGACCCGCCCAAACCGTCCTGCTCAATCGCCCTTGTGGCGTTAGTGTCGGAAAAATAAGACGTTGCTTTTTGCCCCCTGCGGAAAGATTGGGGAACTAAGCCCTCGTCCCTCCCAAGTTGACCTTCTCGAGGTCGTCGTCCTTGTGGCGTTAGGACTGCGAATTTGGGATGGGAGGGTTACTTGGTTGTTAGGGTTAACAGGTCGTTGGGGGTTTTGAGGTTGTAGGTGGCGTTTGGGATATCTTGGTGTGATCCCCATGCTGCTCGGGCAAAACTGACCCCTGCTGAAGTTGCGCATTGTTCGTCGTAGACGGTGTCGCCAACGTAGACGACGTTGCCAGGATTCGCGCCCGCACGTCGGAGATATTCGAGCATGGGTGCGGGTGCGGGTTTATGTTCGGTTGTGTCTTCGACAAGGATGATGTGCTCAAAATACTTATCGAAACCAAGGGGTGCAATTTCTTTTGCGTATTCGTCGCGCGCACGTGAGGAGACGATGCCAAGTTTGCAGCCGCTATCGGCGAGTGTTGCGATGACTTCAAGCAAACCTGGAAACACGCTGATGGTGCTTTTAAAGCTGGCGGCAACTTGGCACCAGCGATCCAACGTTGCCTGCGAGTAGATCCCAAGTTTCTCAAGGGCATCCTTGCCGGGTATGCCGAGGGCAAAGTCAAGCTCGTGTCGGGGAAGCGTTTTGCTGGTCTCTTCTTGGACAATCTGGACAAGCGATGACAGAACGCTTTCTTCTGTATCTGCCAATGTCCCATCAACGTCAAATACGATATGGTCAAAGTGCTTCATATGATTGCTCCTCTCTGTTGTTTGCCTGCAAGTTTGATGCAGTGACAGAAGAAGGGCTAGCGGGATTTCTGTCTGGTGCTATCGAGATTCTGCCTCGCTGCTCGATAGCTCGAAGGAGTGCACCCCATTTGTTCTTTAAATACCTGGCCAAGATGGCTTGCTGTTATAAATCCGCATTGGCGCGCGACTGTCTGTACCGTTCGCGTGGTGTGTGCCAAAAGTTCGCAAGCACGGTTTATGCGGTATGCGCGTAGATATGCCGCCGGGGTCGTTCCTGCGCAAGCTTCGATAATGCGGTAACACTCTCTTTCGCTTACGCCGGCTGCAGATGCCATCTGGGGCACATCTATAGCGGCTGCATAGTTCGCGCGGATATAGTCCAGGATTGCCTTGAACTGTACGTCGCGGTTGGTCATCCAAGAGGCGTTGTCGGAGGAAAAGAGCGGTTCGGCCTTGGCGTAAATCTGAACCCAGAGCTCTGACAAGCTATTCCGAAGCGCCATCTCGTTCTGCGGCCGTTGAAGGTCGTGGTTAAAGGAACTCTTTAGCAAATCGATAAAGGGCATATCGTCGGGGTTGGTGGGCGACCATTTGAGCACATCGACGCCTCGACATTGCAGCAAAGGATTGATATAGCGCTTTTGAAGGCGTCCCGCGGGATCGCCGAGCATCGACGGCTGAAAGATATGCAACATTTGAATGGCTGGTGCCGAATTGGGTGATTGCAGCGTGCTGTGCAAAACGCCGCCGTTGATAAAGCCGGCGGACCCTTCCTCAAAGCGTACGTGCTCATGAGCCGCGCGCGTTCGATAGTCAATCGCTCCCTGCTCCATGTAGAAAAGCTCAACTTCGGAATGCCAGTGCCAGGGGACGGAATTGCCCGGATAGCGAGCGAATTCTGCGCGTTCGGCAATATAGGGCCAGTCTTCGGCGGTCTCGGGAAACGCTTCCTCGCGTCCTCCGCGGTGCAATTCTATGTGATCCATGTTTCGCATGGCATCAGTATAAAGCGCGATGGGCTTAGATTGCTCTTGCCTGTTCGGGGAACGCCTTGTTTAGGGATGCTTGGAGCTTTTCGAACGATGCTCGCAAGTTGTGGCTCTGATCGGCTGAGCGCTTGGTTTTTGTGGTGGGGGAGTCGAGGAGGCCGTCTCTCTGTGTCGGGGGGAAGGAGAAAAGGTCTGCATGTTTTAGGGATGGCTGCCGTGCTACGGCATTGGAAGAATGCATGCCTATGCGGCCTCCTCGATGTCCACCAAAAGGATGCGCTCGGGGTTTGCTGCTAGGTCCCGTGCGCTGGCTACATTATGCCGCGGCTGCCGCAAAGAAGCGCTAAAGAAAGGCTTAACCTGGTTTAGTGTTACGATGAAACTGCAGGTCAGAGGTATCGAGTAACACTCTTGAAAGGTTTTGAGCTTAAGGGCTTTCTAAGGTTTGTGACGTGGATGTGGCGCGGACGTGCGGAGCGTGTGAATGCTCGCTGTTAGCGCTGCGGCTCTGTGGCGCGCACCTGCTCGATGACCTTTTCCATCGTGGCGTCGATGCGGTCTTTTTTGAGTTCGCATTCCCAGATGGTTATGGGCGTCCAGCCCATTTGAGTGAGCGCTGCCACAGCAGCACGGTCGCGCTCGACGTTGCGACGGAACTTTGCCTCCCAAAACTCAACGTTGCGCTTGGGCTGGCTAGGGTTGCACTTGGGGCAGCGATGCCAAAAGCAGCCGTTGACGAAGATGGCGATCTTGCGCCCGGGAAAGGCGATGTCGGGCTTTCCGGGCACCTTCCATTCCAAGCGATAACCCGTAAGGCCTGCTGCCCGCAGGCGCTGGCGAACGAGCAGCTCGGGCTTGGTGTTGGCGCGCTTATTGCCCTTCATGGACTTTTTGATGGCGGCGCGACGGCGGACCAGTTCGCGCTCGTCAGCGGAGAGGTCCGAGGTATCGATGCCGTCGAGCAGACCGGGCTTGGGACGCTTTTTGCTGCGGCGTTTAGGTGCGCGCTTGGGTTTGGTGGCGGGTTTGTCGGTTGTGTTGGGCGCGGCGTCATCGGCGGAGCTTGCCTCAAGCCGATCTTCCTTTAACTCAATCAGAGCATCAATGAGCCCCTTGTCGGCGGGCATCCATTCCACCGTGGCAAGCGAGGTGCGTGGAATCCAGCGGATATCAAGCTGGCGGTCGTGTTTCTGGGGCTCATCGGATTCATCGGCGAGCGAGCAGTAGTAACACTCCATGGAGAGATGAAAATCGGGGTAGTCATACTCAACGGTGTAGAAATCACGCAGGTTGGTGACTTTTACCTGTAGCTCTTCCATAAGCTCGCGGCGCACGGCGTCTTCGGGTGTCTCGCCGCGCAGAAGTTTGCCGCCCGGGAACTCCCATAGTCCCTGCATGTTGCCGTAGCCGCGCTGCACGGCAAGCAGCTCGTCAGATCCTTCCTTGCGAATGATCCCAGCGGCAACATGAACAGTCTTCAACAGGAGTCCTCTCTCAACATCAACACGTGACAGGCTAGCTATCCTTACCTTACGCAACGGTAAGGCAAGCGTAAGCCATATCGATGGTAGCCGACTCGGCTTCTTGCGACTATAGATGCCGTAGACTAATCGCAAGAAAGGACTCGGTATGCAAACCACGCACATGGCGACCCCGGTACTGGAGGTCGCGCATCTCGAAAAGGTATATGGAGCGCTGGGCAACGTGACCCGCGCGCTCAACGACGTCAGCTTTACCGTCAACCGCGGCGAATTCGTTGGCATCATGGGCGCCTCGGGCTCGGGCAAGTCGACGTTGCTCAACTGCGTCTCGACCATCGATAGCGCTACGAGCGGCACCATCCGCATCAACGGCCAGGACGTAACACGCATGAAGCAGGCCAAGCTCTCGCAGTTCCGCCGCGAGGAGCTGGGCTTTATCTTCCAGGACTCTAACCTGCTCGATACGCTCACGGCACGCGAGAACATCGCCCTGCCGCTCACCATCGCCCGTACAAACTCGGCGGAGATCTCGACCCGCGTGCAGGATGTGGCAGCGCGCCTGTCCATCAGTCAGGTGCTCGACAAGTATCCCTACCAAATGTCGGGCGGCCAGCAGCAGCGCGTTGCCGCGGCTCGCGCGCTCGTCACCGACCCCACCATGATCATGGCCGACGAGCCCACCGGCGCCCTCGATTCCAAGAGCGCCCGTCTGCTGCTCGAGAGCCTGGAGGCCCTTAACCGCCGCCTGCGCGCCACGGTGCTCATGGTCACGCACGACAGCTTTGCCGCCAGCTACACGAGCCGTGTGCTGTTTATTCGCGACGGCAAGATCTTCACCGAGCTGCGCCGCGGCGACACCGACCGCCGAGAGTTCTTCGACCGCATTATGGAGGTCGTTGCCATGATGGGCGGTGAAGGCTCCGATGCTCTGTAAACTCGCTTGGGGCAACGTCCGCCGCGCCGGCCGCGACTACCTCGTCTACTTGCTGACGCTCACCCTGGGTGTCACCGTATTCTATGCCTTCAATACCGTCTCGATGCAGGTCGACATTGCCGGCATCAAGGAGGAGGGACTGTCCGAGCTCATGGGCAGCATGCTCGGTTACCTGACGTACTTTTTGGCCGGCGTCATGGCCTTTTTGATGGTGTATGCCAACAACTTCATCATGAAGCGCCGCAAAAAGGAGTTCGGCCTGTACCAGGTGCTCGGCATGCGCCGCGGGCGCGTCGCCACGATCATGGCGCTCGAGACCGTGATCGTTTCGGTCGGCGCCTTTGTCGCCGGCATTGTGCTGGGCGTGGGGCTCTCCCAGCTCATGACATTCTTTACGGCCTCGCTCTTTAAGACACAGATCGCCAATTTTCATTTCTTCTTCTCGGTGCATGCGTTCAACCTGACCCTTGCCTGCATGCTCGTGATGTTCGTACTCACGCTGCTGCTGAACCTGCGCGCCGTGCGTCGTACCAAACTCATCGAGCTTATGGGTGCCGAGCGCCGCAACGAGAGCATCAAGACGCGTAATCCCTGGATTGCGATTGCCATCTTTACCGCGGGCGTGCTACTTGTGGGCGTGGCCTATTACCGTCTGCTGCGCGACGGGTTCCCGCTCACCGCGTCGGGCGATAAGCTGCAGGGGGCCATGAATCAGTTCGGCATCACTACCGCTATGGTCACGGTGGGCACCTTTGCCCTGTTCTGGGGGCTTTCGGGCATGCTTATCAAGCTGCTGCAGAGCCTGCGCGGCGTGTACTGGCGCGGTCTCAATATGTTTACCATGCGCCAGCTTGCGGCCAAGGTCAACACGGTGTGCTTTTCGATGGGCGTCATCGCGATGATTCTGTTTTTGGCCATTACCTCGGTGACCTGCGGTATGTCGATCGCCAACGTGATGAACGAGAATCTGGAGCGCTATAACCCTGTTGACGTGTCTCAGACGTATGTCTATTACACGCCCGAAACGCTCGACTACTACAAGGAGTATGTCAATCCGTCTGAGGCCGATCGCATGGTGCTGGCCGATGCAACGGTCGATTTGTACGCTGCATGGCATGGCGATCGTAAAGATCCCGATAACGTTGCAGACGGTATTAAGGGCAAGTCGGCGGACAACAACGACGAGACCGGCAAGAAGGTCAATATCGCCGATGTTGCCGGTGAGCATGTGCAGATCGATTCGTATCTGAGTTACCCGCTTGGCGGCTCGGGCCCCTCGGTGGTGGCGGGTGAGATGTGCAAGGCCATGGGCGAAAAGCTTCCCAAGGCGCTCGAGGGAAGCAACGCCGATGCGATGGGTCTGTATGTGACGCCGGCGAGCCAGTACAACAAACTGCGCCAGATGATGGGCGAGGAGCCGGTGAGCATTGGCCGCGACCAGTATCTGCTCACGTGTGATATGGGCGGTGAGCTGGGCGACCTGTACACCAAGTATATGGCTGGCGGCCATGCCCTTACCTTGGGCGGGCATACGCTCAAGCCCGCAACCGATAAGTCGGACGAGGACACGGCGGCCATCGCCAACTCGGCGATGGGCAGCAATCCCGGTACCGTGGTCGTAGCCGATGAGCTGCTGTCCCAGCTTAATCTGCAACCGTATTCCAGTAATCTGCTCGTTAATTACAAACAGGGTATGGATACGACCGAGGCAGACGAGAGCATTAAATACACCTTGCTCGACAATCTGCTCGTTGACGGCAAGGAGCCGGGGTCGTGGGGAGTCTTCATCACGCGTTCCGAGATGTATACGCAAGCAGCGCAGATGAACGGCATGATTAGCTATCTGGCCATTTACATTGGCTTTGTGCTGGTCGTTGCGTGCGCGGCAATCCTATCGATCCAGCAGCTCTCCAATGTGGCCGACGGTAGCCGCAGCTATCGTGTGCTGGCACAGATCGGCTGTGACGACCGCCAGATCCGGCATTCGGTGATGGCGCAGCAAGCGGTGTTCTTCCTGTTCCCGCTGGCAGTGGGCTTGGCGCACTCCTTTGTGGCGCTCAAAGTGATCATCGAGCTGGTGAGCGTATTCGGCGATATGAGCATCGCCGGCACCGTGGGCCTCACCTGCGCGATTTTCCTGGCGGCCTATGGTGGCTACTTCCTGGTAACGTACCTCATGAGCGCCGGCATGGTACAAGCTGCCATCGCCACCCGCTACAGCGAGTAACAAGCGGGCAAAACCGTCGCAAAATCAGAGCGAATAACCGCCGCGAAGGGAGTCCAGCCCCCCTTCGCGGCGTTTTTTGTCTGACTGATGAGTCTCAAGGCCAAGTGAGTAGACTTTTTTGGATCTGTCGAGCACATTGCTGGTAGCGCCCAACAAAACCGCAGGTCAGAACTGTGGCGCATTTGGTCGTGCTTCGCCTCCTGCAAAAAGCCTACTCACTCAGTTTTTTCTGTTAGAAGATCGCCGCGAGGGAAAGCAGCTCTCCTACGGCTGTTGACGTTTGCCCAGATAAAACCTGCCAAAATAAACCCGTCCCTTTTTGGTCGGTGGGACTGCGGACAAAAAGTTGGACCATCAGGTCCGGTTTGGAGTCCGCATGACAT
>DXMB01000075.1:0-9272 GCA_019414425.1 Collinsella sp.
TTGAGGAGTTGGGCCATGGCGTTGACGAATTTTTGTACTTGGAGGGTGGGCTCGAGCGGGTAGTGCAAGAAGACCGGCACCTCGCGGCCACATAGGAACGGCACGCCTACAAAAGCCGGGTGCACGCCCGACCACGCCCCGCAAGTGAGCACCGCGTCGCCCTTTTCCTCCGCCTCGTTAAAGAGCGCAAAGTCAAAACTGTCCACGTCGATCACGTCCACGCCGCCATCGGCCAAAAGATCGATGCGCAGGCTGTCCATGGCGTCGTTGCCGTGGCGCAGTACGCGCAGACGCATACCCTCCAAGTCGGCAACCGTAATGCGATTCTTGCGCGCCAGCGGGCTCGTGCGCGGCACATCAATATAAAACGGTACGTTGACGATAAGGAGCTTTTGGCAGGCATCACCCCAGCGTGGGGTTGAAAAACTCGATTGCACCACATCGACCTCGCGGCCCAAGCTGCGCATGACGGTCTCGCGCTCGTCGTAGAGATCGCTTACCGGCACGATCTCAAATCGCAGCGACGGTTCCAGATCGTGGATGCCCGACCACATCGACAGCGTTTGGCGCCCCGGGCACATCATCGACACGCCCAGGCGCACGGCACCGCCATCGCCCGCCGCGCGTCGGGCACGGCGCAACGCATCCTCGGACTGACGCATGATCGAGCGCGCATCGTCTACCAGCAGCGCACCCGCCGGCGTCACCTTAACGCCCGAATGCGAGCGCTCGAACAACGTGATGCCAAACTCGGCCTCGAACCCCGACACCTGTTTGACGAGAGCCGGGGTCGACACACGTAGTTTTGCCGCCGCGCGCGAGAAGCTTCCCAGCTCCGCGGCGGCCGATATGGCCTCAAGTCGTCGATCGTACACGTTAATCTCCCGTTTTCGCGCCCGTGGCCACATGGTGCCACAGGAGGTTGTTTTCGCAGGTCATGCGCTCAATTGAGAATAAACTGCATCGCACAGTGTAAACCTATGGTTAACGCCATTCTAACAAATATGCAATTCACCTGCGCAAATGCAAAGCATACGATAACCAGCGAAAACCACGTGGGTCGGTTAATGGGAGCGACCCACCGGGAGGCATAAGAAGGGAAGTTCCTATGAGCAATTGGCTTAAGCTCGAGGGCGATGTCTGCGCCGTGACCGGCGCGCTCGGCGGTATGGGCGTCGAGATTTGCCGCGAGTTCGCCCGCAACGGCGCCAACGTCGTCCTGCTCGACCTGGACGAGGAGAAGGTCAAGGCCGCTGCCGCCGACCTTGCTGCCGAGTTTGGCATCCACGCCGAGGGTTACAAGATGAACGCCACCGACGAGGCCGAGGTTCAGGCTGCCGTCGACGCCACCATCGCCAACTTCGGCCGTGTCGACGTCCTCGTCAACACCGCCGGCATCCTGCGCTTCGCAGCCATGGAGGACCTGCCGCTCTCCGACTGGAACGAGGTCATCAACGTCAACCTCACCGGCTACTTCATCACCTCGCAGCGCTTTGGTCGCGAAATGATCAAGGCTGGCCAGGGTCGCCTGGTGCACATCTCGACCGTTGCCAGCCACTCCCCCGAGACGTTCTCGGGCGTGTACAGCTCCACCAAGGCCGGCGTCAACATGATGTCCAAGATGCTCGCCGCCGAGTGGGGCCCCTACGGCGTGCGCTCCAACTGCGTCGAGCCCTGCTTTGTTAAGACCCCGATGTCGGCGAGCTTTTACGCCGACCCCGAGGTCGAGAAGAGCCGCAGCCGCCTCATCGCCACGCGCCGCATCGGCGAGGTCAGTGATATCGCCAACGCCGTCATGTTCCTGGCGTCCAAGCGCTCGGACTTTACCACCGGCGACGCCATCAAGGTCGATGGCGGCTTCTCCAATATGATGGGCGACCTCACCGCCAAGCCCGGCGGCCGTCGAGCCTTTGCCGACAACTACCTCAAGAACAAGGGTGTCGAGCTTTGGTCCGACGAGTCTGGCGTCGCAAAGCCCACTGACCAGTAAACCAGCCCGGTAGAAAGGGGCGCGGGGCAAGCACCTCAGCGGCGTTTGCCCCTCCCCTCCCCCGTATCGATTAGAAAGAGTCCAATGGCTTCCACCAACTCCAACAAGGGTCGCGCCGTCGTGCTTTCCGCCGCGTGCGTCACCATGTTCTTCATCAGCTCCATCGCGCTGTATTCCGTCGTGAGCAAGAACCTGCTCGCCGTCTACCCCGAGTGGTCCAGCGCTCTTACCTGGGCCTTCCCGGTCTTTCAGACCATCATGGCCGTGACGGGCATCTTCGCCGGCCGCATCTCCGATAAGATCGGCCCGCGCAACGTCGTGATCGCTGCCGCCGTGTGCTACGGCCTGGGCTGGTTCATGTCCGGCACCGTCACCGAACCGTGGCAGTTCTACCTGTGGTTCTCGCTCGTCGCCGCCATCGGCAACGGTCTGGGCTACAACCCGGCACTCACCACCGGCCAAAAGTGGTTCATCGACAAGAAGGGTCTCGCCTCCGGCATCACCCTGGCCGCTTCGACCGCCGGTCCCGCCGTGCTGTCCCCGGTGCTCGCCTCGCTGCTCATCCCGAGCCTGGGCATCTTTGGCGCCCTTAAGGCACTCGGCGTCATCTTCTTTGTGATGATCGCCGCCTCCGCCCTGTTCCTGAAGGCCCCCGAGGCCGGTTGGCTGCCCGAGGGCTTCGAGGCCCCCAAGGGCGGCGCGCACGCCGGCACCTTCGGTGACCTCACCCCGGGCGAGATGGTCAAGACCCCGCGCTTCTGGGTCCTCATCGTCACCTTCGCCTGCGCCGCCACTGCGGGCACCCTGCTCGTGGGCAAGGTTGCCTCCATCGCCGCCGTCCAGCTCTTCGCCGACCCCACGAGCGCCGCAGCCGTCGCCCTCGGCGGCGTGGTCGTCTCCGTCAACACCTGCGCCAACCTGGTCGGCCGTCTGTCCTTTGGCCAGATCATCGACAAGCTCGGCGCCTACAAGTCGCTGCTCATCAGCCTTGTCGTCACCATCGTCGCGCTCGTCATCATGTCGATGAGCTTTACGCAGAGCATGTTCTTTGTGGCGCTCGCTCTGCTCGGCTTTAGCTTTGGCGCCCTGCTCGTCATCTACCCGCCGCTCACCGGTGGCGCCTTTGGCACCAGCAACATCGGCGTCAACTACGGCATCATGTTTTTGGGCTACGCCGCTTCTACCTGGATCAGCCAGCCCATCACCGCCGTGCTGTATCACGCCGAGGCCGGCAGCGCCGCCTACCAGCAGTCCTTCTACGGCGCCATCGTGATTGCCGCCATCGCCGTCGTACTCACCGTCTACATGATGGTCTCCGACAGCAAGAAGAAGTCCGCTTAGTTTTGCTTGACGCGGCAAGGGCCGTCCTCTTGCCGCATTCCACCGGTCACCAGTATTAAGGAGTCGAAATGTCTGAGCTCAACCCCGTCCGCATTGCCGTTATCGGCGCCGGTGCCATGGGCCGCAACCACATCCGCTTTGTCACCGAGGAGCCCGAAGCCGAGCTCGTCGCCATCGCCGACGCCTTTGAGGGCGCCCGCGCCACGGCCGAGGCCGCCAGCGTGCCGTTTTACACCGATCCCGCCCAGATGATGGACGAGGTCAAGCCCGAGGCCGTCATCATCGCCACCCCCAACGACCTGCATCTGGGCGTTGCCCGCGAGGCCGTGAAGCGCAACATCGTGCCGCTGGTCGAAAAGCCGATCTCCAATGACCTCGAGGATGCCCAGGCCTTTGCCGCCGAGGCCGAGACCGCCGGCGTGCCCGTGCTCGTGGGCCAGCACCGTCGTCACAACCCCTTCGTCAACAAAGCCAAAGAGATCATCGAGTCCGGCGAGCTGGGCAAGCTCACCGTGTCGAGCTTCCACTACATGATCTATAAGAACGACGAGTACTTTGACGTCGAGTGGCGCCGCAAGAAGGGTGCCGGCCCGATCCTGGTCAACCTGGTGCACGACGTCGACCTGCTCCGCTACCTGCTGGGCGAGCCCGTTGCCGTCCAGGGCATGCAGTCCAGCGCCGCGCGCGGTTTTGAGACCGAGGACTCCGCCGTGGTCAACGTCCGTTTTGCCGATGGCGCGCTTGCGAGCATGACCATCTCCGACGCCACCGCCAGCCCCTGGAACTGGGAAGCCACCGCTCGCGAGGACCCGCAGTACCGCCCCTTCGACGCCGATGCCTACTTTATTGGCGGTACCAAGGGCGCCCTGTCGCTGCCCCGCCTGCACCAGTTCTCCTACGACGGCGCCTCCAACTGGCACAAGCCGCTGCAGATGGAGATCCCGGCCGTCGACCCGGCGCTTCCCCACAAGATGCAGCTCAAGCACTTTGTGAAGGTCGTCCGCCGCGAGGTCGAGCCCGTCGTAACCCCCGCCGACAACGTCAAGACGCTCACGCTTCTCAACGCCATCAAGGAGGCCGCCGAGACCGGCCAGCTCGTCGAGCTGTAGCACCTTAGGACAGGCCGCGGCAGAAACCCCATGCCGGGCCCCTCGGTCCGCCACAAATAAGCCCCTCTTCTTTGCCCCGCGAGCAGCCTCCTGCCCGCGGGGCATTTTTGCTACCTTGCCGACAATCTTTCTGGGGCAGGGGGCTATTTTGCGCCTCAGCTTGGTTCGTTCGCCACGAAATGGGCCTATCTACTACGTTTAACCGATCGCCCTCAACCATGCCAAATTTCGCGGAATAAAAACCGCAGGTAGACGGGTTGCGCATTTTCGGAAAACCGGGGGATGGTCGACCCACACGGTTCAAACGTAGTAGATAGGCCGCTTTCGTGGTTCCGCGCCAAAACAGTCTTTTTTGAGCGATGTGACGGGTGGTATCCTTGGTAGCTCTGTGCTGCAAACGCACCTTAAACGCAAGGAGTCCCATGGATCTTATCGCCCAGCTCGCGCGCGAGCTCAACCTTAAGGCCGCCAACGTCGAGGCAGCCGTCAAGCTCATCGACGAGGGCAACACCATCCCCTTTATCTCGCGCTACCGTAAAGAGGCCACCGGCGGCATGGATGACGTCGCCCTGCGCGCGCTCGACGAGCGCCTGTCCTACCTGCGCAATCTTGAGCAGCGCAAAGAGGACGTCATCCTGCTCATCGACGCGCAGGGCAAGCTCACGCCCGAGCTTGAGCAGCAGATTCGCGAGGCCACGCAGCTCCAGCGCGTCGAGGACCTCTACAAACCCTACCGCAAAAAGCGCATGACCCGAGCACAGAAGGCCCGCGAGGCGGGACTCGAGCCGCTCGCCAATATGATCATCATGCAGGCCTCGGCCAAGGGCAGCGCGCTCGACACCGCCGCGGCCTACGTCAACGAGGAAGCCGGCTTCGACACGCCCGAGAAGGCGCTCGCCGGCGCGGCGGACATCGTGGCCGAGACGGTGGCCGAAGACCCCGAGAACGTCGCCGACCTGCGCGCCTTTACGCAAAACACCGCCGACATCATCGTCGAGGCCACCGACCCCGCCGAGAAGACCCCCTACGAGCCGTACTACAGCTATGATGAGCCGCTGCGCCGTATTCCCAACCACCGCGTGCTGGCTATCGACCGCGGTGAGCGCGAGGGCAAACTCCGCGTGCGCGTGAACGTCGACGGCGCTGCCGCCACGGCGCGCCTCGGCAGCCGTTGGCCCCGACGCCAGGGCGTCTTCGCGCCCGTCTTTGACGCCGCCATCGCTGACGGCTACAAGCGCCTCATGGCCCCCTCGCTGGAGCGCGAGGCCCGCGCCAAGCTCACCGTTCGCGCCCAGACCGAGGCCATTAATGTCTTTGCCAAGAATCTCGAGGGCCTGCTCTCGGCACGCCCCGTGCGCGGCGCCCGCGTGCTCGCGCTCGATCCGGGCTACCGCACCGGCTGCAAGGTCGCCGTCATGGACGAGACCGGCAAGCTGCTCGACCACGGCGTGGTCTACCCCACCAAGCCGCGCCACGACGTCGCCGGCACCAAGCGCGAGCTCGCCCGCCTCGTCAAGAAGGACGGCGTCAACACCATCGTCATCGGCAACGGCACCGCCAGCCGCGAGACCGAGGAAGTCGTCTCGGAGTTCATTACCGAGCAGGCGCCCAGCCTTCGTTACACCATCGTCAACGAGGCCGGCGCGTCGGTGTACTCCGCCTCCGAGCTCGCCAGCCAGGAATATCCCGACCTGGACGTCACCGTACGTGGCGCCATGAGCCTGGGCCGCCGTCTGCAAGACCCGCTGGCAGAGCTCGTCAAGATTCCGCCCCAGTCCATCGGCGTTGGCCAGTACCAGCACGACCTTGACCAGGCCGAGCTTTCGCGCACCCTGGGCCACGTGGTGGAAGACGTCGTCAACCGTGTGGGCGTCGACGTCAACACCGCGAGCGCAAGCCTGCTGGGCTACGTGTCGGGCATTACGCCGAGCGTAGCCAAAAACATCGTGGCCTACCGCGAGGAAAACGGCGCCTTTACCGATCGCCGCCAGCTCAAGAAGGTCCCCAAGCTGGGACCCAAGGCGTACCTCAACGCCGCAGGTTTCCTGCGCATCAGCGGCGGCAAGAACCCGCTCGACGCGACAAGCGTCCACCCCGAAAGCTACGAGGTGGCCACGGCCGTCCTGGAGCGCGCCGGCGTTGCGGCAAGCGAGCTCAGCCGCGGCGGCGTGCCCGATATCGAGCGCCGCCTGGGCAGCATCTCGGCGCTGGCAAGCGACCTGGACTGCGGCACCTTAACGCTCATCGACATCGTCAACGAGCTCAAGAAGCCCGGCCGCGACCCGCGCGACGACGCGCCCGAGGTGGTCTTTAGCCGCTCGGCGCTTTCGATCGACGACCTGGAGCCCGGCATGGAACTCAAGGGCACGGTGCGCAACGTTGTGGACTTTGGCGCCTTCGTCGACGTGGGCGTGCACCAGGACGGCCTCGTGCACATCTCCAAGCTGGCCAACCGCTTCGTCAAGCACCCCAGCGACGTGGTGCGCGTCGGTGACACGGTCAAGGTGTGGGTTGAAAAGGTCGATCGCGACCGCAAGAAGATCTCCCTCACCATGGTGCAGGGGAAGTAAACCGCCAAAGCAAGGGTCCCCCCTCTCGCGACGTGCAAAATCGCGAGTATTCTGCAAATTCCACCGTTCCGGATGCCCCTCAGAGACGAAAAAGCAAGAAACAGCCCCCGTTTTAGCGTCATCAGAGCCAAAACGGGGGCTGTTCCATGCTTCACCCAGCTGGTAAAAGCCTTTACCTTGCTGAATACTCTCAATTTTGCACGGCGCAGGCGGGGGTACCTTTGTCCACGGCAGGATATGGAAGCCTATCACCAACCTACCGGCAAGTTCGTGTCGGCAGCCCCGGCCTTTCCTTTGCCTAGCGCGACCCTCGCGAAGCGCGTGAGCGATAGGGAAAGGAAAGGCCGGGGCGAACAACCCGCGATGTAGCCAGCGTTCGCGTTACGGCAGGATATGGAAACCGAGCGAGGCGATATCCTTGGCAAAACCGCGCACGGTATCGAGCGAGACCTCGTACGGGTCACGGCCGATGTTCTTACGCTTGGCCAGGATGCTGTTGGGCACCGTGATGATCTGGCAACCGCATCCTTCCGCCTGGTAAATATTGATAAGCTCACGCGTGGATGCCCACAGGACCTCGCAGTTGGGCTTGGCGGCGGCCTTCTTGACCGACTCCGTCATAAACGGAATGGGGTCGACGCCGGTATCGGCGATGCGGCCGGCAAAGAGCGAGATGATGGACGGTGTCTCGGCATCAACGGCCTCGACCATCTCGTCGACCTGCGTAGGCGTAAAGATGGTGGTGACGTTGACCTTGATGCCGTCGGCCGAAAGCTTGCGCACCAGCTCGGCGGTGGACTCACCCTTGGTGGTCACGCACGGAATCTTGACGTAGACGTTCTCGGCCCAGGTAGCGATCTCGCGGGCCTCGACCTCCATGGTCTCGACGTCGTCGGCAAAGACCTCAAACGACACGGACACATCGGTGATGTGGGCCAGGACCTCCTTGGCAAACGCGCGGTAATCCGTCACGCCGCCCTTCTTCATAAGGGACGGGTTGGTCGTGAAACCCTGAACGTTGCCGTTCTCGTACATGTCGAGCATGCCCTCGAGATTTGCACCGTCAGCGAACACCTTGATTGCCATCTGCCTGATTCCTTTCGTTAGCATACGGCCGATAAACTGCTAAACACTTTACCTACGTTTATCAAGGCGTGAACTGCGGGTTTTTATCTTCTCGGCGAACGGTATAAACACCTCAGTGTTTGGATTGATAAATCGATTGAGCATGCAAAAGCAAAGAGTCGCAGTTTGAGCAAACGTCAGAAGGCGAGATTCATTAGATGAGGCCGAAATGTTGCATCGCTGTGACGGTGCCATCGTGTGCGACGTCATCGGTCACGTAGTCGGCGACCGCCTTGACCTCAGGCATGGCGTTGCCCATGGCGACAGCCGTCTCGACCGCAGCGAGCATGCCCAGGTCGTTACCCGAATCGCCGAAGCCAAAGGTGCGCGCGTTGCCGGTGCGACCCAGGTATTCCAGCGCTCGCGCCACGCCCACGCCCTTGTCGATGCCCTTGGGGCTCAGCTCGCGATTCTGACCACCGGTGTTGCACAGCTCAAACTCGCGATCGATAAAGCCATCATCGTTGGCTACGCGAGCCAGGTCGCTCGCGACGATGCCTACCTTGCCCACGCGCAGACTGCCGTCGACGCGCATTTCCTCGGCGCTGTGCACCACAGAAGTGCCGATCAGAGATGACTGCTCAACACCCGCGGGTTCCAGGGCAAAAGTAGCCACGTTGGTCTCGAAAAAGGCTTCAATCCCTGCCGCGGCCATACGGCGTGCAAGCTCCTCAACAATGTCTTCGTCAAAGCAGTCCTCATACACCACGCGGCCCTCGACCTCGAGCGTGGCTCCCGCCATGGCAACGACGCCCGCGGGGTCGAGCGCACGCAAGCTATCGGCGATGAGCCACAAGGGACGACCCGTGCAGATAAATGCCTGGTGTCCCGCGTCGCGCAGACGATGAAACGCCTCAACGACCGCCTGCGAGGGGTGAACCGCCGAAAAGTCCTTGTCGGTCATGTTGTCGGGATCGAACGACGTCAGCGTGCCGTCCACGTCAAAAAAGAGCACGGCGGAATCGGGGCACGCATCAATCATATGGGTTCCTTTCAGGGGCGAGAGTAAACGAAGCATCCATCATATAATGGAGCGACGCAACCAGAGAGGTCACCCATGGAATTTTACGCAAGCTGCCCCGAGGGCTTTGAGTCCGCACTCGCCGATGAGCTTAAACGCCTCGGGCTTTCGCATGT
>DXMB01000076.1:0-9168 GCA_019414425.1 Collinsella sp.
ATGATCCTGGAGAAGCAGACCCGCTTTACCATCGATGCCTATAAGCGCATCGCCGCACTCGAGGCTAAGCTCGCCTAACGAGCTCTCACAACCAAGTCCCCTTCCAAAAGCTCTGCCGCTACCCGCGGCAGAGCTTTTCTGTTTACCCGGCACTTGGGGACGTTCCTTATCTGCCGGCAGTTTGGGACACTCCTGCCATGCATTCGATCCTTTGAGGATGGAAGAAACCGGGTCATTAGGTTTGCTGCGGTGCCGACTCGGTCTGTCGGTTACAAAACTATGCCGGTTTACTACGATGAATCGCATTCTTTCAACTATGGAAAGAACAGCGTTATCAAAGCCGCAGGTAGAAAGCTTGTCATTTTCTGCTAATAGCAAATGTGGTCGGTCCTATCGGTTTTATCGTAGTAAACCGGCATAGTTTTGAAATGGCACTATTCGACTAGCAGCGTTATGGAGCTTCTGCACGCCCTCCCGTTCGGTTTTTCGATGGGTGGGTATACTTTCCACCGCATTACAGGCCGGAATGAGGAGGTATCCAAATGCCGGACAACGGATTGATTCAAAAGAGAGACGCGCATGAGGTAGCTCATGGGCGTTCTGTCCAGATAACCGAGCACACGACAGTAACCGAGCTGCAGCCCAGCCTGTCCGATGTCGTGTGCGCAAACAAAAAACTGCAGATTGGCATCATCGTCGCCCTTGTGGTTATGGCGCTCCTGTCGGGCTTTGTCGCGCGCCCGCATTTTGCCGATACCAAGACTTGGGACTCCACCATCGAGGTTATCGATCAAAAGAAGGGCAACGTTTTGGCGCTCACGACCTCGTGCGTTGCCCTGTCTGCGGGCATCACGGCGCTGCCTGGAGATACGGGAACGCCGGTTGCCGAGCAGCTCGCACAGCTTTCAGGCAACCTCGGTATCGTGCTTGCCGTGCTATACCTAGAGAAATACTTGCTCACGATTTTGTGGTCGGTTGGCTTGGGCATCTTAATCCCGTTTGCGTTGGCGCTCTTTGCGGTGTCGCTTGGCATTCACGGGCGCTGGAGCACGAGCGCCGTCCTGCGCCGTGTGGCGACGCGCGTGTTGGTGGTTGCCGTGATCGGCATGGCGCTTGTGCCCGCGAGCGTATGGGTGTCGCAGAAGGTCGATGAAACGTATCGCGTAAGTATTGAGCAAGCTGAGCAAAAGGCAGCGGACGCTGCGAGTGCGGCAGACAGCGATAACTCCAAAGCAAGCAAGAAAAAGTCCGAGGCCACGGAGTCCAAAAACGTACTCGAGCAGTTGACTGACGGGGCCTCGAGCCTGGTCACGTCGGTAACCAGTGGTGCCAAGCAGATGACCGACGAGATCGTGCGGCAGGTGACCGATCTGATTGAAGGCGTCATCGTGATGATCGTGACTTCGTGCGTTATCCCGCTGCTGGTGCTCGTGGCGTTCCTGTGGCTGGGCCACGTGCTGCTGGGGATCGATATTTCCGGCCCGGCGAACTATTTGACGGGTCGTTTCTTGAGTGCTCCTTCCGAGCACGCCAAAAAGGGCGGGCAGTCCGAGTAGCTAAAACAGCTGTATATACCGGGGAATACTGCCGAAGGGCGGCCGAGACACGTTCTCGGCCGCCCTTTTGTTTGTTGAACACATGGTCGCTACGTCCGCGCCGGGCCCAAACGGCCAGCAATCATCCGTAAACGGTATTTGTCAAAAAAGAACAAAGATAAACAAATAATTCTTGCAGTTGATGTTCGAATGTGTTCAAATAAACATGAACAGTGAAGAACCGCACATTCAGATGCCCGGACCTGAACGCGATTCAACACTTCCAAACAGAAACTACGCACCTGCGTATCTCTCAAGGAGGATGTCATGAGAGTTGTAATCGCTTCCGATGCCGACGGTATGTCGATGAAGGAGTCCATCAAGGAGATGCTCATCGCCGACGGTCACGAGGTCGTCGACTATTCCGAGACCCCTGCCGCGGACTTTGTCGATTCCGCGACCGCCGTTGCCAAGGACCTGCTGGAGCACAAGGATTCCCAGGGCTTCGCATTCGATAAGTACGGTGTCGGCTCCTATATGGCCGCCGTCAAGATCAAGGGCATGGTCGTCGCCAACATTTCCGACGAGCGTTCCGCTTACATGACCCGCGAGCACAACGGCTCGCGCATGGTCACCATGGGCCCGGGCGTTGTGGGCACCGAGGTCGCAAAGAAGATCGCCCGCGAGTTCCTGCGCGCCCAGTATGCTGGCGGCCGTCACCAGATCCGTGTCGACATGCTCAACAAGATGGCCTAACGAGAGCCACCGAGAACTCGAACTTCTACCTCAACTTGTGAATTCAGACGAAAGGACGTTCTGATGAAGAAGACCATCGCAATCGGTTGCGACCATATCGTTACGGACGAGAAGATCTATCTGGCCGACCGCCTGGAGCAGGCTGGCTACAAGGTGCTCGACTGCGGCACCTACAGCCACACCCGTACGCACTACCCCATCTACGGCAAGGCCGTGGGCGAGGCTGTTGCCAGCGGCAAGGCTGACTTTGGCGTGGCCCTGTGCGGCACCGGCATCGGCATCACCAACGCCGTCAACAAGGTTCCCGGCGCCCGCTGCGCCCTGGTTCGCGACATGACCTCTGCCCTGTATGCCCGTCGCGAGCTCAACGCCAACATCGTGGGCTTTGGCGGCAAGATCACCGGCGAGTTCCTGATGGCCGACATCATGCTTGCCTTCCTGGAGGAGCCCTACGACAAGACTCCCGAGCACGATGCCTTGATCGCCAAGATCGATGCCTGCAATAAGGCCGACGCCGAGGCTCAGGCCGACCCGCACTTCTTTGACGAGTTCCTGGAGAAGTGGGACCGCGGCGAATACCACGACTAAGGAGGTTCCGGCGTTCTACCGAACGCCAGACCAGTCGACGCTGCGAAGCCATCTGGCGGGCGAGCTACTCTGATAAAACTTTTGCTTGCTGAGCTCGTGTGCGTCGTTTTGGCGGTACCCGGCATTCTGCAGCTTTTTAATTGACGGCTCGCGTTTCTGTGAGGGGCGCGGGCCGGTTTTCTAAACAGGAGTCCAACATGATTCTGACCGTTACCATGAACCCGTCGATTGATACGCGCTATCAGCTCGACAAGCTGATCATCGACGATGTTAACCGCGTGATGCCCGAAAAGACCGCTGGTGGCAAGGGCCTCAACGTGAGCCGTGTGCTGTTGCAGCTGGGTGACGACGTGCTCGCGACCGGCCTGCTTGGCGGCCACATGGGTGCCTATATGGCCGAGCTCATGGATGCCGATGGCGTCAAGAATGACTTTGTGCCCATCGCCGGTGAGACGCGCATTTGCCTGAATATTCTGCACGAGGGTAATCAGACCGAGCTGCTGGAGAGCGGCCCGCAGATCGCCCCGGCCGAGCTCGAGGCCTTTACGGCCAAGTTCGCCGAGCTTGCAGCGAAGGCGGACGTTGTGACGCTTTCGGGCTCGCTGCCGCGTGGCGTCGATGCCGGCTACTATGCCGAGCTCGTCAAGATCGCCGAGGAGGCGGGCGCTAAGGTGCTGCTCGACACCTCGGGTGCATCGCTGGAGGCCGCGCTGGAGTCCGACGCTAAGCCTGAGCTCGTAAAGCCCAACCTGACCGAGATTAATGGCCTGCTAGGTACGTCCTTTACGACCGATGATATCGATGCCTTGCGTGAGGCGCTTGCCGCCGATGGCCGCTTTGCCGGTATCCCTTGGGTTGTCGTTTCGATGGGCACTGCCGGCTCGGTGGGCTTCCATGAGGGTCGCGCGTTCCGCGCCAAGACGCCCGCGATTGCGGCAGTGAACGCGACGGGTTCCGGCGACTCGACCATCGCCGGCTTTGCGCATGCCATTGCTGCTGGTGCCGACGACATCACGGTGCTCAAGACCGCCAATACCTGCGGCAAGCTCAACGCCATGGATCCCAAGACTGGCCACCTGGTCATGGACCGCTGGGACGAGATCTACAACAGCGTTGTCGTGACTGAACTGTAGGGTTACGCGGTTTTACCAAACCGCGTAACGGCGCGACGCTGCAAACGCCCCTAAGCGGCAATCTGACGTTCAATCGTCGGGCATGACCAAAAGGTCAATGCCCTCCTCTTTCACGTCACCTTGCTCGCTTAGGGGCGTTTTCGCTGTCGTTGCCAAGACACCGGCGTTGCCTTGGTCGCAAGTAGTCATTGGGGACGCTCTTTAATGACTAGTCGTTTAAGAACGCCCCTTAAGAATGACCCCAATGACTACACTCAAAAAACGGCGCCCGCCGGCGATGTTGCCGGCGGGCGCCGTTGTCTTGAAGACGAAGTGATCCGTTTTCCTCCGTCCCCAAGGGATCATTACAGTGAGTCGATAAAGCGCTGTTGGGCGGCGCGGCCGGCTTCGTCCCACTTAAAGACGCCGGCGTTGTCGAGCACGTGGCCAAACACCACGCCGACCTCCTCGTGCAGGATGTCGATGGCGTTGTCCGCCGTAAGCTCGTCGGCGCGGCGGGCAAAGACGTCCTCGGCCCATGCGGCGTGGCTGCGGCAAAGGTCGTCGCCCTCGAGCGCACCGGCAAGGTCGTAGCTGGCATCGGTCTTGGCCGCCAACAGGTGCTCACGGACAGCGCCGAGCTCGGGAACCAGGCGCGGCGGCAAAATGGCCAAGCCCATGACCTCGATCAGGCCGATGTTCTCCTTTTTAATATGGTGATACTCGGCATGCGGGTGGAAAACGCCCAGCGGATGCTCGTCGGTCGTGATGTTGCAGCGAAGTGCCAGGTAGGCCTCGTAAATCTCGCCACCGGCATTGCCGCGGAAGTCGACGCGGCGGATGACGGGCGTCACGGTGTTGTGCGCTACGCCGTCGGCCGTGTGCGCGATAACGCCCACAGACTCATCGGTCCACTCGCGCCAGGCGAGGATAATCTTCTCGGCAGCGTCGAGCAACTGGGCGCGGTCGTGCGAGCGCAGTCGCAGCACCGAAAGCGGCCACTGCAACACGGTACCGCTGACCTGGTCAAAGCCGGGCACGCTAAACTGCGAGACTTCGGTGGCATGCATCATGGGGAACTCGTGCGCGCCGCCCTGGAAGTGGTCGTGCGACAGAATCGAGCCGCCCACGATGGGCAGGTCGGCGTTGGAGCCGATAAAGTAGTGCGGGAACAGGTCCACAAAATCGAGCAGGCAGGTCAGCCCCTTGCGGTCGACGTGCATCGGACGATGCTCGGAGCTCATGGCAATGCAGTGCTCGTTAAAGTACGCGTACGGGCTGTACTGGAAGCCCCAACGCTCGCCGTCGAGCTGGATGGGGATAACGCGCAGATTCTGGCGGGCGGGATGAGCGCCGCCGTCAGCCGCGGCGGAGCGTCCGGGGTAACCCTCGTTCTCGATGCAGAGCTGGCAGGCGGGATACTTCTCGCCCATGTTCTTGGCTGCACCTGCCGCGGCGATATCGCGCGGGTCCTTCTCGGGTTTGGACAGGTTGATGGTGATTTCAAGATCGCCCCAGTTGGTGGGGGTGCTCCATTTGATGTTGCGCGCGATGGCGGCACGGCGCACGTAGCCGGCGTCGCAGCACAGGCCGTAGAACCAGTCGGTCGCGGCGCGGGGCTCGTTGACGCCCATGCGGCCGGTAAACTCGTCAATCACGGCAGACGGGCGCGGCATGAGCGCGCCCATGATGCGCATGGCGATGCGGTCGCGGCCCGATGCCGTGTCCTCGGCGGCGCCGTTGGCAACAGCCGCCTCGGCAAGCGCGGCAAGTGTGCCTTCAAGGTCAAAGTTGGGCAGGGTATCGGGGTGCAAGAGCGAGAGTTTCTCGACCTGGAGCGCCCAGGCCATGTCGAGCGCCGGGCCCGTAGCACCGATGCACTCGAGAATGGTGTTATACGCCCAGATGCGATCGTCCTGGCCGATCATCGATCGGTGGATGGCGTACTCGATCAGGTTCTGCGCGGCCTCGCGCACGTCAGTCATTACAGCCATGCCGCGTAGGCCCCCTTGTCAGAAATTGCGTAGTGGCGGGCAGAGCCCTCGCCCAGCCAGCCGTTCATCTTGGCGATGAAGGTGTCGACCAGGTCGAGCGGCACGAAGGCCTGGATGGTGCCACCAAAGCCGCCACCGTGGATACGGACGGCGCCTCGGCCGTCGAGCACGTGCTCGGCCAGTGCCAGGGCATACATCGAGGGCTGCTCGGAGCCCAGCTTAGCAACGACATTCTGCAGGTACATGGCAGAGCTGGCGCCGGACTTGCGTGTCAGGACCAGGAACTGGTCGATGTCGCCGGCGTTCAGGGCAGCCCAGCGCTTATCGACCAGGCCGTTCTCGTACCAGTAGTGAACGGCGCGCAGGCAGGCACGGTCGCCCAGCTTGGCGCGCAGCTCGGGGAGCTTGGCGTCAAAATCGGCAACGTTTACCTCGCACAGGCGTGCCTTGCCAAACTCGGCGGCGACGTCTTGCATTTCGCGTGGAACGGCGGCGTAGTCATCGGTGGCGGCCACGTGGTCGGCGCCGACCTTAACGAGCACGAGCGCGTAGCCGTGATCCTCAAAGTTGAGCTCGAGCTTCTGGGTCTTAGGCTGAGCCTGATCCTCAAAGTCCATGTAGGCGAGGCCGCCCAGGCACACAGCGGCCTGGTCCATCAGACCGCAGGGCTTGCCGTAGTAGTTGTTCTCGGTGCGCTGGCTCATCTGCGCAAGCGCGACGGGCTCAATGGCGGGCGCGCCCCAGAGGGTTTCCATGGCACGACCGTATGCGGCCTCGACGGCAGCGGAGCTGGAAAGGCCGCCGCCCGAGGGAACGGAGCAGGTGAAGGCGAAGTCGAAGCCCTGGGGCTCAACACCCAGAGCAGCGATTTCGTGGGCCATGCCGCGGACGAGGCTCGCGGACGTGCCCTTCTCGGACTCCTGAACGTCTAGCGTGTCGAGCGCAATCTCAAACGTGGGATAGCCCTCGTCGGCAACGCGGACCTTGTTGGAATCGGTTGCCACGGCGATGCCATCGACGGCGACATCGAGCGAGCCGGCGATAACGTGGCCACCCTCGTGGTCGGTGTGGTTGCCGCTGATCTCGGAACGGCCGGGCGCGTGCACATAGAGCACCTGGCGATCGCCGATGGGGCCAAACTCCTCCTCAAACAGCTTGGTGAGCGTGGCGAATGTCTTTTCGTCGGGGGTGGTCATGGGAGTCCTTTCCTTGGCGCGCACGGGTGAGTTTTGCGTCGTTATGAGTACGTTAACAACTTGAAGCGGCATGAACCAGGTGTTCACGATACCGCACGTTACGGGCTATGTTAACGTACTCATAACACATCGCTTGTCACTTTTTGAGAATCTGGTAATCGGTAGAAATACAGCCGTGAACGGTACTGCCGTATGGACTTATAAAGCAGAAAAGATGCAGATAGAAAAAGTAGAGTACGTTAACATGCGTCCGACGATAGCGGGCCTCGGCGCGGGGCGTATTTCTGCCCGGGCCGGCATGCACGCTATTCAGATCTCGCGAGGGTGAAGGTGATCCTGTGGTAAGGCGCCCGTCCAACGATACAGGTACGCGTCCGGTCTCCATGGCCGACGTCGCCCGCGCTGCTGGCGTTTCGCAGCAGACGGTTTCGCGCGTTGCCAACGGCCTCCCTAACGTCAACGAGCAGACGCGCCAGCGCGTGCAAGCCGCCATGCAGGAGCTCGGCTTCCGTCCGAGTTATGCCGGTCGCTCGCTGCGCGACGGCCGTTACCATTCGGTCGGCCTGTGCGTCAACGATGTCACCAAGTTTGGGAACCTCTCAATGATCGACGGCATCGCCAGCGCAGCTCGCGAGCATAATTGCGCCATCACGCTGGTCGAGATGTCCAAGACCGAGGAATTCTCGCTTGCCGAGGCAACGCGTCGTATGGCCGCGCTGCCCGTGGACGGCATCATCATCGGCATGAGTCGCATGGCGCCCGATTTTGAGACGTTTGATCCACTGCCGGGCATTGGCACGGTCATCGTTACCATGTACGCGCATCCGCGCGTGACCACAGTTGACTCTGATCATTACGGCTGCTCGCTATTGCTTATGGATCACCTGTTTGAGCTGGGGCACGAGCAGATTCGCTATATTGGCGGCCCGTCGTTCTCAGTCGACGAGCAATTTCGTCGCGCCGGTTGGCAAGATGCACTCGAGCGTAAACACATCGAGCCGGCAGAGCCGCTCGAAGGCGACTGGTCTGCCAACAGCGGTTACGAAGCCGGCAGGTACCTGGCCGAGCACGACCGCACCATGACGGCGATCTATGCGGCAAACGATCAGATGGCAAATGGCGCGATTGCCGCGCTGCGTGATAGCGGTTTGCGCGTGCCCGAGGACGTGAGCGTGGTGGGCGTCGACGATTCGCTCGACGACTTTGTCGCGCACAACGAGCTCACGACCGTGCGATTCGATCTGCATCAGCGCGGACGCGAGGTGTTTGAGCATGCGGTTCCCGAGGCGGGTACGGTGGGCAAAACCGTTGCCATTCGTATTCCCGGCCAGCTCATCATTCGACATAGCACGGCGATACCGCGCTCATAGTTTGTGCTGGTAAACGGCGATTTATCGCATTTCAATAACAATCGGTAAGGATGCCGGCAGATAGCTGTTGGGATGCGGGCGAGTGCTATGATAGACGGGTTCATTTGTCTATCTAGGAGGCTTTGCCTGATGGAGATCACCAAGGATATCCGCTACATTGGCGTTGACGATCACGACATTGACCTGTTCGAGGGCCAGTACGATGTGTCCGAGAACGGTATGGCATACAACAGCTACGTTATCTTGGGCGAGAAGATCGCTGTCGCCGATTCGGTCGATGGCGGTTTTGTCGACGAGTGGCTCGGCAACCTCGAGGCCGTGCTCGACGGCCGCACGCCCGACTACCTGGTCATCCATCACATGGAGCCCGATCACTCCGCCGGCATCGCCGCCTTTATGGAGCGCTATCCCCAGGCACAGATTGTGGCCAGCATGGGCGCCTTCCGCATGATGGTCAACTACTTTGGCACCGATTATCCCGAGCGCAAGATGGTCGTCAAAGAGGGCGACGTGCTCGACCTGGGCGGCCACAGCCTGACGTTTGTCGGCGCCCCCAACGTTCACTGGCCCGAGGTGCTGTTCTCTTACGAGGCCACCGACAAGGTGCTCTTTAGTGC
>DXMB01000077.1:0-9010 GCA_019414425.1 Collinsella sp.
ATCATGGTGACGTCGTCGACCTCGACAGCCAGAGGCTGCTCGCTGTAATCAACAATAGATTCAGTCATCACAGCACTCCTTAGATGTAGAGGATAAATTTACGCTCGGACTTATGGAACACGGTGTAGCCAATAAGAAGCGCAAGGACCGCCCAAGCGACGCACATACCAAACGTCATAAGCGAGGGCGTAGTCTGGAACAGGAAGATATCACGCATAAACTGCAGATAGTTGTACATTGGGTTCGCGTAAACCAAAATACGAACAAGATGAGGCATCTGAACGATAAAGTCGGTAGTCCAGAAGATGGGCGTGATATAGGTCCAAGCCGTGATAACAACAGTCCACAGATGCATAACGTCGCGGAAAAAGACCGTTAGGGCCGAGAGCATCATGCCCAGACCCATGCAAAATCCCATAAGCAAAAGCAGGCAAACAGGAAGCAGAATGAGGTGCCAAGAAGGCATAACGCGGAACCACAGCATGACGATGGCGACGGCGACCAGCGAGAAGGCAAAGTTGACCAGCGAGAAGAGCACCTTCTGCACCGGGAAGACCCAGCGGTGCACCTTAACCTTCTTGAGCAGAGGGGCAGCGCCAACGATCGACGTCAGGGCCTGGTTCGTAGACTCGGACATGACGGCAAAGGTAACGTTACCCACGATCAAGTACAGCGGGTACATCTCGGGCGTCATTGAGCCATTGCGGCCCTGGCCAAAAATCGTCGAGAACACGATGGCCATGACAATCATCATCAGCAACGGATTGAGCACCGACCATGCGACGCCCAGAACGCTACGGCGATACTTGATCTTAAAATCCTTGGTAACCAGCTGGCGAAGGATAAACGCATCCTTCTCAAATTCATTCTTAGCAAACGTCGCAGGCAGACTGCGAGTTTCTTGTTGCTTTGTCTGATCCGACACGGATGCAACTCCTTTACTCGTAATCGTTGACAAACGAACAGTATAGACCCGCCCTCAACGCCATAAGGCGGCGTTGCGAAACTGGAAAACTATCCCACAACATCGTTTTCGGAACGTCTTCCATCAGACAGCATGCCGCGAGCGACCACCACAATCACAACAGGGAGACCAAATTGAGCAGCCACGATATAACGAGGCCAATACCAAATAGGACTGGCAATAAAGAGCGTTCCGTACAACAACAAAAAGGGCAAAAGCGGCAAAACAAGTCTTGCGCGACCACATGACACCAACAGTGCTGCCGAAAACATGAGCAACCAAAAGACAACGGCGCCAGAAATAGACCAAGCGCTCAGTCCAATCGCCACATCAACATCATCGCCGAGGGGCACAAGCAAGTTGCGAAATGTAACTCCCGTAGAAGCCTTTGCGTCGGCCACAAGGTTATACGGAACACCCATGAGAAAGTTATCGGGAAGGCCGTCGGCACCCATTACGTTTGGGGCCCAAAAACCAAACGTCTGCAGCTCCCACGCCTCAAAGTATATCGATGGGTTACGCGAAAGCATCGAGGCCCAATGAGCCCAGAATCCATCCTTTAAATGGTCCGAATTAAAGTCATCGTTCCATTTAAGCGGATCGATAATACTGGGGTGGTAAACCTCTTTGTAACGATCAAGCGGAAGCAGCTCGTTCATATAAGAACGGTCGGACTCGGACATATCGCCATCGAGCGCGGCAACGCGAGCCATCTGAGCAAGCGGAATACCCACTGACTCAACATCCTCCGATGGAACAACGCCCATAGCCGAGTACACGGGCCCCGTAATAACCAAGCATGTGACAAGCGCAAATCCAAGAGATACGGCCAAACGAGAGGCAGACTTCATCGGGGCAATGCAGCCGAGTCGGTCCAAAGCTACAGCTATCGCAAGCACCACGAATAGCGCAGCGCAAATATACAAACCGTTATTCCGTAGAAGCATAACGCCCAACGCTAGGGCACCAAAAACGAGCAAACGCAACGCGCTCGACCGGGAATCCTTTCCCGTGACGGCATCGGCAAGCATGGTCACCATCAAGACAAGACAGCAGGAAAACAACGGGTCTTTCCAAAGCGCCACAGAATAAAGAGCGCGATACCGTGACAAGCCAAAATAGACTACGAGCAGCCAAGACCAGCGAGAGGAGACCCCCAAGCGGGAAGTCACCCAAATTGAAAGATAGCCAAACGTGCTGGCAACACAGGCCATCTGAAGCACCGTTAGCAAGGCAACGCCCACCGAAGGGCTCATCCCCATGAGGCCTGCAATTTTGATACAAGCAGCCATCATCATGGTGAATGCAACCGGATGATGGTTGCTCAATGGGTTCCACCCCATAATCTGAGCGAACGACGAGAAGGTATCCCCAAAAAACAGGCCGGGACAATACCTCAGGAAGAACGGGAGATACAAAAGAAATATCACTAGAGCACGGACCGCAACAGATAGGAGTCGAATGGACGAGTCACCATCATTAGTCCGCAGCGAGTCATTGCAGAAAACACAGCAGCGGCAACGACAAGACAGCTGAACAAGCACCGACAAGACCCAAAAGACCAGCGCCGACATCACCCAAAAAGCAACAGAATCAATCGCGGAATATGGCTCAATATAGTTCTCGTAAATCCCGCCGGCAATCACCGGTTCAGTCACACGAATATGCGCTCCCAGCACAAGAACAAACGAAAATACAAGGGAAATCACTAAGCAGCAAGCTCTACCAAAAACCGACGGAAATGCAAAATCCCTGCACGCAAACTTATTGAAATTAACCAATGATGCGATTATCGCAACACATGCCAAGACAGATGGAAACAGGTCGAAGGAACCACTACAATACGTCACCGTAGCGATGCTTGCTGCAAACAGCAAAACAGCACGTGTCACATCTAATAACCTGAACTCTCGAATCAATGCGCCCATCCTAACCACGAAACAAACGATTCGATTGTACGCGACCAAAGGAACCTTCATGGCCGAGCAAACGATTGCCGTTATTATCCCCTGTTACAACGAGGCAGTCACCATCGGAAAGGTCATCGACGACTTTCATCGCGAGCTACCGCAAGCGACGGTCTATGTCTATGACAACAACTCGTCGGACGATACTTCCCGCATCGCTACCGAGCACGGCGCCACGGTCCGCTTTGAGCCGCGTCAGGGAAAGGGCAACGTGTGCCGCCAGATGTTTCGCGATATCGACGCCGATTGCTACCTGATGGTCGACGGCGACGACACCTATCCCGCCGAGGCTGCCAAAGCCCTCTGCGAGCCCATCCTTAACGGCACGGCCGACATGACCGTAGGCGACCGCCTTTCCAACGGCACCTACGCCGAGGAGAACAAGCGTGCCTTCCACGGCTTTGGCAACAACCTAGTTCGCGCCATGATTAAATGGATCTATGGCTTCAGCTTCGATGATGTCATGACCGGCTACCGCGCCATGAGCCGCCCGTTCGTCAAAACCTTCCCCGTGCTTTCCGAGGGCTTCCAGATCGAAACCGAGCTCTCGATCCACGCCGTCGACCACCGCTGGCGCATCAAAGATGTGCCCATCGAGTACCGCGACCGTCCGGAAGGCTCCGAGTCCAAGCTCAATACCGTGAGCGACGGCATTAAAGTCGTCGCGATGATCGGTACGCTGTTCAAGGACTACCGTCCGCTCAAATTCTTCAGCCTGGCCGCGCTTCTGTTTGCGATTATCGGCCTCGCCCTGGGCATCCCCATCGTCGTCGAATATTTCCAGACCGGTCTCGTCCCCCGCTTCCCCACCGCAATGCTCGCCGCATCTTTCATGTTCCTTTGTGGCCTGAGTCTCGCGACGGGGCTTATCCTTGATTCCGTTGCAAAGGTTGAGCGTAAACAGTGGGAGGTCAACGTGTATAACACATATGGCCGCAGCATTCCCTCCAGCGCAAATAAAAGCGAGAGGTAAACCACCATGCCACTCATTTCCATCGTCGTGCCATGTTACAACGAGCAGGAATCGCTTCCGATCTTTCTCAAAGAGCTCGATGGCGTCGTTCGCATCATGACCCAGCAAGACCCCGGCATCTTCTTTGAGGCCGTCCTCATCGACGATGGTTCGGCAGACAAAACACTTGCCGTCATGAAAGCAGAAGCCGCGGCGGCGCATCCATACGCCATCCACTGGCACTCTTTCTCGCGGAACTTTGGCAAGGAGGCGGCACTATTCGCCGGACTCCAGCACGCAAAGGGCGACTATGTCGCCACCATGGATGCCGACATGCAGGACCCGCCCTCGCTCCTGCCGCAGATGTACGAGATCTTGCAGACCGAAAACTACGATAACGTCGCCACACGCAGGACCACCCGCGAAGGCGAGCCTCCCATCAGGTCGTTCTGTGCCCGCATGTTCTACAAGATCATCAACCGCATTTCCAAGGCCGACATCGTCGACGGAGCACGCGATTTTAGGCTCATGAAGCGACCTATGGTCAACGCCATCATCTCCATGGGCGAATACAACCGATTCTCCAAGGGCATTTACGGCTGGGTCGGCTTCAAGACCAAATGGCTCCCCTACGTAAACGTCAACCGCGTGGCCGGTGAGACCAAGTGGAGCTTTTGGTCGCTGCTCCCCTATTCCATCGACGGCATCGTCGCGTTTTCCACGGCGCCGCTCTCCCTCGCCGCCCTCACGGGTATCGTTTTCTGTCTCATCGCCATCCTGGGATTTATCGTCATCCTAGTCAAAACGCTTGTTTGGGGTGACCCCGTCGGCGGATGGCCGTCCCTCGCCTGCCTCATAACGCTGTTTGGCGGCATGCAGCTTCTGTGCTTAGGAATCATCGGTGAGTACTTGGCAAAAGCCTACTTGGAGGCCAAACGCCGCCCCATCTATATCATCCGAGAGTCCAACGAGGAATCTGATGACACGGCCCAATAACAGCATGCTCAAGAATGTGGCGTTCTACGCCGCCTGCTTCACGTTTTCCGTCGCACTCTTTGTCGCACTTGCAGCGGCGGGGCATGTCTACCCCTTTGGCGACAACTCGTTTCTCACCAACGATCTCAAATACCAATACATCGACTTCTTTGCGTGGTTTCGCCGCGTCCTTTTAGGCGAGGCAAACCTTCGTTATTCCTTCTCGCAGGGACTCGGCATGAACACATGGGGGCTCTATAGCTACTACCTCGCCAGCCCCTTCAACCTGCTCTGCGTGCTGTTTCCCGCAGACAAGCTGACGCTCTTCGTATTTGCCATAACCGCGCTCAAACTGGGCTGCATCCACATCAGCAGCGCTTGGTATGTGCAAAAGCGCTTTAACCTGTCCAAGCCCGCAGCATCCCTGCTTTCCCTCTCGTTCACGTTTTGCAGCTGGACCATCAGCAACCTGCGCAACCCACTCTGGATCGATTGCCTCATCCTGCTGCCCATCTGCGCCTACGGATGCCACGAGCTCATTCGCAAGCAGCGTATGATCCGACTCGTCATCGCAACGGCGCTCAATGTCATGTTCTGCTGGTATACGGCCTACATCAGCATCCTGTTCCTCTGCATCTTCGTATTGGTCGAATTTGTCGATTATGTTGCAGAAAAAGGATTTAGCTGGAAGCTCATGCTCGATCGGGCCCTGCGGTTCGCCGGGGCTATCGCGCTTGGATTGCTTCTGTCCGCCTGGACCTTTTTGCCGACCATCCTTGCCATGTCCAAGGGCGGACCCGTTCTGGCACTCAGCCCCCTACTTAAAACCAGCCTCAAGTCGCTCATCAGGAGCTTTCTTCCCTGCATGTGGGTAAACAACGAAAGCACACCGCAGTTCTATTGCGGCATCATCATGATGCTGCTCGCGGTGAGCCTACTGGTTAACCGCACGGTTTCAATCAAGACGCGCATTGCAACACTCGTCGTCACGATAATCCTGGTCGCCAGCTCCGTTTTGAGCCCGCTCGAGTACATCTGGTGCGGCATGCGCGTTCCCAATGGGTTCTATTCGCGCACTGCCTTTTTGCTGAGCTTCTTTACGATGTGGGCCGCAGGCTATTCGCTACAGGCGCTCAAAAACCAGCCCAAATTGCGCCTAGCCTATCGCCCCGTCGTCATAATACCCCTCCTGGCACTCACCACCATTGAGTTGTTTGCCAACGCCCATGTCATGTGGGATCAGCTGTACGTAGGCTATTCCGAGGACGCCAACTGCACCTATGTGGCCACCGCAACCAACACGATCAAGGCCATTAAAGACCAGGATTCGGCATCTTTCTATCGCATTGACCGTACGACCACGCGTGTCGATGGCGCCGCCCTCAACGAAGGCCTGGCGCTTGGGTACAACCAACTGTCTTCGTATTCGTCCGCCAACAACCCACAGGCCATCGCACTGCTCAACTCCCTTGGATACAGCAGTGTCGGCGAGTTTTCGACCCGCTATGCCGAGCCCATTCTTGCCGTCGATGCTCTGCTGGGAGTCAAGTACGCCATAACGGAACAAGCGCCCGTGGGATACACGACAATGCCAGAGCTAGCCGGCGCAGCAAAATCAGTGTACAAGAACCCCTTCGCGCTCAGTCTTGGTATTGCGGCATCCAATGACATTCAAAACTGCGCGTTAAAGGGCGAGAACCCCTTCGAAAAGCAGAACGAACTCTACAGCGAAATCCTGGGCCATGAGGTAAAGCTCTATACCAAAATCGAGACCACGAACACGAAGGACGACGAGAACTTAAAGCAATGGAACGTCACCGTGCCACCGGGTTTCCTCGGGTATCTCTACATCAACAAAGATGCAACCGCCGGCAGCTATTGGCCCGTCGCACTTACCATCGACCAGCGAACGATCGAAAACGAAGCCTGGAGATTCGACAATAATATCCGTCAAATTGCAGGCGCATCGGATTCCGCAAGTCAGCATACGGTGTCAATCGGAGTCGCAGAGGGCTATACCAACATGCCCCAAGACAATCAGCCGGTCTTTTACGCACTCAATCTAGGAGTATTTGAGCAGATCATCGACAAGCTTAAGACAAACGAGTTTGTTCCGACAGTTTTTGAAGACGGCAAGATCGAAGGCGAGTATACCGCCGAGGATGACGGTAACTTGCTGTTGAGCGTTCCGTATGATGAAGGCTGGACGGCAACAATTAACGGAGCCGCCGCAGAGCTGACGCCCGCCGCCGATAAGGGCTTATCATGTCTGAGCGTGCAGAAAGGCGCGAATAAGATCGTGATGAGCTATAGGACCCCGGGAGCATTTGCGGGGCTTGCAGTGAGTTTGGCGACCGCCGTTGCCCTTGTTATAGCGAGGTTATACACCACACATAAGAAAAGCCGCCGTTAACAAGCGGCGGCTTTTACTCTCGCAAATTAAATAGAGACTAGAGTGTCTTGAGGTACTCCCCCAGCTCCTCCTCCCAGTCGGGCATGTGGAAGCCGACCGACTCGAGCCTGGACAGGTCGAGCGCGGAGTGGACCGGGCGCGGGGCGATGGGGCCCTCGGCGCTGGCGTAGTAGTCGGCGGTGCTGACCGGCACGACCCTCTCGCCGTTGCCGTTGGCGGCATCGAAGACGGAACGGGCGACGTCCGCCCATGACCTGACCGCACCCGAGCCGGTGCAGTCGTAGGTGCCGTAGGGGGCGTTCGTCCCCAGCACGTGGAAGATGGCCTCGGCCATGTCGCGCGTGAAGGTCAGGCGTCCCAGCTGGTCGTCCACGACGGTGACCTGCGCAAGGCCGTCCTCCGGGTCGGCGACGCGGTCGGAGAGGCCCTTCATGGTCTTGACGAAGTTGTGCCCCTCGCCGATGACCCAGGAGCTGCGCATGATGTAGTGGCGCGGGCACCCGGCCACGGCGATGTCGCCGGCGGCCTTGGTCTGGCCGTAGACGGAAAGCGGGCTGAAGGGCTCGTCCTCGTCATGCACCTCGGCGGCGCCGTCGAAGACGTAGTCGCTGGACACGTGGACCAGGGTGATCCCGTGCTCGGCGCAGGTGCGGGCGAGGAGGGCCGGGCCGGTCGCGTTGGCCTTCCAGGCGGCCACGCGGCCCTCGGGGGTCTCCGCTTTATCCACGGCAGTGTAGGCGCCGCAGTTGATCACGGTGCCGTAGAGCGACCAGTCATACTGTGCGTAGGCATCCGGGTCGGACATGTCGAAGGTGTCGATGTCGCAGAAGTCGAAGTCCTTCGCCACGCCGCGCTCCTCGGCCAGCCTGCGCACCGCATGTCCCAGCTGGCCGTTGCAGCCGGTGACGAGGGTGCGCTTCGGCGCCATGGGGACGACGTCCTTGAGCATCGGGTGGTTGAGGTCGGCCTCGGAGACGGTGGCCTGGTCCAGCGGGATCGGCCACTCGATGGCGAGCTCCGGGTCGGCGAGGTTCACGAAGGTGTAGGTCTTCTTGAGCTCCAGCGACCAGTGGGCGTCCACCAGGTAGGTGTAGGCGGTGCCGTCCTCCAGGGCCTGGAAGGAGTTGCCCACGCCGCGCGGGACGTAGATGGCCTTGGAGGGGTCCAGAACGGTCGTGAACACCTTGCCGAAGGTCTCGCTGCCCTCGCGCAGGTCCACCCAGGCGCCGAAGACCGAGCCGCGGGCGACGGAGATGAACTTGTCCCAGGGCTCGGCGTGGATGCCGCGGGTGACGCCCCTCTTCTCGTTGTAGGAGACGTTGTTCTGGACGACGCGGAGGTCGGGGATGCCCAGGGCGCACATCTTGGCGCGCTGCCAGTTCTCCTTGAACCAGCCGCGCGAGTCGCCGTGGACGGCGAGGTCGACGACCATCAGGCCCCCGATGCCGGTCTCGGCGACCTTCAGGTCCTTCTCGAATGCGATGTCTGCCATGTTGGAAAAGCTCCTATCGGAGAGGTTGGTTAACCGGGGGCGCCCGCGCGGGGCCGCAGGATCATCCCCATGCCCTGCGGCCCCGCGCGGGCGCCCCGCGGTGCGGTCCGTCGGGGTTCGGCCTACTGGCCCTGTGCCCGGTAGCGGGCCTCGGTGGCCTCCTTGGCCGGGCGCCACCAGGACTCGTTCTCCACGTACCAGTCGATCGTCTGCTTGAGCCCCTCGGCGAAGTCGGTGTGGGCCGGCC
>DXMB01000078.1:0-8791 GCA_019414425.1 Collinsella sp.
GTGTTCTGAAAACCAAGCCCGGCCCCCGCCTGCGGTGACGTTGCTGCGAGCTGCCCACGATGGGGCCGTTGTTGGTTGGGGCCGCTGGGCTGATGTGGGGGCACGTGGTTGTTGCGGGCCCTGGTCCCGGCGACGGCCTCGGCGCTTTGCGCCTGCTGCCTTGGGGGGGGGCTGCGGAGCGCGGCCGGCAGCTGCGGCGCGTTGCGCCTGCTGCCTGCGGGGACTTTGGGGTCGTGCGGCAGCTGGGGCGCTGTCGCGCCTGCTGCCTTGGGTGACTTTGGGGTCGATTGGGGTTGTCTGCACAATTCGCGGTATTATGTTGCGGAGTTTTGAAAGGAGCCGCTGGTGGTCACGACGACATTTGCTTCGCCTTTGGGCGAAATCTTGCTTGCCGCTGATGGCCGCGGTCTGACGGGGCTTTGGTTTGAGGGGCAGGAGCACTTTGGTTCCACGCTTCTCCGGGAAGACTCCGAACATGTTGAAGGCGCCGACGCGGTTTCCGGTACCGGTGGCATGTCGTCGGTGAGTCCGGCAAATGGTGTGGCCTCTTCGGTGCTTGAGCGTTCTTGGGCTTGGCTGAATGCTTATTTTGCGGGGCAGGAGCCTCGGTATACGCCGCCGTTGCATTTGATTGGCACGGCGTTTCAGCGTGAAGTCTGGTACGAGCTGCTTTCTATTCCGCGTGGCGAGGTCGCTACGTATGGCGAGATCGCCCAGCGTGTTGCGGCTCGACATCGTGTACCGGGAAACGAGGACCCCGTTGTGTCTCCTCGTGCGGTGGGGGCTGCGGTCGCTCGCAACCCTGTTTCGATTATTGTGCCGTGCCATCGCGTGGTTGCCGCCGATGGTTCGCTCAACGGATATGCCGGCGGCCTCGACCGTAAGGAGTGGCTACTGCGGCTTGAGGGCGCGTACGAGGAATAGCGCTCGGGCACTTTGCATAGCCAAGACGCCCTGAAAGAACGAGTCGCCGTCCTTTCGCGGTCGGCATGCGTCCAAGTGCTCAGCATCTGCGCCTTAAGTTTGGCTAAGCCATATTCTGCGCATTTAAAAACGTGCAGGTTGAGCAGCTAGGGCTGCGCTAAGGCAGCTGGCGGTGCGCTATCATCGGCAGTATCGAAACCTGTATAGCCGTGCGCCAAAGGAACAACTATGAAGCTGATGCTTGCCGAGGACGAACCTGGCCTCTCCCGCGCCCTCACCGCGATTCTTCAACATAGCGACTACGAGGTCGACACCGCCCTCGACGGTCTGACGGCGCTCGAATATCTGCTTGCCAACGACTATGACGCCGCAATTTTGGACATCATGATGCCCAGGATGGACGGCATCGAGGTGCTCAAGCGTACACGCGCCGCCGGTAAGCGACTGCCCATCATTATGCTTACGGCCAAAAGCGAGGTGTCCGATAAGGTCGAGGGCTTGGACGCCGGCGCCAACGATTACCTGACTAAGCCGTTCGCCGCCAAGGAGCTACTTGCTCGCATTCGTGCCATGACGCGTGCCGCCACGGCAATTGACGCCACGACGCTCAGCGTGGGCAACGTGCGCCTCGACACGGCATCGTGTACACTCGTTGGCCCTTTGGGCGAGGAGCACCTGGCCAATCGTGAGTTTCAGCTTATGGAGCTCTTTATGCGCAACGCCGGCACGCGCATGCCCACCGAACGTCTGATGCTCGAGGTTTGGGGTGAGGACGCGCCCGAAGGCGCCAACGTGGTGTGGGTTTATATCTCGTACCTGCGCAAAAAGCTGACGGCGCTTGGTGCCAACGTTGCCATCCGCGCGTCGCGCAACCAGGGATATTCGCTCGAGGTTGTCGAGGAAGGAGAACGGGCGTGAGCGTGCGCACGTGGTGCAAGCGCATGGCGGCGAAACTCGGCATGGGTGTGGGCTCGGGTAATCCGGGGCGCGCCGATGCTGCCAGTGCAATGGGCCGTCGCCTGCGTCGTAAGTTCATCCTCGTTGCCATGGGCGCTGTGACCGTGGTGCTCACGCTCATCATCGCTGGCATCAACATTGTCAATTATTCGCATGTTTGCAAGATGGCCGATGCACGACTGGACTATATCCTGGCAGGCAAGGATGGCATTGATGGGGAGGGCGAGCCTAAGACCGGTCCCGGTCAGGATGCGGTTGCCGGCAAGGTTGCTACCGGTAACCGGGCGGCCGTTCGCGATGTGCATTTTGAAGGCATGACGGCGGAGTCTCCCTTCGACACGCGCTACTTTACGGTGTCGATTGCCGGCGGGCAGGTGACCGATGTCAACACGGCCCGCATTGCCGCGGTAGGTGCCAAGCGTGCCGCCCGCATCGCTGCAGGACTATATTCCAAGGGTTGGACTTCGGGCTTTTCTGGCAACTACCGTTATACGGCTACGGTTCAGGGCGACAAGACAACCTATGTGTTCGTGGACTGTTCGCGCGAGCTTGCAAGTTTCCATTCGTTTTTGAGCGCGAGTGTGGCAATCAGCTGCATTGGCTGGCTGGCGGTGCTGGTAATTGTAACGGTCGCCTCGGGTGCGGTGATTCGGCCGATGGTCGAGAGTTATAGCAAACAGAAGCGCTTCATTACCGATGCAAGCCACGAGATCAAAACGCCGCTGGCCGTGATTGACGCCGCCAACGAGGTCCAAGAGATCGAGAGCGGCGAGAGCGAGTGGACGCAGAGCATTCACGAGCAGGTCGCGCGGCTGACGGCGCTCACGGAGCGTCTGGTGTTCCTGGCGCGTATGGACGAGGGTTCGGCCGGCTTTACTATGGCGACGATTGATCTTTCGGAGGCCGTGGACACGGCTGCGACGCCATTTGAATCGGTGGCGGTTTCGCGCGGAAAGCGGCTGTCGACGTCGATTGCGTGCGGCGTGCGGGCCCATGCCGATGCTGCGGCGGTGGCGCAGGTGGTTGAGCTGCTTCTGGACAACGCCACACGCTACGCAAGCGAGGACAGCGTGATCGAGCTGAGCCTGCGTGCCGTTTCGCGCGGTGCGGGCAAAGGCTCGGCCGAGCTTGTCGTATCGAATGCTGTTGATGAGCTGCCCGAGGGCGACCTGGACCGGCTGTTCGACCGCTTCTATCGTGCGGACGTGTCGCGCAGCTCCAAGACAGGTGGCTCGGGCGTGGGGCTGTCCGTCGTGCGCGCCATCGCCGAGGCCCATGGCGGGAGCGCTTCTGTCTGCGGCCACGGTAACCAGATCACCTTCACCGTCCGCCTCTAAGACCTGCCAAAAAAGGACAGGTTTATTTTGGCAGGTTTTATCTGGGGAAACGTCGACGGAGGAGGCTGTGGGCGGAAACTGTGTCCCGGTTTGACGCCTCGGAATGGGATGAGCCTTCCCCTTGGAGGGCCTAGCGGAAACCGTGTCCCGGAATACAGCCTCAGAGTGGCATGCCGTTTCCGGTTGAGACCACCTGCTTGGACATCTTTCTACGCTCGCTTTTGCAGAGCGTAGATCGATTTGTCCATGTTGAACAGATAAGCCACAACGCAGACGATGAAGAACGCCGGCAGATTACCGAAACCGAAGACCTCGCAGCCAATGAGGATCGGCGCGAGTAGCGTGTTGGTGGCGCTGCCAAAGACGGCGGCGTATCCCAGCGCGGCGCAGAGCTCGACGGGCATGCCGAGAATCCCGGCGAGTACGACACCCAGGCTGGCTCCGATGGAGAACAGCGGCGTGACCTCGCCACCTTGATAACCCGCGGCAAGCGTGGCGATGGTGAGTGTGAATTTGAGCGCCCAGTCCCAAGGCGTGATGGCGAGCTTGCCGTCACCGTCGAGCGCCGCCGATATCAGGTTGGTGCCAAGACCGCAGTATCGCCCCTGCCACAGCACGAACAGAATCGCTGACAGTGCAAGGCCCATAACGGCAACGCGTGTGTAAGGGCTGGGGAGCAGCCGCGCTGCAAGGGTCTTAGCATGGGCAAGGCACCAGGCAAAAGCTCCACCTACCATACCAAACGCGATACCCAACAGCGCCAGCCGTCCAAGACCGGGGAGGTCGAGCGCATACGAGGCGGTAACGGCGACCTCGAACTTCTCGAGCCCCAGGGCGCCCGAGGTCATGCTTGCGGCAATCGAAGCCGTAAGCGCGGGAAACAACGCGCGGTATTCCATGCGTCCGGCGACCAGCACCTCGACCGCAAAGACCGCGGCGGCGAGGGGCGTTCGGAAGAGTCCGGCAAAGCCGGCGGCCATGCCGATAAGCAAAAACGTGTTGCCGGGTTCTCGGAAAGGTAGACGTCGGCCGATCCAATGCGAGACGGTTGCGCCGATCTGCACGGCTACGCCTTCGCGTCCCGCGCTGCCGCCAAAGAGACGCGTGGCCCACGTGCTCAGCATAATGAGCGGCACCAGACGCGGGGAGATGGCGTCCTCGCGTCCGTGACCTACGTCGAATACTAAGCTCATGCCCCGATCGGTGCCTTTGCCCCAGGTGCGGTAGGCAAATACGATGGCCAAGCCCATGAGGGCGAGGAAGGGAAGGAGCAGTACGATGTGCTCGTCACGGAAGGCGCCAATTGCCAGGAGCACACGACCAAAAAAGGCACAGATGGCGCCAACGATAACGCCGATAGGGATTCCGACGGCACCCATAAGCACGAGGCAACTATAGGTGTTGACCAGGCGTTTAATTCTGCTCGATGCGCTGCTTTCCGACACTTCTCTTCCAAAACAAAAAAGACTCCTGCCGCGGCGTGATGCCCAAGGGATATCACGCAACAGCAGAAGTCATCAGCAACAAGGCGGTTTAGGGCGACGCGACAGTTTTACTGACGCACCCAACGGAGACAATCATTCCGCAGCGGCATCATAGCGGCGGGCGCGGTTTGGGTCAAATGGTTGCCTTGGGACAGTCTTGGCGCCCGCCCGCGCCCTCGTTTCCTCATATAAAACCTGCCAAAATAAACCTGTCCCTTTTTGGTAGGTGGGAAATGGGTAATACTAAAGAGTTATCCGACCAGATGGGAATTAATCGATGGCCTATATCGAATTCAAAGACGTCATCAAGGCATACGGCGAGGGCGATGCCCGCATCCACGCGCTCGACGGCGCGAGCTTTACGGTCGAGCGCGGCGAGCTCGCCATCATTTTGGGTGCTTCGGGTGCCGGCAAGACCACGGCCCTCAACATTCTGGGCGGCATGGACACGGCAACTTCTGGCACCGTGACGGTGGACGGGCGTGACGTGAGCTCTGCCAACGAGGCTCAGCTTGTGGAATACCGTCGCGCTGACGTCGGCTTTGTCTTTCAGTTCTACAATCTGGTCCCTAACCTGACGGCGCTTGAGAACGTCGAACTCGCGGCGCAGATCTGCCCCGATTCGCTCGATGCCGAGCAAACGCTTCGCCAGGTTGGCCTGGGCGACCGCCTCGCTAACTTTCCGGCGCAGCTTTCGGGCGGCGAGCAGCAGCGCGTATCCATCGCCCGCGCGCTGGCTAAGAACCCCAAGCTGCTTTTGTGCGACGAGCCTACGGGTGCACTCGACTACAAAACCGGCAAGCAGATCTTGCAGCTGCTACAGGACACTTGCCGCAAGCAGGGCATTACGGTCATTATCATCACCCATAACTCTGCGCTGGCGCCCATGGCCGATCGCCTGATTCGCTTTAAGAGCGGCCGCGTGGAGAGCGAGACGGTCCAGCAAAATCCCGTGCCTATCGAGACGATCGAGTGGTAGCGCCCATGGACCAGGACCGCCAAAACAGCCAGCGCCGCGACGCGCAGAGCACGGAGCGCGAGCAGGATTTTACGACCTACCGCACCGCCCAAAGCTCAAACGATATGGTGCCGACGGTTTTTCGCCGTGGCATCTACCGCACGATTCGCGGCAGCCTCAAACGCTTCTTGTCTATCGTTGTGATCACCGCGCTTGGCGTGAGCGTGATGTGCGGCCTTAAGGCGGGCTGCGAGGACCTGTGTGATTCGGTCGACGCCTATTTTGACCAGCAGAATGTCTATGACATCAACGTGCAGTCGACCTATGGTCTGACCGATGACGATCTTGCCGCGATCCAAGAGGTCGATGGCGTCGAGACGGCCGAGGGCATCTATACCGAGACCGCCTATACCGCCGTGGGTACGACGCGCGAGCGTGTCGTCGTACAGAGCCTCTCCAAAGAGAATATTGACCAACCGGTGCTAGTACGCGGCGAGCTGCCCGAGACTTCGGGCGAAGTGCCAGTGACCTCACGTTTTTTGAAGGCTTCGGGCAAGAAAATCGGCGATACGGTGAGCTTTGCCGCCAACGATGCGAGCTCGTCGAACCAAAGCGCCAAGGACCAGTTTGCCGATGGGGACTACACCATCACGGCCGAGGTTCTCGATCCTACCGACGTGAGCTCCGACTCGACAGTCAACGCCTTTCGCGCTGCTTCGGCTGCGGACTATAAGTTCTATGTGAGCGAGGATGCCGCGACATCTTCTTCCTACTCCGCTGTCCACGTGGTCGTCGAGGGAGCCAAGAGCCTCAACTCCTATTCGGATGCCTACTCGGCAAAGATCAATGAGGTCAAGGGCAATATCGAGAAGATCCGCGAGGAGCGTGAGAAGGCGCGCGCCCAGGAGCTGACGGTCGACACACCGGCGAGCTTGGACGCGGCTGAGCGTCAGGCGAATATGGTCTTTGGGATCGAGCAGGACAACATCAATCGCATGGCCGAGGGCAGCGACGAGCGTGCGCAGGCGCAAGCCGACCTGGACCAGCGCCGTGCCGCCGCCGACCAGCAGTTTGCCGATGCCCGCGCCGAGCTCTCTGACCTGGGCGAATGCACCTGGTACATCCAGGACCGCGATAACATCGCAAGCTACTCGAGCGTGGAGAGCGATAGCTCGTCAATTGAGGCCATTGCCACGGTGTTCCCGTTCATCTTCTTTATCGTCGCCGTGCTCATCAGCCTCACCACCGCCACGCGCATGGTCGAGGAGGAGCGCACGCTTATTGGCCTGTACAAGGCACTCGGCTATTCACGCGGGCGTATCCTGTCCAAATATGTGGACTACTCGCTGTGGGCGTGTCTGATTGGCGGTGTGCTCGGCAACATCATCGGATTTGTGGGCCTGCCGCTGTTCCTGTTTACGGTGTTCGATGATATGTACTCGCTGCCCCAGATGCTGCTTTCGTACGACATCGTGTCCTCAATCGTTTCGGTGGCGCTGTTTGCCGTGGGCGTGGTGGGCGCTACGATTATCGCCTGCCGCCACGAGATGGCCGAGACGCCGGCTTCGCTCATGCGTCCCAAGGCGCCGCGCGCCGGCTCACGCATTCTGCTCGAGCGCATCGGCTTTATTTGGCGCCGCATGGGCTTCTTGAACAAGGTGGCAGCACGTAACCTGTTCCGCTACAAAAAGCGCGCCTTTATGACCATCTTCGGTATCGCCGGCTGCACGGCGCTTGTGATTTGCGGCATGGGCATCCGTGATACGTCGGTCGCGCTGTCGCCCAAGCAGTACGGGCACATCACACGCTACGATTTGCTGGCGGTCGCCAATCCCGATGATTTTTCGCAGACGTGCGCGGCATTGGATGAGCGCAGCACGGCCAATGATTCCAACGTGACGGTGACCTCGACCCTGCCGATTATGACCGACAACGTCACCTTTACGTTTGGCGGCAAGAGCGAGACCGTGCAGCTCATCGTGATTCCCGACGACCGCACGGGTGACTTGGGCGATTACGTGCGCCTGGAGGATGAGTCCAAAGAACCGCTCGCCCTGCGTGACGGAGACGTGTATTTGAGCAAGAGCTCTCAGCTGGTGCTGGGGATCAAGCCGGGTGACACGGCTCACGTCCAGGATTCGTCGCTCAATGTTGCCAAGGTCAAAGTCAGCGACATCTCGCTCAACTATCTAGGCAACACGCTTTACATGACGCAGGGCACCTATGAGCGCGCGTTCGGTCGAAGTGCACGCCTTAACGGCGTCTTTGCGCTGCTTAAGGGTTCGTCGGCTGACCAGATTGCGTTTAGCAAGAAGCTTAAGAGTGACGGTTGGCTCACAATTTCGAGTACGTCCGAGCATTGGGAGAATTATGAGGCCAACTTCACCATCATCAACTCGGTCGTGGTGCTTGTGACCTTTATGGCGGCGTGCCTGTCGTTTGTGGTGGTGTTTACGCTGTCTAATACGAATATTTCGGAGCGCGAACGCGAGCTGGCGACCATCAAGGTGCTGGGCTTCCGCCGTGGCGAGGTGCATCACTACGTCAACAAGGAGACGTTGATTCTTACGGCGATCGGAGCCGCGCTGGGCGTACCGCTGGGTGGTGCGCTGGCCGAGAGCTTTACGTACATCTTGCAGATGCCGTCATTGTACTTTGACGTCGAAGTCGAGCCGCTGAGCTTCGTGCTTGCCGTGGCGCTTTCCTTCGGCTTTACGATCATCGTCAACCTCGCTACCAATCGCACCCTCAATAAGATCGACATGGTCGGCGCCCTCAAGAGCGCCGAGTAGCCTGCCAAAAAGGGACAGGTTTATTTTGGCAGGTTTTATCGGGGCAAACGCCGGACAACCATTAGGTGGCCCGGCGTTTGCCCCGTCAAACGGGCTTTCCATTTGCCTTTCATTCTATTTGGTTTTCGCTCGCAGGCGTGGATGAGAGGCTCTTTTTGGCCTTCGAGATTGGGCTTGTATGGGTCGTATGCCACAAAATGGGCCTATCTACTACGTTTGCTACCACACCCTCGACCGTGACAAAGATTATGAAATTAAAACCGCAGGTAGAGGGCTTGCCAGTTTTCGGAAAAGGCGGGTATGGTCGGCCCTCTCGAGTTAAACGTAGTAAATAGGCCC
>DXMB01000079.1:0-8507 GCA_019414425.1 Collinsella sp.
TATGACGCAAGAGCGGGGCGGGCGTCCTGCTCTTGCGTCATAAGCCCGTTGACGACCTCGTGAATCACGCCGTCGCCGCCGAGTGCGATAACGGTGCGATAGCCCTGAGCCTGCGCGGCCAGCTCCTTGGCGTGTCCCATACGCTCGGTCAACACCAGGTCAAACTGGGATGCGCGTGCAGTCATGTCCAAAAATCGTTGCAGGCGCTCGGCAACTTCGCGTGCCGCACCCGACTGAGCGGCTGGGTTGGCGATGATGAGCGTGCGACCAAAATCAGTTGCGTGCATGGGGCGACTCCCGGCGTGTGACATGACAGTGCGGTCGCGCTCAGGTCGAATTGCCCCCGATTGTGGCTGCACGGCGATTATTACATCTACTCTATCAGGTCGTTGTGGCGCTCGATAGCATCCGCTACCGTACCGCCCTCATCCACAATAAGCGAACGGCGCTTGGGTGAGATGATGCGCTGGGCGGGGTATACGCCGCGGTGTCCGCCGGTTAGGTAGCTGATAAAGGCCACGATGACAAAGAACCCGGCGGCCGTGCCGTGGAACAGGTCGATGGCCATCATGCAGGTGGTGATGGGCACGTTGAGGCCGGCGCAGAACACGCCGAGCATGCCGAGAGCCGCCAGAAAACTGGGGTCAAGCCCGGTAAGGCAACCGATCCAGCCACCGAGTGCCGCACCGATGCCAAACAGGGGCGTGACCTCGCCGCCTTGGAAGCCCGCGCCCAGGGTAAGCGCTGCGACGACCAACTTGATGGCTGCGTCCGCCAGGGTGGTGTTGCCTGCAAATCCGGCGCCGGAAAGCCACGTGGAAAGGCCGGCGTAGTCCCAGGCGTCGAGGAGGGCATAGGCGGCCAAAACCACGAGTGCGCCTATGAGTGCGCGGACGAGGTAATTGGTGATAAAGCGACCGTACAGGCTTTTGACGGTTCGAACCGACCAGGCAAAGAGGCGTGCCGTCAGGCCGAAGATAATTGCGCTGACAACAACGATGACAACCGTCCGTGGTGTCATGTCGGGAACGCTGGCGATGACATTCGCCTCGTACTCGGTTCCCAAGGCAAGCGACGTAAAGTAGCCGGTAAACGAGGCGACCAGGCAGTAGATGCCCGCGGTGTAGTCGATCTTTCCGATAAAGCACATCTCCATGCCAAAGAAAGCTCCGGCAAGGGGCGAACCGAATACGGCGCCAAAGGCCGACGAGATGCCGGCGAGCATGAGGTCGTGGTGGTCATGCTTTTTGAGGTGGGCGAGGCTCGAGATGTTGCTGGCGATGGTGCCGCCAATCTGCACCGCGGCTCCCTCGCGACCGGCCGATCCGCCCGTTAGGTGCGTGAGCGTAGAGCAGACGAAGGTGAGGACGGCCATGCGCATATGGATGAGGCGTGTGCCCAGAGCGGAGTCGATGACCAGGTTGTTGCCTCGTTTGGCAGCAAGGCCGTGGTTTTTGTACACCCATGCGGTAGCAATGCACACAACGGGAAGCAAGGCGTAGACCCACGCGTGGTGCTCGCGATAATCGGTCGAGATATTCAGCGAGGCCAAAAACGCCCAAGCGGCAACGCCCATGGCGAGCGAGACGATGACGACGAGCACGAGCAACTTGGCGCTCGCGAGTAGGTTGCGGGCGTTGCGGCGCGTGTCGGCAGCCAAGAGATGCTCGGAGCGGGTGAGCTGTTGCCTGCCTGCCATGATGACGTCGTTAAGGGAGAAAAGGCCGCCGTCGTCGAGCGGCTGGGAATGATCCTGCGCCTCGTTTGCGCTTTCGGGTTTGTCGGTAAAAGTCATACGTTCCTCTTTTTGGTTGCAACACGAGCATTATAAAACGCGGTAAACGCGACGAGCCGGTGGGTTGGTTTTGGTTTTGTTTCGCGGCTTGCGGCCGACAGATGTATTCGCGGCCGCGGGCCAGGTCTTGAGCAGGCGGCGAGGGATTATACTGAGATAAACATAAAGAATCGGCGCTTTTGTTGCGCGCCGCAGCATGCTAGAGGTGCATATGGCTGAGAAACTCATTCCGTTGGAGGACGCACAGGCGATCGTCTTGTCGCACGTGAATCGCACCGAAGTTGTCGAGATTCCCGTGTGGCAGGCCGCCGGTCTTCCCTTGGCCGAGGACGCGGTGGCCGATATCGACATCTCGCCGTTTGCCAACAGCGCTATGGACGGATATGCCGTGCGCTCGGCGGACTTGGTGCAGGCGTCTGGCGAGGCGCCGGTGACGCTCGACGTTATCGGACACGAGGCCGCGGGCCATGTGTTTGAGGGCGCAATCGCCCCGGGCGAGGCGGTCCGCATCATGACGGGTGCGCCGGTGCCCGAGGGTGCGGATGCCGTGGTGAAATACGAGATTGTCGAGGTGCTTGACGGCAATGGCAACGAGGGCTCACGCGTGAGCTTCTCGGCGCCGGCCAAGGTAGGGGAGAACGTTCGCTCTGCTGCCGAGGAGGCCCATGCCGGCGATGTTGTGATGCACGCCGGCGAGGTCGTGGCTCCGGCCGGCGCCGGCTTGCTGGCAAGCGCCGGATACGCGAGCGTGAAGGTGCACGCTGCCCCACGTGTGGGCATCATCTCGCTGGGCACGGAGCTGGTCGCGCCGAGTGAGCTGCCGGCGCGTGGTCAGATTCGCGATTCCAACTCCTCGGCGCTGATGGCCGAGGCACTCGATGCCGGCGCCGAGCCCGTGTTCTACGGCATTGCGCCCGATGATGAGCAGGCGATCGCCGAGCTGGTGCATCATGCCGTGCAGGAGTGCGATTTTGTCATTACGAGCGGTGGCGCCTCGGCGGGCGACTACGACTATGTGACGGCGCTCGTCCGGCGCGAGGGCGAGGTACTGTTCGATCGCATCTCGATGCGTCCCGGCAAGGCCATCACGTTTGGCCTGCTTGGGGGCAAGCCCTACCTGGGGCTTTCGGGCAATCCAGCGGCGGCGTATGTGGGCTTTGAGATGCTCGCGCGCCCGGCGATCCGCAAGATGCGTGGTTTTGCCGAGGGGGCGCGTCCCGTGCAGCAGGCGACGCTCACACACGGCGTGAAAAAGCGCCAGGACCGACGCTTCTTCGATCGCGCCACGGTTTTGCGCGACCCCGAGACCGGTGAGCTGTTGGTGACCGAGGCCAAGACGCAGAATTCGGCGCTGCTCGGCACGATGCAGCGGGCCAACTGCCTGCTGCGTATTGACGAAGGACCGTGCGAGCTCAAGGCGGGAGATGTCGTGGACGTTGTTCGCGTCGACCTGCCTGAGGGAACGGTGCTATAGGAGGATCGCTATGGAGTTGAAGATTTCAATCGTGACGTGCTCGGATACGCGCGATCTTGCTCAGGACGAGGCCGGAGCCGCACTCGAGGAACTCATCGAGGCGCAGGGCTGGACGGTCGCCTCACATGTGGTCGTGCGCGACGACGTCAGCGAGATTGGTGATGCCATTGTGGAAGCCGCCGATGAGTGCCACGCCAATGTCGTGCTCACCTGCGGCGGCACGGGGCTTTCGATGCGCGATGTGACGCCCGAGGCGACGCGTGCCGTTTGCGACCGCGATGTGCCGGGTATTGCCGAGACAATCCGTGCGTACTCGATGACCAAGACGCGCCGCGCCATGCTCTCACGCGCTATTTGCATGCAACGAGGTCATACACTTGTCGTAAACTTTCCCGGTTCTACGAAGGCCGCCTGCGAAAGCTGGGAGGCCGTGAGCGACCAGCTGGAGCATGCGGCCCAGATGACGGCGGGCGGCGGACATACCAACTAAGCGGCTTACCTGCGGCGGAGCGACCTTACGGGCTGCTCCGCCTTTGTTTTCCGCCGAAGCGACGCCGAGGTGTACGCTAACTCGAAACTATATTCTCTGGTGAGAATAATTTCTCACTATCATTATTCGCGCAGAAGTATAATCTGATTGCAGATTAAAGCCCGCGGTGGGGTGCCCGGGCATAAGGTCCGAAAGGGTTGAATATGTTCGATTTGGTTTCTCGCCGCGGTTTTGTCTCGCTTTCTGCTGTCGCCGCTGCCGGCCTTGGTCTTGCTGGCTGCTCGGGCAGCAAGACGTCCGAGCTCGCTGGTTCAGATGCCGGCTCCGCCAAGTCTTCCTCTAAGAAGAAGGCTGTCGAGCTGCAGGTCTTTGCCGCCAACTCGCTCGAGAGGGCCCTGCCCGAGGTTCAAGAGCTCTACACCGAGCAGACCGGCACCACGTTTGCCGACACGCAGTTTAAGGCCTCCGGCGACCTCGTCGAGCAGATGCGTGCCGGCGCCACGGTCGACGTGCTCATCACCGCTTCCAAGGGCACCATGGACGACGCCGAGACCGCCGGGCTCGTCGACACCGACACCCGTGAGGATATGTTCGTCAACGACCTTGTGATCATTCGCGCTGAGGGCTCCGACACCAAGATCGAGGCCATCGCCGACGTTGCGAATCTGGACGGCAAGATCGCCATCGGCGACGCCAAGACCGTCCCCGCCGGCAAGTATGCCAACCAGGCGCTGGCCTCCGTGGGCCTCTATACTGGCACCGAGGGCGACGACGGCGAATATGCACCCGAGCTCGCCGACAAGGTTGCCCTGGCCGACAAGGTCGGCACCGCTGCGGCCTACGTCTCTACGGGCGACTGCGTGGCAGGTTTTGTCTACAGCTCTGATATCTTCCGCTATGACGGCATCGAGGAGGCTTTCGTGTGCCCCGAGGACTCGCATAAGCCCGTCGTGTATCCGGGTGCCGTTGCCGAGATCTCCGAGCACGCCGACGAGGCCAAGGCGTTCATCGACTTCTGCCTGTCCAGCAAGTCCGCCCAGAAGATTTGGGCTAACTACGGCTTTGAGCTTTCCGCGTAGTGCGGCTTGGCGCGATAATTCCATCGTTTTGTGTTTCACTCCGTCCTTGTATTCGCTTGGAGCTTTTCGTGCTTAATAAATTCCGCATGCTTGTCGCCTGTGCTTTGACCTTCGCGCTTTGCTGGGTGCCGGGATTTGCGTTTGCTGGGGACGCTGAGGACGGGGCCCAGGTTGCTGCGACCGCTCATGGGCTTTCCTATGGGATCGAGGGTTTTGAGCGGTTGGCCAAGGGGACCGCTCGTGCCATGGAGGGCCAGCCTGAGGGCTACCGGTTTCCCGTTGACGAGGACGTGGACCTTGTAGTGGCGCCTGCTGCCGATCGCGTTGTGGTGTGGATATCGCCCAAGGCGGTCGAGAAGTATGGATTGGATCCGCAGGACAACGAGTGCGTATCGGGTCTCAAGGCCCTCGTCTGTGAGCTCGACAGCGCAAACTCCATGGGAGGTGCGCAGCTAGGGGACGTGGATCTTCCTTGGTGTGTCACGGCGGAAACAACGTTTGATACCGGCGGGTATACCTATGGCTTTGACGAGCGCGGTGCGGATGGGGACCGCTATGTGGTGATTGCATCGGCCTCGGGTGATGCCAAGGGCGGCGCGCGTTGGCTTGATAGCGCTCAAATGGTAGAAGCATCGTCTGTCGTGTTGCGGGATGAGCAGGGGCCCTGGACCTCTCTGGCCTCCTTTTTGGGCGACATCGACTATCGCCCGTTTTGGGTGTCCATAAAAACGAGCGGCCTTGCCCTGCTGATCTCCTTTGCGCTGGGCCTGTTCGCCGCGTGGAAGACTATGGGTACCTCGAGTCGCATCAAGGGCCTGCTCGACTCGGTCTTTACGATTCCTATGGTGCTGCCGCCCACGGTCTGCGGCTTTCTGCTCCTCATGCTGTTTGGCCGCTCGACCGGGGTGGGCCAGTGGCTCATCGCGCACGGCATCTCGATCGTCTTTACCTGGCCCGCGGCGGTCATTTCGGCCGTCGTTGTGTCGTTTCCGCTGGTCTACCGCACGGCGCTCGGAGCCTTCGAGAGCCTCGACACGCAGATGCTCGACGCCGCGCGAACCTTGGGATGGTCCGAACGTCGCATCTTTGCCAAGCTCATGATGCCGCTCGGCTGGCCCTCGATTGCCGCCGGCACGGTGCTCGCCTTCGCTCGCGCGATGGGCGAGTTTGGCTGCACCCTGTTCTTTGCGGGCAACTACGCCGGCATTACCCAGACTATCCCCATCGCCATCTACTTTGAGTGGATGGGCGGCAACACGTCGGTGGCCCTCTTTTGGGTCGCCGTCGTGATCGTGTTCAGTTTCCTGGTCATTCTGTTCATCAATATGTATACGGCGCATTCGCAAAAGTACCGCGAGCGCGGCCTGTCCTGCGCGGAGCGCAGGCAGGCCAAAGAACTCGCCGGACAGGGCGATTCGCTCGATCCGGCGGGTGGTGATGCCTTGCGTATCGATCGCGAGGCGCTGGCCGAGCTCATGCGCGATGACACGGTCGCAAAGGGAGGTCGATAGCCATGTCGCTCGTTCTGGATATTAAAAAGCGCTATCCCGGGTTTGTGCTCGACATGCAGCTTGAGGCCAGCGAGGAGCGCGTGGCGCTGCTCGGCGCCTCCGGATGCGGCAAGAGCTGCACCTTGCGCTGTATTGCCGGCGTGGAGACGCCCGACGAGGGCAAGATCGTCGTCAACGGCGTGACCTTTTTTGACTCGGTGTCGGGCATCAATCTGTCGCCCCAGGAGCGCAAGTGCGCCCTGCTGTTCCAAAACTATCAGCTGTTCCCTAATATGACGGTGGCCGATAACGTGTGCGCCGGCGTTGAGGGTGCAGGCGACGCCGCGGCGCGCAGGCAACTTGCCGAGCGCTACCTGGGTATCTTTGGACTGGCCGATTTCGCCGACCGCTACCCCGCGCGCCTCTCGGGCGGTCAGCAGCAACGCGTGGCGCTTGCGCGTATGGTGGCAGCGCACCCGGGCATTTTTATGTTCGACGAGCCCATGAGCGCGCTCGATTCCTATCTTAAGAGCGCACTCGAGCAGAACATGCTCGACTTGTTCGATGTGTGCAACCGCACCGTGCTCTACGTGAGCCACGACATCGACGAGGCGTGCCGTCTGTGCGAGCGCATCTGCGTGATGCATAACGGGCATGTGGAGGAGATCGGCTCCGTCGAAGATGTAGTCCGCCGGCCGCAAACCTTGGCCGCGCTGCGCTTGACGGGCTGCAAGAACACAAGCCGGGCGCGCAAGATCGGACCCCAGGAGGTCGAGGCCCTCGATTGGGGCATGAACTTTAATGTAGGTCGTGAGGTGCCCGACGACGTGGCGTACCTGGGCATTCGCGCGAGCTACTTCCATGTTGACAATCGCACCGCGCGGGGCCGCAACAGCTATGATTTGCACGTGGCCCGTGTGAGCGATTCGCGCTTTGAGCGGCTGGTGCTGCTGGACGCGCCGCGTGCCGATGCGCCCACGCGTCTGCAGTGGAAGGTCAACAAAGTGGGCATGCCTGTCGATGAGCTGCCGCAAGCAGGCGAGACGCTGCGCATGCACTTCGATGCCAAGAGAATCCATCTGGTTTGCCGATAATGTGACAAAGGGACAGCCCCTTTGTCACATGCGAGGGGGGGGACGCCGAGGTTGGCATTGGTATCGACATCGGTTCGACGGCCGCGAAGGCCGCGGTGGTGAAAAACGGATGGCGCCATTGCGTGGACCTGTGTCATGCCGTCGGGCTGGCCGTCGGTCGATGCGGCCATTCGCGCACTGGCGCTCGCGTAGAGGGCCGGCGCGATAAGTCACCCGCTCTCGGCGCCGCCATGCGTATACTGGGAGGAACTGATTGACCTATGAGAGGAGGAATCGATGGCTGATGAACTCGTGAAGCTCACGCAGATGACCGCCGCCTCTGGTTGAGCCGCTAAGTTGGCTCCTGGAGCCCTCGCCCAGGTCCTGGGCGACTTACCCAATGTGCATAACGACAACCTGCTCGTGGGGTTCGATACCTCCGACGATGCGAGTGTCTTCCGTGTGGGCGAAAACCTGGGCCTCGTGCAGTCCATCGACTTCTTCCCGCCGATGGTCGACGACCCGTTCCTGTTTGGCCAGATCGCCGCGGCTAACTCGCTGTCGGACATCTACGCCATGGGCGGTCGGCCGAGCCATGCCATGAACCTCCTGTGCATTTCCAGTTGCCTGGGCGTTGAGGTTGCCGGGCAGATTCTGGCGGGCGGCGCCGACAAGTGCGTCGAGGCGGGTTGCTCCATCGCGGGCGGCCACACCATCAACGACGACGAGCCCAAGTACGGCCTGTCCGTGAGCGGCTTTGTCGCGCTCGACCGCATGCTCGCCAACAGCGGCGCGCGCGTGGGCGATGCGTTACTGCTGACCAAGGCGGTTGGCTCGGGCATCATCACCACGGCCATCAAGGGCGAGCTCATCGAGCAGGACGAGGCCGCAGCCATGTTTGACTCGATGCGCACCCTCAACGAGGCCCCGATTCGTCTGGCCGAGGGCCTCGAGCTTCACGGCTGTACCGACATCACGGGCTTTGGCTTGATCGGGCACGCGTGCGAGATGGCCGAGGGCTCGGGTGTGCAGATTGAGCTTGTGTCGGGGGCGGTGCCGCTCTTTGACCAGGTGCTCGACATGGCGCGTCTGGGCATTATCCCCGC
>DXMB01000008.1:0-44574 GCA_019414425.1 Collinsella sp.
GTCCATCCTCGCAGTATCCGGTTCTCAAGGTGCACGCCTGGCGGCTGATCCGGTCTCACCGGGCCGCGCGGCAAGGAGATATATTGCCAGACCGGAGGGCCCCCGGGGGCGGGAATCTGGGCGTCCACATTTCCTACACATATTAAAACCCTGCTTACGTTTGCCAGCCGTTCTCTACCGCTCACCGAGGGCCTCTTTATAGTGAAGCGTCATATGGCTAAAGCTGATAGGCTCCCTTTGCCAAAGCGCAGCCGGCATCGAGCAACTCATCGCGTTCCTCCACCGAGAACCCCTCGGCGTATACGCGAACCACCGGTTCGGTCCCGCTGGGGCGGATCAGCAGCCAGGTGTCATCCTCGAATGCCAAGCGTAAACCATCCATATGGCTTACAGCCTGCGGCGCCTTACCGCAAATCGATTTAGGATTCATGCCAGGAAGCAACGTTCGCAGCGATTCGGCGTCTTCGGCCTCAAGGCGCAAATCGCGACGCCCATAGCTCGTCTTACCAAAACTGGCCTCGAGCTGATCGACCAAAACGCCCAAGGGCGCGCCCGTCTTTGCCATAAGCTCACACAGAATCAGACAAGCAAGGATTCCATCACGCTCGGGCATATGCGCGGCGATGCCGATACCGCCGGCCTCCTCGCCTCCCATGAGGACGCCGCCCTTCTTCATCTCTGCAGCTATATATTTGAAACCGACCGATTTAACGGTCACACGGCAGCCAAGTGCCTCAGCAATGCGGCGCACGAGCGTCGAGCACGAGAGATTGACGACGACACGCCCCTCCAAATTGCGGAATTGAACGAGGTCGCCCAAAACAAGCGCCATGATTTGATGCGGATGGATATATCTACCGCGTTCGTCGACCGCGCCGATACGGTCGGCATCGCCGTCGGTCACCAGGCCCGCGCACGCCCCGTCCTCGACAACCGCACGCTCGCAAGCGTCCACCCACGGCTCAACAGGGTCGGGGCAAATGTCCTCTTGATCGGACGACTGTCCGGCATGAATCTCGTGCACCTCGACGCCTAGCTCCCGCAGCAGGTCGGCAAGATATCCCTGGGCCGCGCCGCCCATGGGGTCAACCACCACACGCATATGCGCGGCGCGAATGGCATCCGCGTCGACAAACGATGCCACCGCTCGCATATAGTCGGGAATGATATCTGCCGTGCGGTATTGCCCCTCAAGCCCCAGCGGCTCGGCGGCCATCGTCTCCTCGAGCTCTTCGATGACATCCTGGTTGGCCGTCGAGCCATCACCCATCCGCAGCTTGAGGCATAGATAGCCCTGCGGATGATGTGAGCCCGTCACCATAAGCGCGCCGCATGCCTCGCCGTCATACGCAGCCGCCCACGTAAGAGCGGGAGTCGGCACCGGTCGAGACACGAGCACGGCATCGAGCCCGTGGGCGGCAATCACGCCCGCCGCGAGCTCGGCGAACTCGCGCGCTTGCGGCCGAGTATCAAATCCTACATATACCGTTTTACCGGGATTCGTCTTTTGCCATAGCCTGCCGATAGCATCAGTGACACGAGCGACGTTGTTGATAGTAAAGTCTCCGTCGACGCGAGCTCGCCAACCGTCAGTTCCAAAGTGAATTATCGCGCACACGCGCAGACACCTCGCAGTGTTTGGATCATGGTACGCATGAGGTATACCCGCAACGGGCATCCGGCAAGCCGCCGGCACGCTCGTTCACCGTTTAGGCAAAAGCGTCGAGGTGCGCACCGCCAACAAAAAAAACCGCCCCAGCGGGGGCGGTGATTCGATACTCCCATTTTCGGGTTCTATATATTGAGCGCATCTGCCATAGCGGCTGTCGTAACCGCCGTGGTTCCGCAGCAGCTGCCTACCATTGCGGCGCCCGCCCGCTTCCACTCGACGCATGCGCGAGCGAAGGCTTCGGGGTCCTCATGCCACACGGGACCATCCTGTGTCTGAACCGGATTTCCCGCATTGGGACGCACCGTGACGGGAGTAGTCGCCGATGCAACCATCCTGGGCACCGCCGCGTTCGCGGCCGCAAGCGAACAGCAATTAACACCAACCGAGTTTGCGCCGTGTTTTTCGGCGTACAAAACGGCTGCCTCGATGTTGAGGCCATCGCCCAACAGGTCGCCTTTATCGTCAACGACAAAACTCACCAGGACAGGCATACCGTCGGCGGCATCTCGGGCGCCGGCAAGCATGGGCTGCAAATTACGGATAGACGTCACCGTCTCGATCAGCAGACCGTCAACACCAGCATTGAGCAAGGTGTGCGCTTGTTCGCGCGCAATGCCTCGGATTTCACGATACTCGGCAGAGTCCTCGGCAAACCACTCAATACAAATCGGGCCCATCGAGCCCAGCAGCAGCTGTGGGTGCGCCTGGCGAGCATCGTCGACGGCCCCGCGATTGACCTCCGCCACGGACGGCGCAATCTGGTCGTGCTTGAGGGCATAGCTTGATGCCTGAAAGGTGTTGGTAATGAGCACCTGCGCGCCGGCGGCGACATACAAGCGATGGATACGAGAAACGGTCTGCGGCTCTGCCAGATTCCAAAACGCCGGTGGAATGTCGGCGGCATCGTACTCACTCAACAGAACACTGCCCATGGGGCCCTGCGCCAACAAGGTCTCGCTCGACAAGCGGCGCGTAAGTTCCTCGGCACCAAAGCGGTTGTAATAACTCGTATCCATATATATCCCGCTATTCCTCGACGCTGATTCCCTGCTTTTCGAGATAGGCGAGCCAGCGGTTCATCGTGTCCTCGGATAGAGCATGCTCCATCATGCAGGCCTCGGAATCGGCTCGCTCAAATTCGACACCGAGCTCCTGAACCAAAAACGTGCGGACCAGACGATGGCGATACCAGATAGCCGAGCCGACCTCGCGCCCACGGTCAGTCAGGATAACTTTGCCGTAGTGAGACTGTTCGACAAGTTCAGATGCCTTGAGAGCCGAAACCGCCTTGTTGACCGATGCCTTCGAGACGCCAAGGCGCTGTGCGATATCGACCGACCGCACGCCGCCGGTCTCCCCATCTTCACTTTCGATGCGAACCATGCACTCCAAGTAGTCTTCGTTCGCCACCGTTAGGTGTAGCTCGCGCGAGCTATTTGTCGTATCCATGAACATCCGTCCCTTCTGCACTCAATGGCTGATTCTACCCCATCCAAGCGTCGCGGTATGCCGCGGCATACCGTGCTAGAGTTCTTGTTGCACACGACGACCAAGATTGGAGCGATCTTTATGGAAAACACCACCACGGACCCCGACGTCCTCGAGCGTTTTTTGCGCTATGTCCAGATCAACACGCAGTCCGAGGATGCCAACTGCGACCAGGTGCCGTCGAGCACCGTACAGTTCGACCTTGCCAACGTGCTTGCCGAAGAACTGCGCGAGCTGGGTGCAACCGATGCCCATGTAACCGAAAACGCCTATGTCTGCGCGCACATTCCCGCTAGCGCCGGTTCCGAGAATAAGCCCGCCCTGGGCCTGATCGCGCACCTCGATACCACCGAGGTCGCGCCGGGCGCCGGCGTAGCGCCGCACATCGTGCACTACGAGGGCGGCGATCTGGTTTGCGGCATCGTCGACGGCAAGCCCGTGTCCATGAGCACCGCCAAACTTCCTGCCCTCAACAACCTGGTGGGTGAGGACCTTGTCTGTACCGACGGAACTACGCTGCTGGGCGCCGATGACAAGGCGGGTGTCGCCGAAATCATGGCGCTTGTCGCACGCATCGCGCAGGATCCCTCCCTGCCCCATCCCGCGCTCGGCATTTGCTTCTGCCCGGACGAGGAAATCGGTCACGGTGCCGAGCTGTTGGATATCGAGGCCTTCGGCTGCAAGTACGCTTACACGGTCGACGGCGGTCCGGTTGGCGAGCTTGAGTGGGAGTGCTTCAACGCCGCCGAGGCAACCGTTCGCTTTGAGGGCCAGTCCATTCACCCCGGCGACGCCAAGGGGCGCATGGTCAACGCGGGCAACCTGTTCTGCGACTTCAACGCCCTGCTCCCCTACGAGCAGCGCCCGGAATACACCGAGGGCTACGAGGGCTTCTATCACCTTGAGGGCGTCTCGGCAACGGTCGACCATGCCACGGCGCGCTATATCGTCCGTGATCACGATGCCGCCAAGTTCCAGCAGAAACTCGAGCTGATGAATGCCGCCGCCGCACTGCTCAACCAGCGACTGGGCGAGGAGCGCGTAACGGTCGAGATTAAGCAGCAGTATCGAAATATGGCCGAGATCGTTCGTGACTATCCCGAGCTTATTGATGTTGCCAAGGAAGCCTACCTTGCCTGCGGCGTTGAGCCCCAAGTACTGCCGATTCGCGGCGGCACCGACGGCGCACAGCTGTCGTTCCGCGGCCTGCCCTGCCCCAACCTCTCGACAGGCGGCTACTGTTACCACGGCGTCAACGAGTTTGTCCCGGTCAGCTCGCTCGTCAAGATGACCGACGTCCTGCAGGAGCTCGTCGCCCGTTTCGCATAAGACTGGCTGCACAATTCCAAAAGACGAATCGCCCCGTCCTCACCAGAGAACGGGGCAATTTTTTGCTGCAATGAGGACAGGTTGACGCGCGCCAGCCTCTTGACGCAAGGTATGTCCCAAACTGCCGGCACATAAGGAACGTCCCCAAGAGCCAAGTGTTCCGGCAACGCCGATGTTTTGGCGCGGACAGCGAAAACCCGCCAGAGCGAGCAAGGTGCCTTGAAACAAGGCGGCATTGACCCTCTGGTCATGCCGCCGAAGTTGAAAGGCAGATTGCCGCTCTGGCGGGTTTGCAGCGTCAACTGGTTACGCGGTTTGGTAAAACCGCGTAACTCTAATAGTTGGCTTCGTAGCCGTTGCCGTCGCCGGTGGGCTCTTCGTAGTAATCGGAGCCGTCGCTCGAATCGTCGGAATCGTCCGAGCCACCCGACGAGGTCGCGGTGCCATATGCGTAGTCCTCGGACGTATTGTTGTTGAGGTCACCGATCGTGGAGCTGGAGCCGTCTGAAAGGCCCATGGTGTTGGGGCCCTTGGGATCCTCACCGGCGTCGACGCGGGCCATCATTTCCTTAAGCTCGTCTTCGTAGACAAAGACATAGCTCACGCCGTCGATCATAGTGCTGTCGTCAGCATACGAAGGCAGGTTGGCCGAGTAGATGCCCTCGACATCCATGCCGCGCATGGCATTGACCGTGGACACGATATCCTGAACGCTCATATCGGTTACGAGCATATCGGACAGCGAATTAACCAGGCCAAAGATCTTCGTGGCATCGAAGTTATTGAGAATCTGGTTGGCAAGGGCGCCAAGCACCTGACGCTGATGGCGCATGCGCGTGTAATCGCCGTCGGCATAGGTGTAGCGGCAGCGGGCATAGGTAAGGGCAGTAGCGCCGTCCATATGCTGCTGACCAGCGGTAATCTTAATATCCAGGTGCTCGGGATCGTCGACGTCGTCGGTCGCGTTGATGTCGATACCGCCAACCGAATCAATAAGCGACTGCATGCCGTCAAAGCTGACCTCGGCATAGTGAGAAATCTGCACGCCGCACAGCTCGTTGACCGCCTGGACCATGGCCTCGGCGCCGCCAACGGTGTGGCAGGCGTTGATCTTCATGGTCTCGCCCTTGTACACGACCTTGGTGTCGCGCGGAACGGAAATGAGCGTCGCCTGCTTTTGCGTGGGGTCGATGCGTGCCAGGATAATCGAGTCGGCACGATACGTATCTTCGCCCGGACGACCGTCGGTACCAAGAAGCAACACGTAGAACGGATCTTTTGCCTCATCGGTATCGACCAGAATCTGGCGCAGGTTGTTGGTAATGACATTGGAGTCGCCAAGCTTGCCCATGATAGTGGCAAACCACAGACCTGCAGCGGTCGTGGCGCTCAGCAACACACCGAGCACGGCGATGAGCGCGACACGGCGAACCGTGCGGCCGCGACGGCGCTGACGGGCGCGCTCGGAATAGCGTGCGACATTGTCGCGACTGTAGATCTTGGCCTGCGCACCAGTCGAGGGTCTTCGGGTGTTATCCGCTAGGGGCTTCTTGTTAAACATAGGCAACCTGCATTAGTAGATGACGGGACCGGGAACGGTGGCATGTTCGACATGCGCGCCAAGCGCCTGCAGCTTTTCGACAAACTGCTCGTAGCCACGTTTGATGTGATGGATGGCCGAGACCTCGGTAACGCCATCGGCGATAAGACCGGCAACCACAAGAGCCGCGCCGCCACGCAGGTCGGGTGAGGTGACCTGTGCGCCCGAGAAGCCCTTGACGCCGTGAATCATGGCGTGATGGCTCTCGATACGAATATCGGCACCCATACGCACGAGCTCGGAGGCGAACATGAAGCGGTTCTCGAAGATGTTCTCGGTAATTACGGAGCTTCCGTCGGCAAGGGCCGAAAGCACCATGATCTGCGCCTGCATGTCGGTCGGGAAACCCGGGAACGGAAGCGTCTGGATATCGACCGGCTTGATGCGCTCGGCGCGATTGACGTGGACACCGTTCTCGATACGCTCGCACTCGATGCCCATAAGTTCCATCTTTTTGAGCACCATTCCCAGGTGGATGGGGCAGAAGCCCGTAACATCGACGCCGCGCTCATCGGCCATGAGGGCGCCGGCGACGATAAAGGTGCCGGCCTCGATGCGGTCACCCACCACGCAATGGGTAACGGGATGCAGCTCCTCCACGCCCTCGATGGTCACGACGGGCGTGCCTGCGCCGACGATCTTGGCACCCATCTCGTTGAGCATGTTGGCAAGGTCGACGATCTCGGGCTCGCGGGCAGCGTTGTCGATAACCGTGGTGCCCTGTGCGCGCACGGCAGCCATGATGAGGTTCTCGGTGGCGCCCACGCTCGCGAATTCGAGCGTGACGGTGGTGCCGTGCAGACCCTGGGGAGCACTGGCGTTGATGTAGCCGTGGGCGGTGTCGAACTCGACGCCCAGAGCCTCGAGACCCAAGATATGCATATCGATCTTGCGAGCACCCAGGTTGCAGCCGCCCGGCATGGCGATCTTGGCGCGATGGAAACGACCCAGCAGGGGACCCATCACAGCCGTGGAGGCGCGCATCTTGGCGACAAGCTCGTAGGGCGCCTCCCAAGAATCGACCTGGGAGGTATCGATCTCGAGCGTGTGCTCGTCGAGAACATCGATCGTAGCGCCCATGCCCTTGAGCACCTTGCCCATCACGTGGACATCGGAAATATCGGGCACGTTCCGCAGCGTCGTCTTGCCCGGCGCCAGAAGCGTTGCCGCCATAAGTTTGAGCGCGGAGTTCTTAGCACCCGAGACAGGCACGGAACCTCCGATGGCGTGGCCACCCTCAACGCGGATAATATCCAAGGTCTACCCTTTCAAAAAGCATGCCCGGGGTGGCTGGGCCATCCCGGGCATGATGTGTTCGCAAATGGTCGAACGCTAAAACGTTTGACTATTGGGCAAGCTTGAGCTTACACCATGCGATTTCATTATAGAGGTAGGCGCGGCGTGCATCATCCTCCGACAAATTACCCAGCTTCTCTTCAAAACCTTGAATATCAGCTTTAACCTTGTCGGCGTCGACGGTCGCCAAATCGCAAGCGCGCTCGGCGAGGACGGTCACGACATCGTCCGCAACCTGGGCATAGCCGCCGGCCACGGCAAACGTGTGGTCGACAGTGCCCATGGCCTTATCGGAAACGCGAACGTAACCGCGGTCGATCGTGCAGATCTCGCTGGAGTGAGCAGGCAGAACGCCAAACTCGCCATCCGTGGACGGAATCGACACAAACGCAGCGTCGCCCTCATAGGCGCAGCTCACGGGGCACACGATGCGGATACGCATAACCTACTTCTCCCCCATCTTGCGGGCGCGCTCGCGCACGTCCTCAATCGTGGAAGCATAGCGGAAAGCCTGCTCGGGCAGGTCATCGGCCTTGCCGTCGACAATCTCGGCGAAAGAGCGGACGGTATCCTCGACGCGGACGTAGACACCGGGGTTACCGGTGAACTTCTCGGCGACGTGGAAGGACTGCGAGAGGAACTGCTGAATCTTACGGGCACGGTTGACCGTAAGGCGCTGTTCCTCGGACAGCTCGTCCATACCCAGAATGGCGATGATGTCCTGAAGGTCGGAGTACTCCTGCAGGAGCTCCTGGACCTTGACGGCGACACGGTAGTGCTCCTCGCCGACGATCGAGGGATCGAGAGCGTCGGAGGAAGACGCGAGCGGGTCGATAGCCGGGAACAGGCCGAGCGACGAAATGCTACGCGAAAGAACCGTGGTAGCGTCGAGGTGCGTAAACGTCGTGGCAGGCGCCGGGTCGGTCAGGTCGTCTGCGGGGACGTAGACAGCCTGGACGGAGGTAATGGATCCCGTCTTGGTCGAGGTAATGCGCTCCTGGAGGTCACCCATCTCGGTAGCCAGTGTGGGCTGGTAACCAACGGCGGACGGCATACGGCCCAGCAGTGCGGAAACCTCGGAACCCGCCTGGGAGAAGCGGAAGATGTTGTCGATGAACAGCAGGACGTCCTGGCCGCGATCGCGGAAGTACTCAGCGGTGGTAAGGCCGGCCAGACCGATGCGCAGACGCGCTCCAGGCGGCTCGTTCATCTGACCATAAACCAAGCAGGTCTTGTCGATAACGCCAGACTCGCTCATCTCGAGGAACAGGTCGGTGCCCTCGCGGGTACGCTCGCCGACACCGGTGAACACCGAGGTGCCGCCGTGCTCCTGGGCGAGGTTGTTGATAAGCTCCTGAATCAGAACGGTCTTGCCGACGCCGGCGCCGCCGAACAGGCCGGTCTTGCCGCCACGGATGTAGGGCTCGAGCAGGTCGACGGCCTTGATGCCGGTCTCGAAGATCTCGGTCTTGGTGGTGAGCTCGTCAAAGCGGGGCGCTGCATGGTGGATGGGGTAGAACTCCTCCACCTCGGGCATGGGCTTGCCGTCGACGGGCTTGCCCATGACGTTCCAAATGCGACCGAGCGTCTTGGGACCAACGGGCATCTTCATGGGCTCACCGGTATCGGTGGCGATGAGGCCGCGCTGCAGGCCGTCGGTCGAGGACATGGCGACCGTGCGGACGACGCCGCCCGGAAGCTGGCTCTCGACCTCAAGGATCGTGCTCAGATGACCGATCGGGGTCTCGGCCTCGACCGTGAGCGCGTTGTAGATCGGGGGCACCGCGCCGTCAAACTTGACGTCGACGACAGGGCCGATGATTCGCACGATGCGACCATCACCGGCAGTCGTCTTCTTGGTGGCTTCCTCGACCGCAAGCTTTACGGTGTTATTAGCCATTACTGTTCCTCCAATGCTGAGGCTCCGCCGACGATCTCGTTAATCTCGGTCGTGATCGAAGCCTGGCGCACGCGACTATACGTGCGGGTAAGGGTCGAGATGATCGCGGTGGCGTTTTCCGTCGCGGAGTGCATGGCCTTGCGGCGTGCACCCTGCTCGGCAGCCGCCGAATCGATCAGGGCCTGGTAGATGACCGTCAGGATATAAGACGGCACAAGCTTGCCGAGAACATGCTCGGGAGAGGGCACGAACTCGAACGTGGACGAGATGCGCTTAGGGGCGTCGGTCTCGTTCTTACGCGGACCGTGGGCCATAGCGATCATCTCGGGGTCGAGCGGCAACAGATGCTCGACGCGAAGCTCCTGATCCACGCGGTTCTTGGCGTGGTGGTAGACAAGCTCGACACGGTCAAGCTCACCGGCACGATACGCATCGCAGATATGAGAGGAAATCATGCGGGCCTGATTAAAATCGGGCTCAGAGGAGTTGCCCTCAAAGTGCATGACAACGTTTGCGCGGTCACGGAAATACGTGACCGGCTTACGCCCGCACGCGATGATCTCGCACTCGATGCCGTCGTTCGCCCAAGAAGCGGCGAGCTTTTCGGCCGTGCGCTCCACCGTCGTATTGAAACCGCCGGCAAGGCCGCGGTCCGAGGCAATAACGACAATCAGGCCATGCTTGACGCTCTCATGCTTCTGCAGCATGGGATCGGTGCCCGAACAGGAGGCGTCGCCGGCGACCGTCAACATGACGTCGGTCAGCGCCTCCTTATAGGGCTCGGCCTGCTTGGAGCGATCGAGGGCACGACGGATCTTGGCCGTAGAGACCATCTCCATCGTGCGCGTGATCTGCTTGGTCGTGGTAACCGAGGAGATTCGCTTCTTAATGTCGCGAAGGTTGGCCATGGGGCTTAGTTCTCCTCTGATCCAGAAACATCCGAATGGTGCTTGGCCATGAACTGCTGCTTGAAGTCGCCGATGACGCGCAAGAGCTCAGCCTTGGTGTCATCATCGATCTTCTTGGCGCGAACCTTGTCGAGCAGCGAGCCAAAGCCATTGTCCATGTACTCGATGAGCTCGGCACGGAAGGGCAGCACGTCGGCGATCTCCAGGTCATCCAGGAAGCCCTCGTTGCCAGCGAACAGCGTAACGATCTGCTCGCCAACCTCAAACGGCTTGTAACGCGGCTGCTTCAGGAGCTCGGTCATGCGAGCACCATGGGTCAGCTGCTTCTGAGTAGCCTCGTCGAGGTCGGAGCCGAACTGCGTAAAGCCAGCGAGCTCCTGGTACGAAGCGAGGTCCAGACGGAGGTTGCCGGCGACCTGCTTCATGGCCTTGGTCTGCGCATCGCCACCGACGCGGGACACGGAGATGCCCACGTCGACTGCCGGGCGCTGACCCTGGAAGAAGAGCTCGGACTGCAGGTAGATCTGACCATCGGTAATGGAAATGACGTTGGTCGGAATGTAGGCCGAGACGTCGCCGTCCTGGGTCTCGATGATCGGCAGTGCCGTCATGGAGCCGTAACCGTTCTTCTTGGACATCTTGACGGCACGCTCGAGCAGACGAGAGTGCAGGTAGAAGATGTCGCCAGGATAGGCCTCGCGTCCGGGCGGACGATGCAGCGTCAGCGACATCTGACGGTAGGCCACAGCCTGCTTGGACAGGTCGTCGTAGATGACGAGCACGTGGCCGCCGGGGTTGGTCTCGCTGGCGGGCTTGCCGTCCTCGCCGTTGTACATGAAGAACTCGCCGATAGCGGCACCGGCCATAGGCGCGATGTACTGCATAGGGGCGGAATCGGCAGCGGTGGCCGAAACGATGATGGTGTAGTCGAGCGCACCGTGCTGAGCGAGGGTCTCGCGGATGTTGGCAACCGTGGAGGCCTTCTGGCCGATGGCGACATAGATGCAGACCATGCCCTTGCCGCGCTGGTTGAGAATAGCGTCGATGGCGATGGCGGTCTTACCGGTCTTACGGTCGCCGATGATGAGCTCACGCTGACCGCGGCCAATAGGCACCATGGAGTCGATAGCGAGCAGACCGGTCTGAACCGGCTCGCACACCGGGGTACGGTCGATGACGCCGGGGGCCTTGAACTCGATGGGGCGACGGTGCGTAGCGACGATGTCGCCTAGGCCGTCGATGGGCTGGCCGAGCGGATTGACGACGCGGCCGAGCATGGCGCGGCTCACGGGGATATCCATAATGCGGCCAGTGGTGCGGCACTCGTCGCCTTCCTTGATGGAGTCGACGGCACCGAACAGAACGGCGCCGACCTCGTCACGGTCAAGGTTCTGGGCAAGGCCGAAGACGGTCTCACCGGTATCGGAGCTCTTGAACTCCAGAAGCTCGCCTGCCATGGCGCTCTTGAGGCCGGAGACGCGCGCGATGCCGTCGCCTACCTCGTCGACCGTTGAAACCTCATGCGTATCGACCGTCGCGGAGAGGCTCGTGAGCTGCTCCTGCAGTTTCTTGGCGATATCCTGGGCATTGAGGGTTTCGGACATTAGGCTTCACCTCCGTACGAATTAGCAGAGTTTGCGAGGGTCTCCTGCGCGATGCGCAGCTGCGTCTTGACGGAAATGTCACGACGCTCGCCGCGGGCCTCGAGCACCAGGCCGCCCACGATAGACGGGTCGACCTGCTCGATAAGGAATACCTTGCGGCCGAAGTCCTGCTCGCATTTCTTAGTGATGGTTTGACGCAGCTCGTCGTCGAGCGGGATCGCCGTGGTGACGGTCACGCCCACTACATCCTCGTCTTCCTCGGCAACATACTTAAAGGCAGCTGCCACCTTGGGAAGAAGGTCGAGCTGGTCGCGCTTGGACATGGTGTCGAGCACGGCGATGATCTCGGGGCTGGCGCTAGCCAGGCGCTCGATCATCTCGAGGTCCTCGAACACATGGTTCTCGGCCTTAGCGGCTTCCAGAAGGGAGCGCGCGTAGGTCTCGAGCACCTTGTCCTGATAGCGGCTAGTCGGCATTCAGGCTACCTGCTTCCTGGATGTAGCGCTCGATGAGCTTCTTCTGCTCGGCATCGTCCTCGAGTGCCTCGCCCACGATCTTGGTGGCGACGGCAACGGACAGGTCGGCGATGGAGCTCGCGGCACCGGCGTAAATGGACTTGCGCTCGTCCTCGACGGTCGTATGGGCCTTGGCGATGATCTCCTCGGCCTCCTTGTGAGCAGCCTCGATGATACGGGCGCGCTCGGACTCGGCGTCCTTACGGGCCTCGAGAACGATGTCGGCAGCCTGACGACGGGCGTCGGTGACGATCGAGTCGGACTCAGCGCGCTTGGCGATAGCCTCCTGCTTGGTCTTCTCGGCCTCGTCGAGGCTCTCCTCGATCTTCTTGCCGCGCTCCTCCATGGTTTTCATGATGCCCGGCAGGGCGACCTTGGCCAGCACGATCCAGATAATCAGGAAGGCGATAAGCGCCGGGATGAACTCCGCCATCTTAGGGATGAGGATGTCCGCACCGGCAGCGCCGTCCTCGGCGAACGCGGAAACCGGCATGAGCAGCGCGGCCGCGGACGCGGAGAGTGCGATCGCGCTCTTCTGGGATGAAAGATTCATACTTGACGCTCCGTGCTATTTAACGATCAGCGCGACAACGAAGCCGATCAGAGCCAGAGCCTCGCCGAAGGCGGAGCCCATGATGAAGACGGTGAACACGCGGCCCTGGACCTCAGGCTGACGGGCCATAGCACCCGTAGCACCCAGAGCAGACAGGCCGATAGCAAGACCAGCGCCGATAACACCGAGACCGTAACCGATAACTCCCACGATTCCTCCTTTGTCGTGCGTGTCTTATTTCACGCAGGATAACCTTTTTATAACTGCCGGGCTCCATGGGTACGGGCACCGGCGGTTTAACGAATTGCTTACCTTTAAGGCGCGAGCGGAAGACTACTCCTCCTCCGCGACCTCCTCTGCCTCGGAGACATACACGGCGGTAAGGACCGTGAAGACGTAAGCCTGGATGGCGCCGACCACAAGCTCGATCGCATAGATCAGGATGAGGATGGCAAGCCAGGCCAGCGAAGGCAGGGCGCCGACGGCGTGGGCCGCGGAAACCTGCTGAAGCAGCGGCTGCATGAACATGCTCGCCATGATGGCGAACGAACCCATGACCACGTGTCCTGCGAACATGTTGCAGAACAGACGGACGGCGAGCGTGATGAGGCGCAGGAAGGTCGAGAAGAGCTCGACGACCCACACGAGCACGTTCATCGGGAAGCTCACGCCCTGCGGGGCGAGGCTCTTGATGTAGCCGATCACGCCGTGAGCCTTGCATCCGTAGTAGATGAAGTACACGAAGGCGAAGATGGCGAGCGCGGCGGTGGAGCCGATTGCGCCGGTGCCGGGCTTCATTCCCGGGATCAGGCCGATCATGTTATTGATCAGGATGAACAGGAAAAGCGAGCACAGGAACGGGAAGTGCTTCTTCCAGTTCTCACCCACGACGCCCTTGCCGATATCGTTCTCGACGTACTCGATGATGTACTCGAAACCGTTGACGAAGAAGCCCTTGGGAACCAGGGTCTGCTTCTTCTTGAACACGGCCAGGACGATCAGGAGCACGATCGTGGAGACGATCAGCCAAAACGAGTACTGCGTGATGCCGCAGCTCAGATCGCCCACGACAGGGGTGGAGCTGAACTCGCTGACCAGATGATTAATCTCATCAGGCAGCTTTTCAAAAATTTCCACGACTTACCTTTCGACCTCATGAGGATCTCGCAGCGCCTTGGCGACACGAACCGTGCAGGCGGCCATAAAGGCCACGAAGCCGATCGCCTCGCCCAGGAGGAACATGCGAAACGCCTCTCCGAACAACACAAACACAACCAAGGTAAAGACGAGCAGGGCGATTGCCGAGACCGCCAGACTCACCATGCCCTTGAGCATGTCCGCATTCTGCTTATCGTCAAGAACCGGCTTGAGCGTAAAGACAAAGGGAAGAAAGGCAATCGCGCCCGCAATGGCGCCTGCAACGATAGCGAGCAGATCGGCTATCTGAAACACTGGCGTCCTCACTTTCCTTTTTTAACGCTTCCCAGAACAGTTCCCGCCAAACATTGGTGACTATTGTACGAGCCAATCGCTAAAGTACAACCGAAAAAGCATCGGTTAATACGCACCTGTTCGTTTTCTTAAGACCTTCTTTATGCCGCAGGTAGGTAATACGTTTTTCTCGAACCCCTCTGGGCTAAACGTCCGTTAACAGGAGTGCGCGTGGACGTCTTTTGCTCGCCCGCGCGCACCATTTCTTCGTATTTGTGACCGTAGCCGACAAGGCCCGACGACTAGAGCGTGCCGTAGATGCGGTCGCCGGCGTCGCCCAGTCCGGGAACGATGTAGGCGGCCTCGTTGAGATGGTCATCGATGGCGCACGTATAAATATGTACGTCAGGATCCTTCTCGGTCAGCGACTTGAGGCCCTCGGGCGCGGCGACGATGCACAGCATGCGGATGTCCTTGACACCGCGCTCGCGCAGGTAGCTGATAGCCATCTCGGCCGAACCGCCCGTGGCGAGCATGGGGTCGACAACCAGGCAGATACGCTGGTCGATATCCTTGGGCATCTTGCAGTAATACTCATGCGGCTCGTGGGTGACCTCGTCGCGCTCCATGCCGATGTGGCCCACGCGAGCGGAGGGCACCAGGTCGAGGATGCCGTCGACCATGCCAAGGCCCGCACGCAGGATGGGCACGATGGCGAGTTTCTTGCCGGCAAGCTGTTTGAACGTGGCGGTAGTGATGGGGGTCTCGACCTCGACGTCTTCCATAGGCAGGTCGCGCATGGCCTCGTAGCCGTCAAAGAGCGCAAGCTCGCGCACGAGCTGGCGGAACTGGTTGGTGCCGGTGTTTTTGTCGCGCAGGATCGACAGCTTGTGCTGGACGAGCGGGTGATCGACAAGCGTCACACGGGACGCATCGTAGGTGACGGTCATGGATTGATTGCCCCTTTCGTTGCGGCCGCAAAACGGCCTTGCTGACAAGGTGTGCAGCAATGTTGCCGCCGCACGCCATACATTAGTTTAGCGGTTTGTTGTATCGAGCAGCCCATCGCAGCCCTACTGTGAGGTGCTGAGCGAGCGCCTGACTGCATCACGCCAGCCCGCAAGGTTTTGCTCGCGGCGCTCGGCGGACATGTGGGGAAGGAAGGTCCTAACGATCTGGGCATTTTGCTCCAGCTCTTCCAGGTCTTCCCAATAGCCGACGGCAAGACCCGCCAAGTACGCGGCACCGATTGCCGTGGTCTCCACCGTCTCGCATTGCAGCACGGGGATATCCAGCAGGTCGGCCTGGAATTGCATGATGAACTCGTTGCGCGAGGCACCGCCATCGACAGACAGGCGCTCAATCGAAAGCCCCACGTCCTGCTCCATGGCGCGCAGCACGTCGTAGCTCTGATATGCCATGGATTCGCAGGCGGCACGTACGATGGTCGCACGGCTCGAGGCGCCGGTCAGACCGCACACGATACCGCGAGCATGCGGGTCCCACCAGGGAGCACCCAAACCCGCAAAGGCGGGAACGAAGTAGCAGCCCTCGTTGTCGCTAATCGAAGCGGCGAGTTGTGCCGACTCGCTCACGCTCGAGATGATGCCCATGTTGTTGCGAAGCCAGTTCATCGTTGAGCCGGCAGCAAAGATGGAGCCCTCGAGTGCATAGCTGATCTTCCCGTTCGCAGCGATACCGATGGTGGAAACCAAGCCGTTCTTGGATTCGACGATCTCGTCGCCGGTGTTCATGAGCATAAAGCAACCCGTGCCATAGGTGTTTTTGGTCTGGCCGGGACGGAAACAGCAGTGGCCGAACAGCGACGCCTGCTGGTCGCCCGCCACGCCCATGATGGGCGGCATGTTGGTCATGATGTCGCTCGCGACGCGGCCGTAGTCACCCGAGCTCCAGCGAACCTCGGGCATCATGGAACGTGGAACGTCAAAGAGCGCCAGCAGGTCGTCGTCCCAATCGAGCGTATGGATATTAAAGAGCGCCGTGCGGCTGGCATTGGTGTAGTCGGTGGCAAAGACCTGGCCGCCAGTGAGGTTGTAGATGAGCCAAGTGTCGATGGTGCCAAACATGAGGTCGCCCGCCGCCGCGCTCTCGCGTGCGCCGTCGACGTTGTCGAGAATCCACTGCACCTTGGAGGCCGAGAAATACGGGTCGAGCGTGAGTCCCGTGCGGGAGCGCACCAGCTCTTCTGCGCCCTGCTCGACCAGCTCGTCGATCAGAGGTGCGGTGCGACGGCATTGCCACACGATGGCGTTATAGATGGGTTGGCCGCTTATGCGGTCCCACACAACCGTGGTCTCGCGCTGGTTGGAGATGCCGATGGCGGCAATGCGGTCGGAGTGGATACCACTCTTAAACTGGACTTCCATCATGACGGCGATTTGACTGGCAAGGACCGCCATGGGGTCTTGCTCTACCCAACCGGGACGCGGAAAACTGGTTTTGACGCTGCGACGTGCCTGCGCGACGATGCATCCGTACTCGTCGACGATGGTCGCAAGTACCGAGGTGGTGCCGCAGTCGAGCGCCATGATGTAGGAACCGCCAAAGTTAAACGAGGCATCTTCCATGCCCAGGCTGCCCAGATTCAACGACATCGCTTACACCTTTCTATTGCATCGGGTCGGACAGGACCCGTTCGATCTCTGATGCGGGAAGTGCGCCTTGGCGCAGGATCTGGAGCCCGCCGTGCTGGAACGACACGATGGTCGAGGCGTCGCGACACGGGGTCTCACCGGCGTCGACGGCAACATCGACCCCCTCCAGGATGCGACCCTCGACGGCGGCAAAGCTTGCCGGCGAGGGCGCACCGTGCGTGTTGGCGCTGGTGCAGGCAAGGGGGCTGCCACAGGCGCGAATGAGCGCCTGCACCACAGGCGAGGCCGATGCGCGAAGAGCTACCGTGTCGTCGGCGGCACGCATAAAGGTCGGCACGCAGGGGGCTGCCTTAATCACGATAGTCAGGGCTCCCGGCCAGCATCGTCGCGCGAGCACGCGGGCATCTTCCGGGATATCCACGCCATAGCGGTCGAGTGCTTCGACGCCATCGACCAGCCAAGCCACAGTTTGCGTGAGTTCACGTTGCTTGAGAGTGAAGATACGTCGATAGCCGGTGCCGAGCGCAGGGACTGCGGCGCCGTTGACGGTGACTTGCGGGTCGCATGACCACGACGGGAACTCGCTTGTATCTTGGGGGACGGCATCAGAGAAGGCATTGACTGCCACGGCGACGCCGTAGACGGTCTCGGTCGGGATCAGTGCCAGGCCGCCGCGGCCGAGCACCTCTGCCGTGCGCTCAACGGCGAGCCGATGCGGCTCGCGCGCTCCCTCGTATACCCGATAGACCGTCTGCATGTGTATGCCAGCCCCTTTCGCTCTGGTGCAAGTTTGTTTACTGTGGGGCATTCTCGCACGAAACGTTCAACCTATTTGCCCAGAGCGCATGTTGGTTTGGTGAGCGGCTGTAGTAGTCGGTGAAAGTGAGGGGGTTATTGGACTGTGACGAACTTCTTTGGCCTGCCGGCGTGGCGCTCTTGGGCGGCGTAGCACTCGATGCTGTCTATCGTTATCATCCGACGGCCGTCGACGAGTTCAACATCGAGCTTTCCGGCTTTGACCAGCGCGGTAATCCGCGGAGCGGAGACTTTAAGGTCCAGCGCTGCGTCTTTAAATGTTCGGCACGCCGCTTCCCGAGCGTCCTCGTGGTCGATTTCGACTGAAAGGGCCACGACCTCGGCCGAGCGTTCGTACCCTGCCGGAGTCAAACCGTTGTTGAGGTCGTCGGCCAAAAACGCCATCAGTGCCTCGGTGGCATGGGCAATCGCTTCTTCGCGCGTATCGCCATCGGCAAAGGCGCCGGAAATCTGCGGGAAGCTAGCGCAGTAACCGTCGTCTTCTTTTATGAGAACGCAGTCATAGGTAAATCGCTGCCTCATTTTGCCTCCAACTACCATCCAGCTTGGCGACGAATACTTGCCCACGTGCCCTTCTTTGGTCGATCACCACCAGAGCCGTTCACGGTGACAACGCGGTCACCAGAAACATACTTAGCATGACTACCGACTTGCGCGACCTTCACGAATCCATCGCGCTTGAGTAGGGCGATGATTTCCCGAAAGGTAAGAGGTTGCATGGGCCGACCTCTTTCGGCCGTCCTAATTATAAACTACTTTATAATTTTTGTTAACCAGTTAATAAATATTACTGGCGCTGCTTGGGCTCGGCGACGATGGCTCGGACGATGCGGGGGCGATCGGTGAGGTCATGGACGATACGCACGTCCGAAAGGCCTGCCTGGCGACAGAGCTCGGCCGCGGCATCGAGGGCACCCTCGTAGAGCTCGCAGGCAAACAGGCCGCCGGCACGCAGCATATAGGGTGCCGCATTGAGCAGGCGGCGGAAGATGTCCAGGCCGTCGGCGCCGCCCTCGAGCGCCAGGTCGGGCTCAAAGTCCTTGACCTCGTGCGGCAGCGAGCGCATGACGCCGGTCGGAATGTAAGGCGGGTTGGAGACGAGCACATCAAAGGTGCCCCACTCGTCGTGGGGAATGGAGCTCACCAGGTTGGTGAGGCTGAAGGCAACCTCATCTGCCGCGAGGCCGAGCGCGTCGCGGTTTTTGGTGGCCAGATCGATGGCGCGCGGCTCGATATCGGTGGCGGTGCAGGTGACGTGGCCGCGACGCTCCCAGGCAAGGGAGAGCGAGATACAGCCCGTGCCGCAGCCGACCTCGAGAACGCGGGCGATGCGGGGCTCGGCCGGGGCAGGCGCAGCGGCATCCTGAGCTGAAGCCGTCTCCTGGTCGACACCCTCGATGGCGATGCCGTATTCGTCGAGCTCGGGCTCGGCGGCTTCCGTGGCTTCGGCTTCTGCTGCTTGCGCGGCGGCTTCCTCGGCCTCGCGGTCGGCCAGCTCCTCGGCATAGGCACGGCTACCCAGCACGTCGCCGCCTAGCGCCGCCTCATCGGCAGCCGTCAGGTTAGCGGCACGGCGCGCGGCAGTCGCCCGTTCGTCTGCCAGCGCGGCCTCGGCCTTGCGTGCCTCCTCGACCTCATCGTTCCAAGGCAGCTCAACACGCTGACGGGCAGCAGCCTCGGGGCTCAGCACCTCGGCATCCAGATAATTGAGGACTTCCTCGACGAGCATCTCGGTTTCGGGGCGCGGAATGAGCACACCGGGAGCGCACGCGACGTCAATCATGCGAAACTGCGTGCTGCCGGTGATGTACTGTAGCGGCTCGCCTTTGGCGCGACGAACGACGGCCGCATGCATGGTCTCGAGCTGGGCCGCGTTAAGCGTCTCGTCCATACGCATATATAGGTCAATGCGCGCCAGGCCCGTGGCGGCGCACAGCAGCCACTCGGCAGAAAGACGGGGGTGCTCCTCGCCGCGCTCGGCCAGGTACTCCTTGGTCCACTCGAGACAACGCTTGATGGTCCAAATCTCGTTTGCCATGGGGCCCTCCCCTCTTAAGCGCCGGGCGGCGCGCGAATGTCGGAGCAGATTGTACGCGAGGCCAGCGCTTGGCAAGGGACGATTGAAGGCGATTATCGAGAATCAGCCCAGATTTTTGCTTGGAGCCCACCTGAAGTGTTCATTCGTCGACGTCTGAATCTGCATCCGTCAAGTTTTTGGCAAGGTTGCCCCAAAACTGACCAATATCTAACCAAACGCTTGCCACATCGCTTGACGCGCGACCCATCAAAAATCGCCCCGCGACTTCTTGAACGATATTTTGAGCAATATTTTCGATAGCGGACTTATGCCGTCAATTACCTTAAGCAGGTAAGCAGCTCAAATGACATCACAGCCGACTGAATAAAATATCAAGGCAATGTCACCAATGACTCCCTACGGATCATTTGACAACCAAGGAAACGCCGATGTTTTGGCAATGTCAGCGAGCGACGTCCAGAGCGAACAAGTTGGCATGAAAAAGGCAAGGCATAGACCTTCTGGTCATGCCTTGCCTTTTGAATGACAAATTGTCGCTCTGGGCGGCGCGCAGCGTCGAGCAGTTACGGCGTTTGGTAAAACGCCGTAACTTAAACAGCCTGCGCCAGCTTCTCGGCTCGCTCGGCGGCGGCGAGCGCCTCGATGACGGTGCCGAGCTGATCGCCCAGAAGGACGCCGTTGTAGGTGGAGTTGAAACCGATACGGTGGTCGGTCACGCGGTCCTGGGGCTGGTTGTAAGTACGGATCTTCTCGGAACGGTTGCCGTGGCCGATCTGGCTCTGGCGCTCGGCACCGAGCTCTGCCTGCTGCTTCTCGAGCTCCATCTCGTACAGACGAGCACGCAGCATCTGCATGCAGACTTCGCGGTTCTGGATCTGGGAGCGCTGTTCCTGCGACTGCACCACGGTGTTGGTGGGCAGGTGGGTGATGCGCACGGCGGAATACGTGGTGTTAACGCACTGACCGCCAGGGCCGGAGGCGCAGTAGGTGTCGATGCGCAGGTCGGACTGGTTGATCTGAACGTCGATTTCCTCGGCCTCGGGAAGCACGGCGACGGTAGCCGTGGAGGTCTGAATGCGGCCCTGGGACTCGGTCTTGGGGACGCGCTGGACGCGATGCACACCGGACTCGTACTTCATGACGGAGTAGACGCGGTCGCCCTCGACCTTGAACTCAATGGACTTAAAACCGCCGGCCTCGCTGGGGCTGGAGTCGAGCACGGTGGTCTTCCAGCCGCGCGACTCGCAAAAGCGCTGATACATCTTGTACAGATCGCCGGCAAAGATGGCCGCCTCGTCGCCACCGGCGGCGGAGCGAATCTCGACGATGGTGTTCTTGTCGTCGTTGGGGTCGCTCGGGATGAGCATGTACTTAATGTCTTCCTCGAGCTGGGGAAGCTTGGCCTCGTTTTCGGAGATGTCCATCTGGAGCATCTCCTTCTCATCGGCATCGGTCGTGTCGCGGAGCATTTCCTTGGCAGCCTCGATGTCATCGAGCGCGCCGATGTACTCGCGCGAGGCAGCGATGAGGTCGGACTGGTGCGCGTACTCCTTGTTGAGACGCGTGAACTCCTTGATATCGGAGGCGACGGCCGGGTCGGAAAGCTTCTTCTCGAGCTCCTCGTAGGCCTTGATAATCTTTTCGAGCTTGTCGCGCATGACGGACTCCTTTATATGCGTGAAGGCGAAAATCGGCAGAATTGATGGGGCGCACGGCGCCATTGCGGGGGTAAGTCCAGCTAGAGCATGTCGATCTTCAGATACATGCGCATCCCTTCGCGTACGGGGTACATAGTTGCGGTCTAACCCATACATGATAGCGTGCGCAGGCAAACCTGCATATAACCCGCACGGAATGAGTGGACGTAGCCGTTGGGAACGTTCCTTAACGGCTAGTCGTTTAAGAACGTCCCCAACGGCTAACAAAGGAAGCGTCGCTTTATCACATTCTAGAGCGTTTGAAGCAGGGCGATGAGGAAGCGAACACCCTGGAGGTAGGCGCGGCGGGTGATGCGCTCGTTGGTGCCGTGGACGCCGCGGTCGCACTCGTCATCGTCGACCACAAACGCCGAAAAACGAATACATTCGGAGCAAATGTGCTGGTAGTTGGCAGCGTCGGTCGCGCCGATCACGGTCGAGGGGACAATCGCCAACGGCTCGGATGATCCGTTTTCCTCCGTCCCCTTTGGATCGCGGAAATAGCGGGCGGCGATGGAGCGAACCGCCTCGAGGCCGGAACCACCGATGCGCGGGGACGGCGAGGGCTCGGAGCTGCCGGGGCCCAGCTCCACTTCGACACGACCGGCAAGGTCCGCCCCGGCAACCGCCTCACGGCAGCGCGCCACAACGTCGGCCACGCTCGTGCCCTCGAGCATGCGGAAGTTAATGTTGGCCCACATATCCTGCGGCATTACGTTGGCGCCGGCGCTGCCTCCCTCGATCTGCGTGGGCGCGCAGGTGGTCGTCACCAGCGGATAGAGCTTTTTGCTGGCGAGGCACTCGCGCACGATGGCATCCCCGTTGGCGGCAATCTCATCCGCCGTGTAGAGCCCCAGCTCGACAAGCTGCGCGGCAAGCAGATCGGTCACGCGCGTCGGCCACTCGATATCGCAGATTGCGGCGATGGCACGGCTGAGCACCTCGAGCGACGTGCCGCCGTAGGGGTTAGACGAATGCCCGCCCGCGCTCTTCGTCTTGAGCACGATATCGGCATAGCCCTTTTCGGCCAGGTCGGCATGCATAAGCCAGCCCTCGCCCGCGCCGTACTCGGCAGCCGAAACGATACGGTAGTCGCCCTCGTCGATCAGAAACTCGAGCTCAACACCGCGCTCCTCGAGCACGCGGCCGATAGCTCCAGCGCCGTACTGCGTGGTTTCCTCGTCCTGGCCAAAGGCGAGCAACAGCGAACGCTTGTGCTCCCAACCGTGCGCCAACGCATACTCAACCGCCTCGAGAATGCCTGCGACCTGATCCTTCATGTCGATAGCGCCGCGACCCCAAATGTAGGTGTCGTCCACCTGTCCGCTAAAGGGGGCGTGCGTCCAGTCGGCCTCGGTACCCGGCACCACGGGGACCACGTCCATGTGGCCCATGAGCATGACGGGTTTGAGGGAGGAGTCGGAACCGCCAAGCGTCACCAACAGCGAATGGCCGACAAGCTCGACCTCGCCCGCCGCAAATACGTGCGGCCAGGCCTGCTGCATATACGCGCGCAGGTCGTCGAAGGGCTGCCAATCCACCGCCTCGGCATCCATGCTCGAAATGGTCGGAAACGACAGCACGCGGCCCAAGCGCTCGCACGCGCCGGCCTCGTCTATATCGGCAAAATCGTCCTCATGCGCAAAGAAGCGCCAAACCTCGGCCATGACATCCTTTCGATTGTGATGACGAGAGCCGCCCCACGGGAGCGGCCCTGCAACGTAAGCGTTTGCGGTCGGTTATTTGTCCTCGAGATAGCGAGAGAGGAACTCACGAGTGCGCTGGTGTTTGGGGTTGCCGAAGAGCTCGGCCGGCGCGGCATCCTCGAGCACCACGCCCTTGTCCATAAAGACCACGCGGTCGGACACGGTTCGGGCAAAGGCCATCTCATGCGTGACGACGACCATGGTCATGCCGTCGGCAGCGAGCTTGCGCATGACCTCGAGCACCTCGCCCACGATCTCGGGGTCGAGCGCCGAGGTCGGCTCGTCAAACAGCATGATCTGCGGATTCATGCACAGGGCACGAGCGATGGCCACGCGCTGCTTTTGACCACCGGACAGGCGACCCACGGCGGCGTGCGCGAACTTTTCGAGTCCCACGCTGGTCAGATGCTCCATCGCGACCTTCTCGGCCTCGACCTTGCTCATCTTTTTGAGCGTGACGGGCGCGAGCGTGCAGTTGTCGAGCACGTCCATGTTGTTGAACAGGTTGAAGCCCTGGAACACCATGCCGATGTCCTCGCGCAGTTTATTGATATTGCAGCGCTCGGCCGTGAGGTCCTGGCCGTGGAACCAGATGTGGCCCGCGTCCGGGGTCTCGAGCAGGTTGAGGCAGCGCAGAAACGTCGACTTGCCCGAGCCCGAGGCGCCGATGATGGTGACGACCTCGCCGGGATTGACGGACAGGTCGATGCCCTTGAGTACCTCGAGTGAGCCAAAGCTCTTGCGCAGGCCCTCGACGCGGATAAGCGGCTCTTGGTTTTGCACGGCTGCCGCAGTGCCGGTAGTGGCGGTATCTGCCATGATGATTCTCCTCGTCTTGCGCCTAGTTGGAGCTGGGCAGCGTGGCAGGGGCCTCGGCGCCCAGCTTTTTGCCAAAGGCTTCGAGCAGGCGGCTCGCCACGAGTGTCAGGATCAGGTAGACCACGAGCGCCACGCAGTAGACCTCCATCTGGCGGTAGTACACGCCGGCGACCGTGGTAGTAGCGTACATAAGGTCGAACACGCCGATGACCGAGAGCACCGACGAATCCTTGATGTTGATGATGAGCTCGTTGGTGAGCGCCGGAATAGCGTTTTTAATACCCTGGGGGAACACAACCTTGCGCATAGCCTGCCACTGCGAAAGACCCAGCGAACGCGCCGCCTCGGCCTGACCGGGGTCGATGGACTCGATGCCGCCGCGCAGGACCTCCATCATGTAGGCGGTAGAGTTGAGCGAGATGGTGACGAGGCCGGCAGTGAAGGTACTCCAGATCTGGTTGGCCTGGGCAGTCTCGAAGCCCATGCCGCGCAAAACGGTGAAGCCCGCGTAATAGATGAGTAGGCCCTGGACCATCATGGGCGTGCCACGCACGATGGTGGAGTAGATGGTCGCAAAGCCGCGGCCGACACTCTTAAAGAAGCGCACCAGGTCGTTGTCCACGCGATCGAAGGTCTGAATGCGCAAAAACACAAAGAGCAGCGCAAGGAAAAAAGCGATGACGGTACCGAAGGTCGCAAGTGCGATGGTGATCTCGATGCCGCGGATAAAGAAGTCCCCGCTCTTGTAGGTCATGTAGACCAGGCTCGACAAAAAGTCGCTGGGGTTGGAGTCCGAGACAATACTCACCTGCACCAGGTCGATAAACGACATGACGCAGCGGTCGACAAAGAAGATCGCCGCGATGACGACCACGACATAGCTGCCCAGGCGCGCGCCGCGACGGAAACGCTCGGATGCAAACGGTGACTTTTCGCGATAGTCGCTCCAGTGCATAACCTTGGTGACGAGCGCTGCCGCCGACACGACGATCCAGGCCCAAAGAATCGCCCAAAGGCAATCTTGGAAGATGCCGGTGGGCGCCAAAAAGCTCAGCGGCGTGGGGTTGCGCTGGCTAAATGCCAAGCCGAGCGCCGCGATAACGCTCGTGCCCAGGTACACATAACGGTGGTCGGCCTTGATAAAGGAGGCCAGACGATTGATGCCTTTCATGCTGCCTCCCTATGCCGGCTGACGGTCGAGGCACGCGTCCCACATTTGATCGCGCTCCTCTTGGCTAATGCCCTTGAGTGTCTTGTCGATGAGCTTAAGCAGTTTGTCCGAGCCCTTGCGGCAACCGACATTTGCCGTGACCTCCTGCTTAAAGCCCTCGCCCTCGGCAAAGTGGATGGGGACGATACCGGGATTTTGGGCCATATAGCCCTTTTCGTTCTCAGTGTTGTAGGTCACGGCGTCGCACGTGCCCTGCAGCAGATTCGAGAACACCGTGGGGACCGAATCGACCGGGTTCTTGTGCACAACGCCCGGAATCTCGTCGATGACGGTATCGAGCATGGTGTCCTTTTGGCCGAGCACCGTGGCACCGCTGAAGTCGCTGAGCTTGGTGGCGTTTTGGTAGGGCGAGCCCTCTTTTACGAACAGGCCAAAGTAGCCAATGAAGTACGGGTCGGAAAAGCCGACGGACTCCTCGCGCTCGGGCGTGGCGCTCATGCCGGCGATGATGAGGTCAATCTGGCCGTTGTTGAGCGAGTCGATAAGGCCCGAGAAGCTCTGCTTGACGGCAACGGGCTCGCCGCCGAGAGCCTTGCAGACGATCTTGGCGATCTGCACGTCGTAGCCATCGGCATAGGCGCCCTGCACGTTGTCGATGGGGATCGTGAACTCGCTGGCCTCGGAAACCTGCCAGTTGTACGGGGCGTAGGCCGCCTCCATGCCGATGCGGATCTTATCCTTGCCGATCACAGAATCGGACAGGTCGTCGCGACCGCCGCCCGTCGTGGACTGAACTACTTCCAGCGTGGAGGGACGCTGGCAGCCGGCAAGTGCGCCGGCGACGACAGAAGCGCTCGCAGCGAGAGCGCTACCCAAAAAGATGCGACGGCTGCATACCGGCTGTGGATGCGCGTCGCGTTGATGGGGAGAATGCATAATCTGCCTTCCCTGTTGAATCGTATGCTGACGACTTAACAGGATATACGCCAGCGACCAGCAGCGCAGCACAAGCTCGAAAAATTAATAGACACACGGTAGTCATTGGGAGCGTCGATGTTTTGGCAATGCCAGCGGGCGCCACCCAGAGCGAACAAGTTAGCATGAAAAAGGCAAGGCATAGACCTTCTGGTCATGCCTTGCCTTTTGAATGACAAATTGTCGCTCTGGGTGGCGCGCAGCGTCGACCGGTCCGTCGTTCGTTAGAACGGCGGAACCTCTAGAGCAGGGTAACGCTAAAGCTGCGAACGTCCGTCTCACCCGGTGCCAAGGTAATGGTGTTGACCTTGTGCTCAAAGACGTCGTCCTCGGTGTCCATGGTGGTATGACCGGTCCAGGGCTCGAGCGCCACAAACGGGGCGTCGTTGGCGGCAGACCACACGCCGATGTACTTAAAGCCCTCAAAGTCGATCTTGACGCCGTGGCCCGACTTGCGGCCGCGCAGCGTGAGCGTGGAACCCGGGACATCGGTGAACATGATGGCATCGTTATCGAAGCTGCGGTGCGTGATGGGCAGCACGTCCGAGTTATCGGGAGCCTTGTAGCTGCCCTCGAACGTCATAAGACCGTCGGGCGTGATGATGGGGGCCTCGTTAGTCCAAGCCTCGGTAAACGCCAGCTCGTAATCCTCGAACGCCTCGTCTTCGGCACCGGGGGCGGGCACGTTGAATGCAGGATGACCGCCCACCGAGAACGGCAGGGCAACGTCGCCGGTGTTGGTGACGACAAAGGTCTGCGTGAGCGTGGCGTCGCCGGTCAGGGCATAGGTCATGTTGAGCTTAAAGTGGAAGGGGAACGCCTTGAGCGACTCGGGCGTGTCGGTGATCTCGTAGGTGACGGACGAGCCGTCCTCGGAGACCTCGGCCAGCTTGTGCTCCACGATACGCGCGACGCCGTGGCGCGCCATCTCGCAGGTGCCGGCCGCAGACGTCGCCGTGTTGTTGCGCAGCGATCCCACAATGGGGAACAGAATGGGCGCGTGCTTGCCCCAAAAGGCCGGGTCGCCCTGCCACAGATACTCGTTGCCGTTGAGGGCAAGGCTCGTGAGCTGGGCGCCCATGGAATCGATGGCCGCGGTGAGGCCACCGCGCTTGATGGTAGTGACGGTGGACATGCTACTTCCTCCAATAGTAAACAACGGTGTCGAGGGCTATTGTCCCACTCTTGGCGGCGGGGTTGAGCGACAGGTGCAGTTATTGAGCAATAGTGTAAAGGTCAAACCCGCCCTGCGGCGTGCTATCGACCGTATCGGGCGCCTGTGAATTAAAACTCACCGGAACCATGCGCTTTGAGGCACGGTAACGCGTGCCGTCGGTGGCGACGGGCGGCTCATCGACCGTGAGCTCGTAGTCGCCGGGCTTGAGCTCGATGCCGTCACCTTCGGAATTGACGTATTGGTACTCGTCGATCGCTTGCCCCTTGAGCGTGCGACCCACGATATGGACGAGCATCTGGCTGTCGCCGCGCGCGGTGTCCCACGTCGCGCCGTCCTTGACCTCGACCGATACATGCACCGAGCGCGTGCGGCTGAGCGATTGCTCGACAGACATCTCGACCTTGGCGGCGTCTTTGCGCTGTTGTTCAACATGGCTCCAGACGTTTCCAATTACCGAGCATGCGATAACGCCGGCCATAAAGGCGATAAGGATGGGGCCAAGCGGAGAGCGACGTCCCGCATCTTCCTCGCGAGCCAGATCGGGGCGATGCGTGGGCGCAGGCGCCTGGGCACCCTGCGAGGGCACGTCGAGAATGCTGAAGGATGCCGTGCTGTCGGGATCGATAGTGTGACGCGGCTGCGGGGTCTTTGCCGGCGAGATGGACATGTCGGCTGGCTCACCCAGTGTGGCCGTGGCATCGGCCTTTGCCTCGTCGGCCTCAGCCTGGGCCCAAGCCTGCTCAAAGGTCAGAGGCTCGGCGGCATCGGAGGCGGCGTCAGGCTCGACAGCAGCATCGCTGCCGGTCTCGTCCTCGTCGCTCGACACGTCACGCGGCGCGGGCTCGTCCCACTCCTCGTCCGGAGCCTCGCCCTCGCTATACCACCATTCAAAGTTATCGATATCCATACGGGGCGCCCCCTTGGCCTCGCAAATAAACACTTGCTAGCCTTATACCCCCAGACGGCGCTGGAGCTCGCCGGCACAGACAGGAAAACCGTCACAACATTCGACGCTTTTCCTCGTTTTCGAGATTTTCGCCGAATGTTGTGACGGTTTAGGCAGCAGCCCCCTTGTCACATCTGGAGGGTAACGGGGATTTGGATGCAGCAAAAGTCCTCTTGGTGGGACTCGTCGTAGCTCGTAGTATCGAGGTAGCAAAAGTCGAAGGCGTTGCCGATGGGCTGGAGCGCGTGCTCGTCCATGCAGGCAACGATGGCGCGGATGCCCTCGGGCTCGTACGGCATACCCCAGCGGCTCATGCACAGGTATGTGCCCTCGGGCAGCACTTCGATGCCGATCTCTGCCAGCTCGGCGGGATCGCTCGGCAGCAGTTCCTCGGCACCGCGCGGCAGCACGGCAAAGGAGCCCGCGCCGGCGATAGGGTCGTCGGAATGCAGCGCCTCGCGACGCAGCATGGCGCCCCAACCGCGCATGGGGCGCGTGCCCGTCAACGTACGCATGCGCAGGATTGCCCGCATGAGCGTAGGGTGCAGCATCGAGCGGCCGCGCTCGATATCGCCCGGAAACTCCTCAAAGACCACGTAGCGACGCTCGAATTGCTTGAGCTCCGGCTTGCCCTCGCGCTCGCGCCAGTAAACCGCCTCGTCGTAAAAGCTTAGACGCTCCTGTACGCTCGCGCGCTCGGCTTTGAGCTCAGCGATCTGCTCATCGAGCGCCTGCACCCGCGAGCGCAGGTGATCGGTCATCTCGCCAATGTCGAACGTCGAGGTCAGGCGGTCAATCTCGTCGAGTTCGAGCCCTAGGTCGCGAAGCATGCAGATCAGACGCATGAGCGGGATCTGCGTAGGCGAATAGAAACGGTAGCCCTTTTCGTTAACCACGGCGGGCTTAAACAGGCCGATCTTGTCGTAGTAGATGAGCGTTTGGCGCGAAACGTTAAACAAGCTCGCCATCTCGCTAATCGCATACATGCCTGTCTGCATAAGTCCTCCCGACACATCCTTTTAGCGCACAAAGCCCGCCGCCCACAGGGGCAGCGGGCTCAAACACTCCTCGTATCCTACCCTAAAGACGCCTATGACCAGCGCTTATAGTTTGCACATGACACGCCGACGGCCTCGAGCGCCTTGGCGGCGATGTGATGCACCGCGTCATCGAGCGTGGCGGGGCCGTTGTAAAACGTAAGCATGGGCGGCATGAGCATGACGCCCGGCACGCGCGCCAGGCGCGCCATGTTGTCGATGTGAATGGCGCTGAAGGGCGTCTCGCGCACCATGAGCACCAGGCGGCGCTGCTCTTTCATCTGAACATCGGCCGCGCGCAGCAACAGGTTTTCGCTGTAGCCACTCGCGATGCCGGCGAGCGTCTTCATGGAGCAGGGCGCCACAATCATGCCGTCGACCGGATAGGTGCCGCTTGCGATGGCGGCGCCGATGTTCTTGTTGTCGTAGACCACATCGGCATGGCACGCAAACTCGTCGAGCGTCATGCCGAGCTCCTGCTCGATGGTAATCTCTCCCCCGCGCGTGACGACAAGCGCCGACTCGGCACCGGCCTGACGCAGGCATTTGAGGCACTCAAGGCCCAGCGCGGCACCGCTGGCGCCAGACACGCCAACGACAATGCGACGGGGACGGACAGAAGACTCAGGCATGACAACTCCTTAACTACTTGGTAGGGCTACTTACTAGAAAGCAATCTCCTTGGCCCACTTGTCCTTGTCGATCTCCATGAACTGCGAGCGAATGAAATTCTTCTTGAGGTCGAACGGAACCGTGCAGTCGAAGATGGCCTTGCAGGCGATGCCGTGCTCGCGAATCGTGGGGTCGAACGCAGGGTCGTTGGACGGGTCGAGCACGTGGCAGTGGCAGCCGGGGATGGTGATGAGGTCGACGTCGGCCTGGAAGCGCGTGGTCATGGCCCACATCACGTCGCTCATATCAAAGATGTCGACATCCTCGTCAACCAGGATCACGTGCTTGAGCTCGGAGAATGCCGAGAAGGCGAGCATGGCGGCGTTGCGCTGACGGCCCTCGTCATTTTTGCTCGACTTCTTGAACTGCATGATGGCAACGAACTTGCCGCCGCCGCAGGGGGCGGCGTGAACGTTGAGCAGGCGGCCCGGGATAGCGGTCTCGACCATCTTGTAGATGGAAGCCTCGGTGGGGATGCCCGCCATGGACACGTGCTCGTGCGAAGGACCGATGCAGCTCTCCATGATGGGATTGACGCGTGTGGTGACGGCGGTGATCTTGATCACCGGGCAGACCTTGGCGCCACCGGTGTAGCCGGGGAACTCGGGCATGGCATAGCCGTGGCCGTTGACATCCTCGTTGATGGTCTCGTCGTGCATGAGGTAGCCCTCGAGCACGTACTCGGCATTGGCAATGCACTTCTGCGGAACGGTGATGCAGTCGGCAAGCTCGACGGCGTGGCCGCGCAGGGCGCCGGCGATCTGCAGCTCGTTAAAGCCGAGCGGCGTGGTGGGAGCCTCGAAGCCGCAGCACATGTACACGGCGGGGTCCAAGCCGATGGAGATGGAGATGGGCATGTCCTCGCCGCGCTGGCAGTACTCGTCAAAAAAGGCGCCAAGGTGACGGCTGCCCGGGGTGATCCACATGGCGAGCTTGTCCTTGTCGACACAGGAGAAGCGGTGGATGGTCACGTCGGACTGGGAGCCGTCGGGGCTCGTGCCGTAGGCGAGGCCCATGGTGATGTAGGGGCCGCCGTCGACGGGTGTGTTGGTGGGAGCGGGAACGATCTTGCGCAGGTCAAAGCCCTCGTCGGTCGCCTTGTACACGACCTCCTGGCAGTCGACGTGCGCGCCCTCGGCGATCTGCTTAGGCGCAATCAAGCTCTCGAAGCGCTTGCCGATCTCGAGGCCCAGGTGCTCCTCGTCAAGGTCGAGCAGGGCGGCAACGCGCTTGCGGCTGGCAAGCATGCCGATGCAGACCTTGGCATCGTCAAAGCCCTTGACGTTGTTGAAGACCATCGCCGGACCCTCTTTGGTCGGACGCATAACGGTACCGCCGGCACCGACGTGGCGATAGACGCCCGAGACCTCGGCGTCCGGGTCGACCTGGGTGTCGGTCTCGAGCAGCTGGCCCGGCATCTCACGCAAAAAGTCGAGCGCGGAGCGCAGGTCGTGGATCTGGGAAGCATCGGTAGTGGACATAGCGTGCTCCTTTCGGGAGAGTGCCCGGCGACGGGAGTGCCGCCGGGCTGGGTAACGTAGTGGGGCCGCAGCGCTTATAGATGGAGCGCTTGGCAACTCGCGGTTCAAGCACTCGGCTGTTTACAGCCCAAGCGCTCGGCCGCTTACATCAGGCCAAAGAGATGGAACCAGGCGGCCTCGACCAGCACGACGATAAAGACGACCGCGGTGAGGGGAATGCCCATGCGCATGGCTTCTTTGGAGGTGTAGCCGCCGGCGTCCTTGCCCTCGCCGATAAGGATCGGCAGGTTATGGAACGGCAGGATGTAGTGGATGTTGATGGACGTGAAGACGATGAGTGCCACGGCGAGCGGGCTCACGCTGGAGCCGGCCGCGAAGCTGATGAACGCCGGCACGCACACGCCGAGTACGGCCATGACCGAGCCCATGAACATGTGGATGATCATGGAGAGCGCGGCGACAAGCAGGGCGAACAGGAAGATGTTCTCGGGCACGGAGCTGGGAAGCACGACGTCGGCGATCCAGGCGTTCATGCCGGTGGCACCGCCCACAGAGCCTACGGCCATGGCGGCCGTCAGGAACATGAGGGACTTGATGTCGACAGCATTCCAGCTGGCGGGGGTGAGGACCTCGCCGATGACGGGCATGGCGAGGCAGACGCCGATGGCCAGGGTGACCCAGCCGATGTAGTCGCCCGAGACGGTGAGCCACAGCGCAATGGCGATGACAAGCCACACGATGGTGCGGATCTCCTTGACGGAGAGCTTGCCGAGCGCGGCCTGCTTGGCCACGATCTGCTCGCGATCGTAGACGAGCTCCTTGCTGGGCTTAAAGAGGAAGAGGCCCAGGAACAGGGTGCACAGCAGCGCGACCAGCATGGGCACGCTCATGTACAGGAACCAGTCGACGAAGGACGGGCTCATGCCGCCGGCCTCGGCGCTGTACTGCGCAACGAGCGGGTTGAGCGTGGAGTCGCCCGTCAGGAAGAACATGGAGCCCGGGGCGGCAGCGGCAAACACGAGGAAGCCGAGCTTGCCGCGGTCGTCGTCACCGTAGCCGGCGGACTCGGCGATAACCGAGACGACGGCGAGGATGAGGAAGGCGCGGGGGAACGGATGCGGGATCAGCAGCGACAGCACAAAGGTGAGCGCGAAGATTGAGATGATGAGCGACTTGGCATCGCGCACGAACTTGAGCATAAACGCATAGGCGATGCGCTCGCCCAGGCCCGACTCCTTGACCGCGCTGGCGATGAGGTAGGCGCCGATGACGAGCCACATGGTGGCTTTGGTCCACGAGCTAAACGTGGAGGCGACCGTCGCCGAGATGCTCGCGGCACCCGTGTCGTCCACGCACGCCTTGAACAGAACGAGCAGCGCGCAATAGAGCAGGCCCACAAAGCCCGGCTGTGCCACGCCACACGCCCAGAACACCACCGTGGCGAGCGTCAACGCCAGACAGGTCTGACCGCCGACCGTAAGCTCGACCGTCGAGCTCAGCTCCGCCAAAGGAAGAAACTTCACCAGCAAAAAGACAACGATACCCAGCACAAAGCCAATTTCGCGCTTGGTGATCTTAAACGCCTTCTTTTCCGCTTCCATCTCCCCACCTTTCTTGTTGGGGGCGCTCCGGATTCGCGGCCACGTTGCCACTTAAAAAGGGGCGCCCGTTATCGGACGCCCCTTACGTTGCGCTGTGTTGTGGCAATACAGTCAAGCGGGATTTTTGGATGAGAAGCGATCCTCTGGACAAAAAGCGTCACAACATTCGACGCTTTTCCTCGATTTCGAGATTTTCATCGAATGTTGTGACGGTTTGGATATGGCAAAGGGACTGTACCTTTGTTACATAGCGAGGGCCGTACGGATGGATGGGTCGCTGAGTGCCTCGCGGAGCCAGGGGGCCAGCTGCTCGGGGTGACCCTGCAGGTAGCCTTTGAGCTCGGACGGGGCCACGCGACGCACCTCCGAGATCTCCTCTTGGTTGATATGCAGCTCGCCCGGCTCAACATGGGCTGCGAACACCTCGCACCATTCGCACTCGCAGTGGCCGTCGCCGTGGTCCTCGCGGTACACCACGTGTCCGAGGTGCTTGAGCTGATCGGGCTCACGCTTGATGCCGAGCTCCTCGCCGATGCGGCGCGCCGTAGCGGCCGCGACGTCTTCCCCGGGGAGCGGATGACCGGCACAGCCATCGGCCAGCACCCCGCCCCACAGGCGCTTGAGCGGACTGCGGCGACAGAGCAGCAGGCGCGCGTCTTCGCCCTGACCCTCGACCAAAAGCGTCAAAAATGCCTGGTGCAGAATGCCCTCGCCCACATGGGCTTCGATGCGATCGACGGGGCCGAGCGCCTCGCCAGTCGCGCCATTGACCGCCACGACCTCGGCGCCGGCGCCACCCTCATCCCAGCCTGCGCGCAGGATGCGGGCTGCGGCGCCTTCGAGCGCGGCGATGAGTTCCTTGGTGGTATCGAGCACACGCTGCAGGTCGTCCGCGCTCGCGTGCTCGACATGAAAGCCCGTACTTGCAACTACCGGTACGCCAAAGCGCGTGGCCAGCGCCGCCGCGATATCGTGCGCCGGGATCTCGTCTCGATGGCAAGGCACTGCGAGAATGCTCACCGTCGCCGTGCGGCCGGGCTCGGGGCGCGGAATGGCCTGCGCCGTGGCGCCCAGGTGCGCAAACTCCGGCGAGCAGGCGTACACCGCCATGCCTCGCGGCGTCACCGTCAGCTGGGCCTCGACCGCAAACTTGCCCTCGCCCACTGCAACCTTTGTCGTGTGCATACCCATGGGATCTCCCGTCGCCCGCGGTTTACTCGAGACCATCTTCGCCTGTATTGCGACTATACAGGCAAGCGCAGCCTGCGACAAAGGGAGCAGGCACCTGACACATTCTGTTAGAGTTGCAGGGATTGAATCCCGCTTATTCATGCGACATTGGAGTGACAACCTTGACCGCCGCAACCACGCCTAAAAGTAAGTCAACCGCCGCCGCGCTCTCTCCCGCGCGCACCAAGCTCTGCCTGGCGCTGCTCGTGCTGTTGGGATTCTCGCTCGGCTGCTCCGAGTTCGTAGTCATCGGCATCGAAAGTGACTTGGCGACGGAACTCGGCGTATCACTTGCCACTGCGGGCCAGCTCATCAGCGTGTTTGCGCTTGTCTACGCTATCGCGACGCCGGTGCTTGCGCTCAGCACGGGGCGTTTTCGCCGCTACCAGCTGCTCGTGTGCTACAGCATCGTCTTTGTTCTCGGCAACCTGGTCATGGCGTTGGCGCCCAACTTCCAGGTGCTGTTTATCTCGCGCATTGTCCTGGGCTCCGTCTCGGGCGCATTGCTCGCCGTAGGCGTGACGTACATCCCCGAGCTGCTGTCCCCGCAGCAAACTTCGCTTGCCATCTCGGTGGTATATGGTGCGTTTTCCGTGGCAATGGTCTTTGTCACTTCAATCGGCAAGTTTGTGGCCGACACGCTCGATTGGCACGTGGCCATGTACGGCACGCTGACCTTTGCCGTTTTGATCTGCGGAGCGCTCGTGGCGTTTATGCCGCGCGCTGGGCAAACCGACGAGCCTGCCACCTTTCGCGAACAGGCGGGGCTTCTACGCGAACCGAGCATCATCACCGGCATGCTTATCTTTTTGTTTGGCGTGGGCTCGGTCTATGTGTTCTACGGCTACGTGACGCCTTATCTTGAGCAGGTGCTGGGCATGGGCACCGTTCAGGCGAGTACCACGCTTATGGCCTACGGCGTATTCTGCCTGATCTCGAACATCTTAGGCGGATGGATCGATGCGCGCTTTGGCATGAAGGCGCTGCTTGTGACGTTTGTGCTGCAGGCTGCGGCGTTGCTCGGGCTGTTTGCTGTGGGCGGCACCATGCCGCTCGCGCTGGTCTTTGTCTTTAGCTTGGCGCTGCTCATGTACCTGTTCTCGGTGTCGTGCATCACACACTTTATGGATGTGGCACGCAGCCGCCACCCCAAGTCGATGGTACTCGCAAGTTCAGTTGAGCCCATGGCGTTTAACGTCGGTATTTCGTTTGGCACCGCAGTAGGCGGCGCCGTGGTGAGCAGCGTTGGCATTGCCTACGTTGGCGCCGTGGGCGCCGCATTCTCGCTTGTGGCCTGGGCGCTTACGCTGGTGACGATTAAGTTGGCTCGCTGGGAGCGCCACCGCGGGTAGCGCAATTGCAGCCAAAAGCCGCGCATGCCGCCGGCTAAGCCGAGTTTGCTCAAGCGGCGCAAAAAGCTCTGAACATGTATCAATGCACGTCCTTGCAAATGAGTTTGGACAGTTGATTCAGATACGTACTCACCTCAGCCATCCAAGCCCTACAAAGCGAGGCCAGTACCGCATTTCGCAGTCAAAACCAAAGCTATAGCGCAAATCAGTCTCAATCGCATGCTTTCCAAGCGCCCATGAAGGAACCTGCTGATACTCCTTGACGACCTCAATCAATACGTATCTGAACTAACTGTCCAGCCGACTCATTTTTGGCAGTCGACAAAGCGACAATCAACGTATGCGGGCTAGTTGCCTTTAAAACAATCATGCAAAGGCCACTTAGACGCAACACCGCCCACCATCTTCTGACCGTCTGGCGTTCGCTCCTGCAGCCATGCAACACATCGTCTGCCGCCCAAGTCAGCATCTTTCCCGGCGCTATTTAACCACGCAAAACGCATCCTGTTAAGATTATCGCTATCGTTTTTCGCAATCTGAAAATCGATAGAATCGCAGGTAGAGCTTTCGTAGTCTGAAGTGGTCAGTCCACATGAAAGGGGTTTACCACATGGACAAGAAAGCAGTTGCAATCGCCGGGGCCGGCAGCACCCACACCCCCGGCATCATCCAGAGCCTATTGCAGAAGAAAAACGAATTACCGCTGCGCAAACTCGCCCTGTACGACATCGACGAGAAGCGCATGCATCTCGTCTACGACATCATGAAGCAGTTCATCGAGCAGGAAGCTCCTGACATCGAAGTTGTCGTGACGACCGATCCCGAAAAGGCATTCACCGATGTCGACTTCGTCTTCGCGCAAATCCGCCAGGGTGGCCTTCAGATGCGTCGCCAGGATGAGCGCATCCCTCTCAAGTACGGTTGCGTGGGACAGGAAACCTGCGGCGCCGGCGGTTCGATCTCCTATGGCATCAGGTCCATCCCCGGCGTCTTCGACCTCGTACGCTACGCCAAGAAATACAGTCCAGACGCCTGGATCCTCAACTATTCCAACCCCGCCGCAGTTGTCGCCGAGGCCACACGTCGCGAGTTTGGCAACGACCATATCCTTAACATCTGCGATATGCCCACGGCTATCTTGCTCTCGTACTCTAAGATGCTCGGACTTCCCAGCTGGCGCGATATCGACCCCATGTATTTTGGACTCAATCACTTTGGCTGGTTTACCAAAATTTACGACAAGCAGGGGCGCGATCGTCTGCCGGAGCTCCGTCAGATGATTCTCGAGCACGGCATGGCCGTGAGCGACAAGCATCACAAGGACAAGGACTGGATGCACACCTGGGGTCAATACGTCAAGATTGTGAAGGACTATCCCGAGTATCTGCCCAACAGCTACCTGCAGTACTACCTGTACTCCAAAGACATGGCAGATGACATGGACCCCAACTGGACGCGCGCCGACAACGTCATCAACGGACGCGAGAAGGAGATGTTTGCCGAGCACGACAAGTACCTGGCAGATCCCGCCAATTACAAGAGCCCCGTACAGAGCTTCACGGTCTTTGGCGACTTTATCGTCGACGCAGCCGCCTCTATCGCCTACAACAAGTGCGAACGTTATCTCGTAATCGTCGAGAATAACGGCGCCATCCCCAATCTGCCCGACGACGCCATGGTCGAGGTCCCCGCCTACCTGCGCTCTTGGGGCCCCGAACCCATCAGCCAGCCTGCTATCCCCACCTTCTACAAGGGGCTTATCGAAGAGCAGAATGCCAGTGAGAAGCTCGCCGTCGACGCATATTACGAGCATTCCTACCAGAAGGCGCTCGAAGCCATCGCAATCAACAAGACCGTCCCTTCGACTACCGTCGCGCGCCAAATCCTCGACGACCTGATCGAAGCGAACGGCGATTATTGGCCGACCCTGTCCTAACTCCCCGCGCATCGAAGGAACATCATGAAAGAAAGCAAGCTCTACAGCGAGTTCCAGAGACTCGGCAAGGTGCTCATGGCGCCGGTCCTCCTCCTGCCCGTTTCCGGCATTTTGGTCGGTCTGGGCTCCGCCCTTTCCAATGCCAACCTCATCTCGCTCTGCCCGCTTTTGGGCACCGAGCCGGTGGTGATCTTTAGCACGCTCATCAAAGCAGCCGGCAACGTTATCAATGGTAACATCTCGGTTCTCTTTGCAATCTGCATCGCCTACGGTTACGCCAAGGCCGAGAAGGCGACCGCCGCGCTCTCGGGCTTCATCGGCTACATGACCATGAACACGATCATGGGTCAGCTGCTAATCCTGCTGGGCACCATCGATCCCGCCAATCTGCAGACCGGTCAGAACGCCATCCTGGGCGTAACCACACTCGACACCGGCGTATTCGGCGGCATCATCGCCGGCTTGGTCGTCGCGTGGATCCACAACCGATTCTATAAGGTGCAGCTTCCGCCGGTGCTCGGCATCTTCAACGGCACGCGCTGCGTCCCCGCCCTCACCGTCGTTTTCGCAAGCCTAGTGGGCGTTGCGCTCGCCTTCGTGTTTCCGTTTGTGCAAACCGGCCTAAAGGCCGCCTCGACACTCATCGATTCCACCGGGGTGTTTGGCGCGTTCATCTATGGCTTCTCCGAGCGCATGCTTCTGCCCTTCGGCCTGCATCATTTCATCTACCTGCCGTTTTTCTTCACTTCTCTGGGCGGTAGCATCCAGGTTGACGGCCAGACCGTCGAGGGTGCTGTCAACATCTACAACGCCATGCTCAACACGCCCGGCATGATGTACGACATCGACATCTCAAAATACGTCATGAACGGCAAGGTGCTGTTCGCCATGTGCGGCCTGCCCGCGGCGGCGCTCGCCATCTACCACTGTGCCCGTCCCGAGAATAAAAAGAAGGTCGGCTCCCTCATGATCGCCGCCGTTATTCCGGCCGCCATCATGGGCATAACCGAACCGCTCGAGTACTCCTTCCTCTTTGTAGCGCCCGTACTCTACGTGGTCCACGCCCTGCTGTGCGGCATCGCGTATGTACTCACCTACCTGGTACAGTTCAATGTGCCCGGACCTTCCGCCTTCGGCGGACCGCTCCTCTCGTGGATCTTCAACGGCATCATGAACGCCGATAAGGGCTCCAACTGGTTCTGGCTTATTCCGCTCGGCGTCGCCTACTTCGGAATCTATTACGTGCTGTTCCGCACCTTTATCAAGAAATTTGACCTCAAAACCCCGGGCCGCGAGGATGACGACACGCAGGCAGCGGATGACACGTCGGCCATCGACTCCAAAGCACCTGTTCAGGTAAGCGAGCTCATCCCGCAGATCGTGGATGCCGTGGGCGGCGCCAATAACATCTCGGGCGTCAACGCCTGCTTCACCCGCCTGAGGCTCAGCCTCAAAGACGCCGCCCTAGTCAAGGACGACAGCGTCTTCACCAAAGACCTCGGCGCTAGCGCCATCGTGCACGTTGGCGGCGGTGTTCAGATCGTTTACGGCAATAAAGCTTCTGTCTACAAAGTTGAAATGAGAGAATACTTGGGCATGGAATAAATCCTGTCCCATAGCTTCACCACGATGCTCCGGAGATGGCATATCCGCTCCGGAGCATTATTGTTTGGAGTGATTTGAATGTCGATGTACGAGGTCTATTCGAACCTCAGGTCTTGTATCGAAGACGTCGAGAAGGGCGGCAGCCTTGACACCCACATCGCACTCTACGCCCTTTCCCATCACGACGAGGTCCCAGAGCTCTCAATAGAAGAACTTGCCCGCGCGTGCAATACATCGCCCGCGACCATCTCGCGCTTCTGCAGGCGCGTAAACGGCTCGAGCTTTCGATCGTTCAAAGAGCAAGTTGACGACTTCAACGCTTGGCTCCAGCGTGAGACAACCGAGGCAAGGGCGCATAAGCAAATCGATATACCCTGGTATTTCGATATCGTAGAGACCTCTTTGCTTGAAACAAAACGCCTGCTCACCGAGGATCGACTCGAGCGGGCCGTTGACTGGCTTCTCGATGCGCAAAATGTCTACGTATACGGAAGCTCATTCTCCAATCTCGCCGCCCGCTCACTCTGCGAAAAGCTGAGCCGCGTAAACCGACTGTGCTTCTCATTTGGCTCCGTCAAGGGACAGGAGACGTCGCTCTGTCTGCTCCAACCCGACGATCTAACCATCTTTGTATCGTTCTCAGGGAAGACGAGCCATATCTTCAATCTTTACGTTGAGGCCAAGCGGCGAGGTTGCCGCGTTATTTGGATATCGAGCAACATGACATTCGATAACAACGGGACGCGCGAGCTCTTGCTACCCGTGAGCGCGGAGTCACTCAGCGAGTACTCGACCGCCTTGGTTGAGGGCATGAGCCTACAAAGCGCGGTTAACGCTCTGTATATCAGCTGTGCAAATCGACTTCGGGCGCAGCGCTAACCGCAAACACGCTAGAACCGAAAAGAACGCACCCCACCGTCGCAAGGCGTCCGAATACACGATAGGCAGCGCCAAAAGAGAGCAGCGAGCACGTCATGTACTTGCCCATTCACCCCAAAACAGCACAGGTTGGCGCCCGATTGAAGGATCGGACGCCAACCTGTATTAATCCTGATTGTGCGTTTGAGTCGTTTACTCCATACCCAGTAACTCGCGCATCTGGGTTGCGTAGTTAGATGCCATGTTGCCGTAAACAATCTGCACGCCGCCGTTAACATGCACGATGCCGCGCGCTTCGAGCTTTTCGGTAAACTCGGCGTCATCAACCACCTTGTCACAGTCATTGAGCTGGATGCGCAGACGGGTGAAGCAGGCCTCGACAGACTTAATATTGTTGTCGCCGCCCACTGCCTCAACGATGGCGGGAATGAGGTCGCTGATCACGGTCTTGGGAGCCTTTTCGGCCTCATCGTCGGACTCTTCCTCGCGGCCAGGGGTCTTAAAGTCCTTCTTAAGAATGATGAACTTGAAGACGAAGTAGTACACCACGAAGTAGATAGGACCGAGGAACAGGATAACCTGCCAGTTGGAACCCTTTGCGGCGCCCATGATGCCATTAAAGATAAGCGACAGGAGCGGGCCGCCGAAGGAGGCGGAACCGGCCACGTTGAACTGCAGGATATAGGTCAGCGCATAGGCAAGACCAGCCATGAGAGCGTGGAACACGTAGAGGATGGGCGCGATAAACAGGAAGGAGTACTCGAGCGGCTCGGTAATGCCGGAGAGGATGCAAGGCACCACGATAGCGATCATGAGCGCTGCGGTCTTCTTCTTGTTCTTGGGAAGCGCCGTCTTGTAGAAGGCGAGTGCAGCTCCGGGCAGGCCGAACATGGCGAAGATAACCTTGCCGTTCATGACAAAACGGCTGACCTCGATGTTAAACGGCGTGCTGGGAGAGCCCAGGATCGCATTGTAGATATTGATGGCGCCCTGAACAGTCTGGCCGTCGATGGTCTCGACGCCACCGAGCGACGTGAAGAAGAACGGGAGATAGACAAAGTGATGCAGGCCAAAAGGCAGGAGCATACGCTCGCCGGCGCCGTAGACAAATGCACCAAAGGCACCCGTAGTCTTGATGAACTCGGACAGCGCACCGAGAGCGTTCTGAATAAACGGGAAAACAAAGGACATGACCAATGCGAGGATGCTGCATGAGAGCAGCGTCACCGCCGGGATAAAGCGCGTGCCGTTGAAGATGGAGAACACGGCAGGCAGCTCAATCTTGTAGTAACGGTTATGCAGCCATGCGACAATTGCGCCCACCAGAAGACCGCCGATAACGCCAGTGTCGAGCGTGGTGATACCGAGGATCGTGCTCTGGCCCGTCGTAAGATTCGCGGGATCGATAACGCCAGTCGCCGTAAGGAACGTGCCCATCACGGAGTTCATGCACATGTAGCCCAAAAAGCCACAAAGCGCCGCGGTAGCCTTCTCGGACTTGGCGAAACCATAGGCGAGGCAGATTGAGAAGATAACCGGGATGTTGTTCATAACGATGCCGGCAGCGGCCTTGAGAATCGAAAAGAAGATCGCAAAGCCCGGAGCAGCAAGCCAGGGAACAGCTGCCGTAAGGGTGGGGCTGGTAAAGGCATTGCCAAAGCCCTGAAGGATGCCGGCGATTGGCAGGATCAAGACAGGCGTCATGAGGACTTTGCCCAGGCGCTGGAACTTTGCCAGCAGCTCATCTTTGTTCATGGGATACCCCTCTTAAAGAAACGGGGCGTGCAACTCTACAGCCCACACGCCCCATAACAGTTATCAAGCGCTATGGAACTAGCTACTTAAGCTCCGGCCAGTAATCCTTATTGGCCTCGATGAGCTTGTCGAGCACTTTGCGAGCCTTCTTTGCGTCACCGACCAGACGATTAAGCGTGAGTGCCTGCAGAGCCTTCTCGTAGGAACCCTCCATCCAAGCCTCAACAGTCAGGCGCTCATAGGCGTACTGGTTCTCCATAAGGCCGCGATAGAAGGTACCGATCTTGCCAACAGCATAGGGCTGCGGGCCATTGGCGCCCACGCTTGCCGCGACCTCGACCATGGCGTCATCGGGCATGCCCTCGATAATGCCGTTGTTGGGCACGATGACAATGAAGGTCTTGTTGGTGTTGCGATAAATGGCCGAGGTGATTTCCACGATCATATCGCCATGAGCGTCGTTTTGCACAACCGAGGAGTTCTTTGCGGTACCGACTTCGGCAACGCGCTTGCACTCGGCGAATACGCGTTTCTCACGGCCGTTGATAACCTCGTCGGAGCGAGTGTAGTCGGGGTCGAGGTGAGCGACCTTGTACTCGGGATACAGATAGTACTGCAGATAAGTGTTGGGCAGATAGTCGGGGAAGTCCTCGAGCATGTCCTTGACCATGGCGTAGGTATCGAGCCAGGACTGGTCACGCTGCTCGGCATCGGCAGGAAGGAAGCCGTTCTTCTCCGTGTACTCCTTAATCTGCGGCACGAGGTCATGGCCCTCTTCATCGTAGATGTGCTTGAACCAACCGAAGTGATTGAGGCCGAAGTACACGGGCTCCGTCTTGCTCATATCGCGACCGAGCAGGCGACCGTAAGAGCGCATGAGGTTGACAGGCTGGTCGCAGATGTTGAGGACGCGATGCTCATCGGGCAGGACGCGCTCGAGACCATATGCCACGATAGCAGCCGGGTTGGTGTAGTTGATAATCCACGCCTCCGGGCTATGAGCGCGAACGTCGTTGACGATCTCAACCATATCATGCATGGAGCGCATACCGTAAGCCATGCCGCCAGGGCCCACCGTTTCCTGGCCGATGATTCCCATATGCAGCGGAATCTTCTCGTCCTTGCTGCGCATCTCGTAGCCGCCGGTACGAATCTGGCAGAGCACGAAGTCAACATCGGTGTAAGCCTCGTCCTTATCGGTGGTGTAACCAAACTCCACACCGGGCTCCTCCTCGGCGAAGAGGATCTTGCCAAACTCGCCGATCGGGCGCTGGCGCTCGGCATCGATGTCATAGAGCATCACGCGGTTCAGCGGCAGAATGTCCATGTGCTTGGTCAGGGCTTTAAGAATGCCAGGGCACCACGTGGAGCCGCCGCCAACGATCACAATATTGAGCTTATCCTTCATGTTCCGTCCCTCCAGGGTTGGCTGATCGGTGTTCTCGAAGACCTTGGGCTCCGCGGTTGTCCTCGGCTTGCTTCGTTTCGATTGATATTTTGCGACCTGAGATCATTTGCGAGCCCCCGTGTGGGCCAATGCGAAACGGGGACACATGATTTCGCTCACAACACAGATATGTGTAGGCAGACACGCGCGTTTGCCCAGTTCATGGGCAATAGGCAATCTTGACCGATTACCGATTTCTCACCTGGCAACACAAAGCGGTACCATATATACGGCGAGGTGCGAGGGGCTGAAACATCTTATGAAAGATCAAGAATCTTTTTATGATCATGTGCGAGCTGGCGAGAGCAAGCTCAACGATCTCGAAAGCGAGATCATGCGCTACATCATCGAACTGCGTGATGATATTGACGATATCACGCTTAAGAGCGTTGCTGAACGGTTCTTTGTCGCTCCCAATACAATCGTCAGGCTTGCCCATAAGCTTGGCTTCTCGGGGTTTACGGAGCTCAAACGATCGTACTCCGCCTCGCTCGACCGCAATCGATTCACTATCGAGACGCTTCCGCTCGACACCCAGCTCGTACAGACCAAAGATCTGCTTAACGACCGGGTCATCGATTCGGTTGTGAGTCTTATCCAGGACGCCTCGCATATCGTGTTCTTCTGCTCGGGCTTTTCGAAATACCCGTGCCTCGAGATGGCTGAAAAGCTCAAAATAATGGGCAAGAACACCGATACGCTCAGTGAACGCCATGTCATGAGGCATTACGCAGAACTCCTCGGCAAAAACGACCTGGTCTTCAGCGTTTCCGTAAGCGGCGAGACGCAGGTGTCTATTGACGCCACATCGATAGCCAAAACGCGCGGATGCAAGGTCGTCACACTCACCGGCTTTTCTCGAAATTCTCTCTCGAAACTAGCCGACTACCCTATCTACACCGTGCAAAAAGAAATCCGCTTGGGCAGCATGGACCTCGACAGTCGCCTGATGTTCTATTACGTTTTCGAATTGATATTTGAGCGCTACTTCAAGCTGGCCAAGAAATAAAACTTGGCATGCGCCCGGCTTCGACTCCTTAGCAGCCTTCTATATGAAAGGTATCGTCCTATGCAACGCGTACTGTTTATCTGCCATGGGAACATCTGCCGCTCGACGATGGCCGAGTCGGTGTTTACCGAGCTGGTGCGCCGCGCTGGGCACGAGGCGGAGTTTGTCATCGATTCCGCAGCGACCTCAACCGAGGAGATCGGCAACCCGCCGCATCATGGCACGGTCGCCAAGCTGCGCGAAGTCGGGATTCCCGTCGTTGCCCACCGCGCGCGCCAGGTGCGTCGCGCGGAGTATGGCGACTGGGATCACAT
>DXMB01000080.1:0-8464 GCA_019414425.1 Collinsella sp.
TAGAGCCAATCGTTTTGCGGCACTTGGATATCGTGTTTGGCGGCCAGGCGGCAAATGGTGCCCGCGAACTCCTCGACTTCGGTCTTTCGTTGTGCGATGCGGTCCTGCGCCATCGAGGGCATACCGGTGGGGTCGATTCCCTCGATGAGGTGCACCATCTGCGTCAGGTCTGCCTCGGTCAGCTCAATGCCCTCGGCATTGGCGACCGCAAGTGTCTCTCGCATGGCGGAGACAAAGCAGCGGCGCTGCTCGGAGCCGGCCTCTGTGGCGCTTCCATACGTTCCGCCGTAGGCCATGCACGTCTGGTTGATACCATCGTTGAGCATGAGTTTGGCCCACATGCGGTGCGCAATGTCGCTCTCGGCGGTATGGGCGATGCCGCAGCGTGTGTAGAGCTCGTCGATGGCGGTGACGGTTGCGGGCTCGGTGCCTGCTGCCGCGCCAAAGCGAATCTCGCCCGCATTGGTAAAGGTGAGCGCGCCGTCGAGGAACACGGCATCCATGCCCTGGCAAATACCAAGAACGGTATGCTTCCAGCCAAAGCGCTCGGCAATCTTCTGCTCGCTCGTAATGCCGTTGCACAGCGAGGCGATGAGCGTGTTGGGCCCCACGACGCGCTCCATAGTCTTGAGTGCTTGGTTGAGTCCCGTCGTCTTGACCGTGAGAATGACAAGATCGGCGGGCGTTGCCTCACTGACGCGCACGGACTTGAGTGCGCAGGGCTCGCCGTTGACCGTAAGGGCGTCGCCTGCGTGACGCTCGAAACGGGCGTCATCCATAACGTATTCGACGGCGTCATTGCCGAGGGCCGTGGCAATCATGCTACCGTAGAGCAGGCCGACGCCGCCCTTGCCGATAAAGGCGACCTTGTTGATCTGCATGTGAATCATCTCCCCATATAAAAGGCGCCCGCGTAAGGGGCGCCTGATGGATTGTATGCTGCCAGGGTGATTGGTGGATGCGCGGGACTGCTGTTACGAAAAAGAACTATTGCACTGTGCGCTTATGCCGCGGGACAGACCGCAAAAACGCGCACAGGATATCCAACGCCATCGCGCACCTTGGGGAAGGTGCAGATGATGCCTGCGCCCGTGGCGGGAAGCTCGTCCAGATGGTTCATGACCTCGATCTGGTAGCGGTCGACCGAGAGGATGTATTGCTCGCCGGGATAGGGGTAGGCGTCCTCACGCGTGGCCACGCTCGCCTCCTTTCATCGGGCTTTTTGCTGATGTTAAAGCGGTGCCGTGACGGCCTGATTTCTGCTGCGTTACGATACGTTCTCGATTGCGATTCCGATGTGCTTCGATGACGTGACAGGTTTGTTTCGCCTTATCAGGGCTTCGATGGGGGAGGAGGGGCCGTGCAATATCGCGTTGACCCCAAAAGCAGTAACCGTATCTCGGCGTTGGGGCTGGGCTGCATGAGGTTTCCCGGTGCGCCGGGACGCCCGGATGCGAAGACAGCCGACGCCATCATCTCCCGTGCGGTGGAGCAGGGGATTAACTACCTGGACACGGCCTATCTCTATCCCGGCAACGAGGCTTGCGTGGGCGCTTCGCTTGAGCGCCTAGGCCTACGCGACCAGGTTTTGCTCGCGACCAAGCTGCCGCATGCTTCGTGCAAATGCGCGGAGGATTTCGACCGGTTCTTCGACGAGCAACTGTGCCGCCTGCGGACCGACCATATCGACTATTACCTCATGCACAACATTACCTCGCCCGCCCAGTGGGAACGTGTGGTGGCGTTGGGCATCGAGGACTGGATCGCGCGTCAAAAGGCGGCGGGGCGCATTCGCCAGATTGGTTTTTCGTATCACGGCAGCGCGGCGGATTTCCTGACGGTGCTTGACGCATATGACTGGGATTTTTGCCAGATCCAGTACAACTATGCCGGCGAGCGTTACCAAGCGGGAACGGCAGGACTCATGGCGGCTGCGGAGCGCGGTCTTGCGGTGTTTGTGATGGAGCCACTGCTGGGCGGTCGTCTAGCGGGCAAACTGCCGCCGCGGGCACGCGCTGTGCTCGATGGCGCCCGTGACCCGCATTTGCGCACTCCGGCCGCCTGGGGGCTTTCGTGGGTGTGGAACCATCCTCAGGTGACGATGCTGCTTTCGGGTATGACCGATACCGCGCAAGTGGATGAGAACGCGGCGTTGGCCGATCGGGCCCTGCCGGATTCGATGACGGCTGCTCAGCTCGATGCCATCGCACGCGTGCTGAGGGAGTTTGAAAAATCGAATCGCGTGCCCTGCACGGGATGCGGCTATTGCATGCCGTGTCCTAAAGGCATCAATATCCCTGGGTGTTTTGCTGCCTACAACGCAAGCTATGCGCACAGCTGGTTTACGGGGCTGTCTCAATACTTTACGGCGAGCGCGGTGCGGACGAACGAGCCCAAGCTGGTGAGCAATTGCGTCAAGTGCGGCAAATGCGCGCGGCATTGCCCGCAGCACATCGATATCCCCGGGCGCTTGGACGACGTACGCCGCCGTTTTCAGCCTGGCCCCGTGACGGCGGTGCTTAAGGCCTTCGGCAAAACGCGCTCCTCGTGACCCTTTTATAACTTGCGGTGGAATAGTTCCTGCTTGCGGCAGAATAAGGCATCGACAGGAACTATTTCACCGCAACTGATGAGGGGGAGCTGGGGATGCTGACGATCGGGTGTCACCTATCCACAACGAAGGGCTATCGGGCAATGGGGGAGACGGCGCTGTCCATTGGCGCCAATACCTTTGCATTCTTTACGCGCAACCCGCGTGGCGGCAAGGCGAAAGACCTTGACATGGATGACGTGGCGGCCCTGCGCGAGCTTATGGAGCAAAACGACTTTGGCCCGCTCGTGGCTCATGCCCCGTATACCTATAACCCCTGCTCGGCCAAAGAGCGGGCGCGCGAGTTTGCCCTGGAGGCCATGGCGGAGGACCTGAGGCGCATGGAAGCGCTGCCCGGCAACTACTACAACTTCCATCCCGGTGCGCATGTGGGGCAGGGCTCCGACGCTGGCATTCAGATGATCGTCGACACCCTGTGCCAGGTGATGTTTGAGGGCCAACAGACGACGGTGCTGCTCGAGACCATGGCCGGCAAGGGCACCGAGGTGGGCCGCAGCTTTGAAGAACTGGCACTCATCATCCAGGGCGTTGCCGACAAGTGCCCCGAGCTGTCGGCCAAGTTGGGCGTTTGCTTGGACACCTGCCATGTGAATGACGCCGGCTACGACATCGTCCACGATCTTGAAGGCGTGCTCGACGAGTTCGATCGTGTGGTGGGTATCGAGCGCCTGCGCGCCGTGCATATCAATGACTCCAAGAACCCCTGCGGCGCCCATAAGGACCGCCACGAATGCATCGGTAAGGGCTACCTGGGTAGCGAAGAGTTTGGCGGCGGTATGCAGGTTATGCAGAATATTGTATCGAATGGCCGCTTGCGCGCATTGCCATTCATTTTGGAGACACCGAACGAACTTGCAGGTTATGCGGCTGAAATCAAATTGTTAAGGTCATTGCAGCAGTGATGACTGTCATAAAGTGGAGTGCTCCATTCACGTTATGGGTTTGTTTCAATCAGTTTTCTAATTGCGGATTCTTCCAAGCGGGTGCATAATAACCCTCAGTTTTTGCAGACCCCTGAATCACGTGGGGTCATTGGAAGGAGACTGATTATGAAGCTGAAGAAGCTTGGCGCATTTGCCGCCACGGGTGCTATGGCGCTCGCCCTTGCTCTGACGGGCTGCGGCTCGTCCAACGCCACCTCTGGTTCTGATGCCAGTTCCAGCAGCTCTGACGACGCTAAGGTCGAGAAGGTCGACGGTTCCAAGGAGTACGCGCTCGTCAAGGACGGTACGCTGACCGTCGGCACCTCTGCCGAGTACGCTCCGTTTGAGTACAAGGATGACAATGGCGACTACCAGGGCTTTGACCTTGAACTCATTAAGGCTATCGGCGATAAGCTGGGTCTGGATGTCGAGTATGTCAACAATGATTTTGACACGCTCGTCCCCGGCGTTGCTTCGGGCGCCAAGTACGACGTCGCCATCGCGGCTATCACCGACACGCCCGAGCGTGAGAAGGAAGTCACTTTCTCCGATTCCTACTACATGGACGATCAGGCTATCGTGACCAAGGTCGATAACACCGACATCACGGCCGACAACTTCAGCGAGAAGCTCAACAACGCCGACGCTACCATCATCGTCCAGTCTGGCTCGACCGCCGAGGCCTTTGCCCAGGAGAACTTCCCCAAGGCCAAGATTGTCCCCTACAAGGACGCCACCGAGTGCTTCAGCGCCCTGCAGTCCGATAAGGGCGACGCCGTAGTCACCAACCGCTCCGTTGCCAGCCAGCTGACCGCCGAGCAGTTCAACACCTGCCAGACCATCAAGCAGGTCAGCACCGGCGAGGAGTACGCCATCGCCATCAACCAGGGCAACACCAAGCTCAAGGACGACATCAACCAGGCCATCAAGGACCTGACTGACGACGGTACCGTCGACGCCCTCATGGCTAAGTACAACATCAAGTAAAATAGCTACTTGATTGCGCGCGGGCCCTTTCCGTTTTGGCGGAGAGGGCCTTTGCGCTTCTCTTGACGGAGAGTGTTTCCGTCTCGTTTTGCCGGCAACTTCTACGATAGGAGCCACCTTGTCTCGACTGAACAAAGGGGCTGCGGAGCAGCGTTTTCCACTGCCCGCCTTGCTCCAAAAGCTAGCCTGCGCCATGGCAGTGGCGCTCGCGCTGGTGTGCGTGGGGGCATATGCGCCCACGACCGCCCAGGCGCTTGAGACCGCAAAGATTACCGCCCGACCCAACACCGGTTCGGGCAGCGCTGTGGTCGGCGGCACCGAGACGCGCATTACCTGGGAAGTTCAGGCCGATGCCGACGAGGAGCTGAGCGGTCTTTCTCTGACGTTTGTCGACGGCACAACGTTTGGTACCGATGACACGCGATTGACGATGCTCTCGGGCGAGGACCTCATGGATCGTACGCCCATGAAGCCCACGTGCAAGGCTGACGGCCAGACGCTCAAGATTGACTTTGGCGAGACGGCGCCTGCCGGCGGCTTTTTCCGTGTCGAGGTTTACGGCGTGACGTTCCCCGTCGAGGGCGGCGATGAGGCCTTTAGCGGAACCTATACGCTCGCCGACGGTTCGACCAAGAAGATTTCCAAGATTCCTTCCGTCGAGATTAAGGGCGTGACGGCGTTCGATAACTTCCTGGCCGACCTTAAGGAACAGCCGTGGGTCGAGGCATGGAATTCCAACATGTTCCTTCGCCTGTTCCTGAACCCGGTCATTTTGGTCCAGAGCCTGCCGATCGTCTTCAAGGGCTTCCTTATGTCGCTCTCGATCGTGCTCGTGGCGTTTCCGCTGGCGATCCCCTTTGGCTTTGCCCTGTCGCTTATGCGCATATCCAAATCGCGCATCCTGCGTTGCCTTGCCGGCATCTACGTGAATGTCATCCGCGGTACGCCGGCGTTCCTGCAGATCTATATTGCATTCTTTGGCCTGCCGCTTGCCGGCGTCAAGGTGGACGACTATGTCTTGGGCGTTATCGTCATGGCCATGAACTCGTCTGCGTATCTGTGCGAGATTTTCCGTGCCGGTATTCAATCGATCCCCAAGGGCCAGAACGAGGCCGCTCGTTCGCTGGGTATGAATGCCTTCCAGACGCTGCTCTACGTTATGATTCCGCAGACGTTCCGCAATGTCCTGCCTACGCTGACCAGCGAGTTTATCCTGCTCTACAAGGATACGTCGCTGCTCGCCGCCGTGGGCGTGGTCGAGATCGTCATGAACGCCCGCACCATCGTGGCAACGACGGGCTCCATTACGCCGTATGTGGTTGCCGCCCTGTTCTATCTGGTCATTACCCTGCCGCTTGCGCGCTTGGTGAGCGGTCTTGAGGCGAGGCTGCTGGGTACGGCCGAAACCAAAAAGAAGCGTCCCGCCAAGAGCGCCGGACAGGTTGTCGCGACGCCCGCCGACCATATCGCTGGTCTGTAAGGAGGTTCTATTATGAGCGAAACCAATAACTCGAACGAGGTCGTCGTCAGCATCAAGAATCTCCAGAAGGCCTTTGGCGATAACGTGGTCCTGCGCGACATCGACCTTGATGTGCACAAGGGCGAGGTCGTCGTAGTCCTGGGCCCTTCGGGTTCGGGCAAGTCGACGATGCTTCGCTGCATTAACCGTCTCGAGGAGCCCACGAGTGGTTCGATTGTCGTCGAGGGCGTGGATGTGTGCGCCAAGGGCGTTGACCTCAATAAGGTGCGTACGCACTTGGGCATGGTGTTTCAGCAGTTCAACTTGTTCCCGCACCTGTCGGTCAAAAAGAACGTCATGCTTGCGCAGCAAAAGGTGCTCAAGCGCAGCAAGGAAGAGGCCGAGAAGATTGCCATCGAGGAGCTGACCAAGGTCGGCCTGGCCGAGCGCATCGATTTTATGCCGAGTCAGCTTTCGGGCGGTCAGCAGCAGCGCGTGGCCATCGCCCGCGCCCTGTCGATGAATCCGCACGTGATGCTCTTTGACGAGGCCACGTCGGCGCTCGATCCTGAGCTTGTCCGCGATGTATTGGGCGTCATGCGCGATCTTGCGCATGACGGTATGACCATGATCGTGGTGACGCACGAGATGGGCTTTGCCCGCGACGTCGCCGACCGCGTCGTCTTTATGGACGGCGGCGTTATCGTGGAGGATGGCACGCCGAGCGAGGTCTTCGACCATCCTAAGAGCGAGCGCACCAAGGCGTTCTTGGGTAATATCTCGTAGCCGCTTTATATGACTGACACAGCAGAAAACGGGAGCCGGATGTGATCCGGCTCCCGTTTTTGTTGGGACGCGAATGTGTTTTGGTGCAGAGCGCGTTACGGGCGGAGCTCATTGCAGCTAGGCGAGCTCGGCTCCAAGGGCGCGGCAGGCCGCCTCGCCCTCATCGTCGGGGGCGTCGTAACAGATGACGGAGTCGACCACGTTGACGCCTGCCTCGTCGGCGTCCGCCTTCCAATTGTCCATCCATTCGCCTTCGGCCCACGAATAAGAGCCAAAGAGGACGACCTTCTTGTCGCCGAGGGTCTCCTTGACTTCGTCCCACATCGGTTGGAACTCATCGTATTCAAGCTCCTCGGAGCCCATGGCGGGGCAACCGAAGGCGAAGGCATCATAGTCGGCGGCCCTGTCGGCAGAGAAGTCGGCGCAGGGGATGACTTCGGCCTCGGCGCCCGCGGACGTGGTGCCCTCGGCAACGAGGTTTGCCATGGCCTCGGTGTTGCCCGTGCCGCTCCAGTAGACGACGGCGATCTTGCTCATGTTGAGTCCTTTCGGTTGTGCGGCGTGCGGTCGCGGTTTGTACGTTCTATCGGGTCGCCTGGGCAAGTTGCGCCAAGCTGCAGCCCTGCTGATAGATAAAGGTGAGGTGTTGGGTGCAGGCACGGTACGCATCAAACGTCGCAAGCGCCTGCTCGACATTCGTATAGACCTTCCAGGCTCCAAAGATCTTGTAGTTCTCGCCACGCTGAGCGATGAACTCGTATACGTCGTCGCAGGGGTACCCCAGGAAGTAGCCAATCTCGTGTGGAAATTCGCAGGCGCAGTCGTTGTTGCAGCAGACTTGCTGATCCAGTGCGCATCGAGTCTGGCCGCAGGCGCATTCCGCGGCGTTATTGCTCGCGAGCGTGATGCGTGATGCCAGGTGCACAAGACATGCCGAGAGGTTGCCGGTGTCGTAGCCCTTCTTGGCGAGTGCCGTTTTGGCGCGCGGGTCAGCAAGGTAAGTGGCGAGGCTATTGGGCCGATATGCGTATACGAGCGCCCCGCAGGGGCGCCAGACCAAAACGCTCAGATGGATACCGAACGGATTAAGCTCGCGGTTGCACCGGGCGATAACGTTGAGCAGGCGTGCTCGGCGATCCTCGATCGCCGCAGTTACGCTTGAGCCGTCTTGATCGGCATAGACTCCTGGATAGGTAAAGAGCGATGCCGGTTTGATGCCCGCGAGCGTGGGGGAGCAGTTGCGCACGACTGCCGCCTGAAACGTTGGGATGTCTATGGTTCGAGTCACGACGCTCCTTACGGATCTAAACTGTTAGCCTAGGAAAACTTATACACGAAAGTAAGCCTTGGTCAACTAAAAAGTTTGAAGAGGGAAACTAATTGACCGAACGGACATGATTTTGGGTTAAGATGGGAACACCCCATGGGGGTATCTAGATAGGGCTACTTGAAAGGGGAACGCATGAGTGACTTGCTCAACCCTGCGAATCTCATCGTGCTGGCCGTCATTGCCGTCGGCATGTTTTTTGGGCTGCGTCGCATTGCGGCGTCGACGCATGGAAAGAGCTGTTGCAGTGATGGCGCGAGCGGCAAGAAAGCCAAGAAGGTTGTGGTGGCAGACACCGACGAGTCCCACTATCCCTATAGCGATGAGCTGCTCATCGGCGGCATGAGCTGTGACGGCTGCGCTCAGAACGT
>DXMB01000081.1:0-8272 GCA_019414425.1 Collinsella sp.
TTATCGTCTGCCTCACCAAAGCCGACAAGCTCAGCCGCACCCAGCAGGCCCGCCAGGCAGCAGCCATCAAAAAGCAGCTCAACGTCCCGGCCGAGAACGTAATCATCACAAGCTCCCAGACCGGTACCGGCATCGACGAACTCAAAAAGCGCATCGCCGAGGCCTGCCTCTAGTAAAGGCTCTTGGCAGGCAATAGTTTGCATCTATCTATATCACCCCAGTGATAGTTGTTGGTACACTATCACTGGGGTGATATTTGTATTTGGAGGTCACAATGGAGCTTTGGCACGGGTCGGAGGTTGTTGTCGAGCATCCGTCGTTGGATAAATGCAGACAATTCAATGACTATGGTCGTGGGTTTTATTGCACGCCACATGAGGAAATGGCGATGGAATGGGCATGCCGGACCGAGGCCGATGGCATTGCGAATCGATACGAACTCAATGCGGATGGCCTTTCAGTTTTGGATTTGGAGTCCGGCGATTATTCAATTCTCAACTGGCTTGCGATTTTGGCCGACAACAGGGAATTCAATGTCTCGACGCCGTTGGCGCGCGAAGGGCTTCGTTATTTACTCGATAACTATCTGATTGACATTTCTTCATATGACATCATCCGGGGCTATCGTGCTGACGACTCATATTTTTCGTTCGCAAGACAGTTTGTCAGCGGCATGATTTCGCTCAGGCAGCTGCAGCGCATTATGCGTTTAGGAGATTTGGGTATCCAATATGCGCTCATGAGCGAGAGTGCGTTTTCGGCAATTACATTTTGCGATTGGAAGCAGGCAACCGGCTCCGAATACTATCCCAAGCGTTTTAAGCGAGAGCAGAACGCGCGATGCAAGTACTTGGACACAGTAAATGGATTCGACGCTGAGGGCGTCTACATTAGGGATTTAATGGCAGGGAGGGTTGATTTAGATGATCCAAGTGTTAACGGATTGTGGGCCGAGTAGAACATATCCCGTCTATTATCTTGAGGACGCAATGAACAACCTCGGCGACTGCTTCGACTATGCCGTGAACGATTATGGAGCAGAAGGATCAGAAGTCGCTGAACTCTTTTGCCTGAGCGGCGTAGCCCGCGAGTTTGAGCGTGGCAACGCATGGGTAGTATCGGGAAAATCGGGCGTGGAGTTGTTTGCGCTCATTGCTGAAAGGTCTGGCTATCAATCGGGGTCGATGCCTGATCGTGCCTATCGATTTGAGAAGACGCCGGAATACTGGGCAGGCTGGATATTGGCATACCTGCAGTGGCGTCTAGGAGAGTCGTTCGAAGACCTGTTGCATGTTGTTCCCTTTGATGAGCTCTGCGGCATGTATTACCCCTGGCATGAAGCCTCGGAAGAGCGCGTGGCGCGTCTTGTTTGCGACATGGCGAAGAAAACGTCTCGCCAAACCAAACTGGCGCTAGCAAGAAAGAGGCTCAAGAAAACCCAACAAGACCTGGCATACGAATCGGGTGTGTCACTCCGCTCAATCCAAATGTACGAGCAGCGCCAGAGAAACATCAATGAAGCTTCGGTAACAAGCGTAAGAGCCATAGCAAAAGCCCTCCACTGCAACATCGAAGATCTCCTAGAGCCAGTCTTCGAATACAAAGAAACCAGCGCCGCCTAAACCAATATATTGCCAAGGTTTGTATCTAGTAAGCGCTCCTTACCAGCAAGAGTCCCTACCAATAGATAGCGGCTTAAAGGGCCGAAATCGTATGAATGGCATTGCGACTTCCAAATGGGTGACTGCTGCTTGAAAAGCTATAGAAATAGGGGCCGATTTAACGGCCCCAAGCATCGCATAAATGGCATATACGTTTTATCAACTATTTCTTGTTTTTAACCCATTTGCAGATACGCCAAATAAGCACTCCGACGAGAATCCAAACGAGAGCGATCATAATGTCTGAGCGTGCAGGAATTGGGATCATTGAACTTCCTCAATTGATGTGAGTCTAGTTTGCATAGGTGTGGAGCGTGCTGCCTTCCATGGTCGCTTGCAACACGGCGATACCGGACGTCATCCCCATCGATTCATAGTTGAGTCGATATGTCGCCTGTTTCGAGTTCCATATAAAGGACTCGTTAGTTACCGTACAGCCGATAGTCGTATAGTTTTGTCCCCAAGCGCTGGTAATGAGCGAGTTCGCTATCTTGATCTTGAATTCGCGATAAATAAAAGGACTGTTGTAATAGATAGTCCAAGTTCCAGATGCGTTGTTGTAGTAACTGTCCCATATCAGGCTGGGTTCATTGGTTTTTTTAATTCCTATTACTGCAACGGTCCCATCCTTAAGCTTGATTTGATGAGACTGCTCGGGACCTTTCGTTAAATCAAAATCTTGGGTTGCGCCAGAAATTGCGACAGCATCGCTTTCTGCAGCATAAGCAGTCGAAGGGCTAAACGAGAAACATATCGGTAATATCAAAAGTATCGAGAGGAAAAACGAAGCTTTGAGTGTGCGTAACACTTTGACCACCTCCATACTGCGATGCCTAGTTAAATAGTAGCATAGATAAACAGTTTATTATGTAACCTAAAAAGCTTCTATCTGCCCGGCGCCCCTTCAAAGCGTGGGTCCCTGTAGACATCCTCAGCAAGGTAAACGCAGGGATGGTCGGGGTGTTCCCCTCAAAATTATTCCGCAGCGCGAAGGCCTCTCGTCTGTGGCTCCGTTGGAGCACAAGATTAAATCAGCGAATGCGATTATCCTGTCGAGGCTGCGCAGGTCCCCTTGGGGCTTCCCCTGAAAACAATCCGCAGATCGAATTGCCCCGTCGCGCGAAGCGCACGACGGGGCAATTCATGATCGAGGACGTTTTCAGGGGAAGCCCCAAGGGGACCGGTGAGAGCAATGAGGCAGGGCGCTACAGGTACTCGATTTGAGCGCCTTCCGTGTCGCACGTCAGAATATGCGTATCGCACTTGGGGAACTGCTCGCGCAGCTTGACCTGTAGGAACTTTGCCACGATGGTGTCGTCGGTCACAGCCATGAGGGTCGAGCCCGAACCGCTGATCCAGATGGTCTTGGCGCCGCCGTTAAGGCAGGTGTCGCGCACAGCGTTGTAATCGGGAATCAGGCGGCGGCGATAGGGCTCCTGGATGCGGTCGTCGTTGGCGGCGGCAATCAGGTCAAGGTTGCCGGTCTCCAGGCCGCGCGTCATGCCAGCAATGCGGCCCATCTGCCACACGGCGGTGGAGAGCGGAATCTCCTGCGGCACGACCTTGCGCGCCTCGCTCGTATGTACCTCGTAGGGCGGAATCACGGTAATAAAACGCAAGCGATCGCTCACCTCGTAGCGCAGGCATTGGGGGAGCGAATCGGTCGGCGTAAAGGAGCAGACGGCGCCGCCAAGGATGGCGGGAGCGACGTTATCGGGATGCCCCTCGACCTCGGTGGCGATGCGGACGAGCTCGGCACGGTCGACGGTGTGGCCCGTCAGCGCGGCGGCGGCCATAATGCCGGCGACGACGCAGGTGGAGCTGGAGCCCAGACCGCGAGCGACGGGCACATCGGTTTGAATGTCGATGGCGACGGGAAAAGCCGGCTCGTCCCATGCAGCCAGTGCATCGACAAAGCTCACGTAGACTAGGTTGTTCTCGTTTTGGAATTCCTCGGGGCAGCCCGTGATGGTGAGCTTGTCGGCGCGCTCAAAGGTGAAGTGCGAGTAGAGGCTGACGGCCATGCCGAGGGTATCGTAGCCGATGCCCAAGTTGGCGCTGGTTGCTGGGACGGTGATCTTGATCATGGGAATCTCCTGGGCGGTCTGCCTGTTTAGTTCGCTGCTCGGGCAGTCCTGGCTCGCTCGGAAAGCACATTAAGTGCTTTCCGGCTCGTGCGGAACTCGCGACGAACTAAACAGGCAGACCCGCATGTCAGCTCGTCATCATCCCGGTGGGTTTCTGATAAAAGAAGGTGCGCCGGCTTTCGCCGGCGCTTAATAAGGGGTTTAGTTGGTGCTCATTCGTTTTGCTGCGGACTCGACGTAGCTGGCCATCTCATCGACGTCGCAGACGTCTTCGAAGCGGACGGGTTTGGATTCGAGTTCGGCGAGCTGGGTCGGGGCGACCGTGTTGGTGGCCTGCTCGAGCACGCGCATGGCCTCAAAATCATCCTCGGGAACGTTGAGCCCCAGGGCGTCGCAGCAGGCGCGTGGGAACTTGTAAGGGCTGGCGGTCGAAAGCAGCACGCGGGCCTTGGCGCCCTCGGCGGGAGCGACCTGCTCAAAGACGTGATAGCCGCAGGCGGTATGCGGATCGATCACGTAGCCGTTCGCGTCCCAGCAGCTCTTGATGGCAGTGCGGACCTCGTCCTCGCTGGCCCAACCGCAACCAAAGACGCTCTGAATCTTTGCCAGCAGGTCGGCGGGAACTTCGTAGCGACCAGTCTGTGCCAGCTGCTCCATAAGGCCGGCAACGAGCTCGCAGTCGCCATTGGACAGGAAGTACAGCATGCGCTCCAGGTTAGAGCTGATGAGGATGTCCATCGACGGCGAGATGGTCGTGAAGAACGGACGGTTGCGGTCGTAGACGCCGGTGGTCAGGAAGTCGGCGAGCACGTTGTTCTTGTCGCTGGCCACGACGAGTTTGGCGACGGGCAGACCCATGCGCTTGGCATAGTAGCCGGCCAGGATGTCGCCAAAGTTGCCGGTCGGTACGCAGAACTCCACGGCGTCGCCGGCCACAATGGCGCCGGCGCGCAGCAGCTGCGCATAGGCGGCAAAGTAGTAGACAACCTGCGGCACCAGGCGGCCGACGTTGATGGAGTTGGCACTCGAAAGCACAGTGCCGGTGGCTTCCAGGCGCTCGGCAAGCTCCTTATCGGCAAAGATGCGCTTGACGGCGCTCTGAGCGTCGTCAAAGTTGCCGCGGATGCCGCAGACGGCGACGTTGTCGCCCTCCTGCGTGGACATCTGCAGATTCTGGACGCGGCTGACCTTGCCCTCGGGATAAAAGACGGTGATGCCCGTGCCCGGAGCGTCGGCAAAACCGGCGAGCGCGGCCTTGCCGGTGTCTCCCGACGTGGCGGTGACGATCATGATGCGCTCGGCGCCGCCGTCCTTGGCAGAGGTGCGGGCCATAAGGCGGGGGAGCATCTGCAAGGCGACGTCCTTAAAGGCGCTCGTGGGGCCGCCAAAGAGCTCCATCACATAGGTCTGAGGGGCGTCGGCGCCCGGTGCGGCGTCGAGTTTGACGAGCGGCGTGACCTCTTCGCTCGCAAACGTGCCGCGGTATGCCTCATTCACACAGGCCGAAATTTCTTCGTCTGTGTAATCATTCAGTAACATTCCCAACACATCTTGAGCGATTTCAAAGTACGATTTATCTGCAAGCGAGCTGATATCGAGTTGCTGGGTGCCGAGCTCGTCCGAGACAAACAAACCCCCGTCGGGAGCGATGCCGGTACGGATTGCCACCTTACTTGAGCACGATAAAGTGCGTCCTCGTGTACTATGATAAGTTCCCATATAACACTGCTCCTCGGATGCCTTGGTCCCAATCGGTGAAACCATGGTATCAGAGCGCGCAAAATAGGTTCGCAGAGGCTTTTTAGAAAGGTAACCTCCAGCCCATGATTAAGATTGCCAAGTTTGGCGGCTCGTCGGTCGCCGACGCCGAACACTTTAAGAAGATCAAGGCCATTGTCGATGCCGACCCGGCCCGCCGTTTTGTGGTGGTTTCTGCCTGCGGTCGCCGCTTTAAGGGCGACACCAAGGTGACCGACCTGCTCTACCTGGTTAACGCGCACGTTAAGTACCACGTGTCGTGCGAGGAGCTGCTCGAGGACATTGGGCAGCGCTATTTTGATATCGCTGACGAGCTGGAGCTCACCTATCCCATCCGCGAGGAGTTCGCGGCCTTTGCCGAGCGCGCCCGCTCGGGCGGCTACTCCACCGAGGAGCTCGTGAGCCGCGGCGAGTACTTCACCGCTCGCCTGATGGCCGAGTACCTGGGCCTGCCGTTCCTGGATGCCGCGACGGTCGTGGCGTTCCATCACGACGGTACGCTCAGCATGAATCGTACCTGCGAGCTGGTGCAGGAGTACGGTCAGCAGGGCGGCTTTGTTATGCCCGGCTTCTATGGCGCGACGCGTGAGGGTCAGATCAAGCTACTCGATCGTGGCGGCGGCGATATTTCCGGCTCGATCCTGGCCAAATGCCTTGGTGCCGACCTGTATGAGAACTGGACCGACGTTTCGGGCTTCTATTCCGCCGATCCGCGTATTGTTCCCGAGGCTCAGCCCATTGCCCGCGTTACCTACGAGGAGCTGCGCGAGCTTTCGTACATGGGTGCAAGCGTCCTGCACGAGGAGGCTGTGTTCCCCGTGCGCGAGGCTGGTATTCCGCTGGTCATCAAGAACACCAACGCGCCGCAGGATCCCGGTACCATCATTAGCGAGACGGCCGACGAGGGCGAGGCGGAGCCCATCATTACCGGCGTGACCGGCAAGCGCGGCTTTGTCGCCATCAACGTTGCCCGCGACCGTACCAAGCCTCGTGTCGGCTTTATGCGCCGCGCGCTTTCGGTATTCGAGCGCTATGACGTTTCCGTTGAGCACATGCCCACCGGCGTCGACCGCTTTGGCGCCGTGGTGCAGGAGCAGGACGTTCACGATTCGCTGTACTCGCTTGTGGGCGACATTCAGCAGGAGGTCGAGCCGCTCGAGATTGAGGTTGTCGAGGGCTTGGCGCTCATTGCGACCGTCGGCCGTAACCTGCGCGGCCGCGCGGGTATCTCGGGCCATCTGTTTGGCATGCTTGGCCAGGCCGGCGTGAGCGTGCGCATGATTTCGCAGAGCTGCGACGAGATCAACATCATTATCGGTGTCGAGGAGAAGGACTTCGACCTGGCGATTCGGACCATTTACCGCGCCTTCTCCGACGAGAACGGCATTGTGAAGGTCTCTGACCTGGAGGCTCCCGCGCCGGCCGATCCCGCCCCGGCCGCGCTCAAAAAGTAGCGACTGCTCGGTAGATTTTTGGCCATGTCTCAAAAATCTACGGCGGGGCGTTTCGTTTCGGTTTCGTTTCGACGGGGCGGGTTTCGTGCCCGCCCCGTTCTTGTATACACTGGCAAAAATAAGCGGCCTGCTCGGCGTGCAGGCAAAAGCCAAAACCTTTAAAGGGGGAAGCATGAAACAGTACACGGTTGCTATTTTGGGCGCGACGGGAGCTGTGGGCACCCAGATGCTCGAGTGCCTCAACGAGCAGGAGTTTCCGGTCGGTAAGCTCAAGCTGCTGGCGAGCGCGCGCTCTGCGGGCAAGACCGTTGAGTTCCGCGGCGAGCAGATCGTGATTGAGGAAGCTTGCCCCGAGGCTTTTGAGGGCTGCGATATCGTCGCCGGCAGCGCCGAGCACGATGTCGCCAAGGAGCTGCTGCCCGAGGCCGTCAAGCGCGGCGCCGTCGTGGTCGACAACAGTCACGCCTTCCGCATGGATCCCGAAGTGCCGCTGGTTGTGCCTGAGATCAATGCCGACGATATCAAGTGGCATCACGGCCTTATCGCCAATCCCAACTGCGCGACCATCATCGGCCTGGTTCCTACGTGGCCGCTGCATCAGCTCGCCGGCGTGAAGCGCATGATCGTCTCGACGTATCAGGCTGCTTCGGGTGCCGGCGCTCCCGGCATGGCCGAGCTCGAGGCTCAGCTGGCCGCCCTGGGCCGTGGCGAGGAGATTCCCGAGCCGCGCGCATTTGCCGCCCAGCTCGCGAGCAACCTGATTCCGCAGATTGGCGGCGTCAAGGAGGAGGGCTTTACCTCCGAGGAGATGAAGCTGCAAAACGAGGGTCGCAAGATTATGCATCTGCCCGAGCTGCGCGTGAACTGCACCTGTGTGCGCGTGCCCGTGCTGCGCTCGCACTCCGAGAGCATTACGCTTGAGTTTGAGCGCGACATTACGGTTGAGGAGGCCCGTGCTGCGCTGGCTGCCTCTCCCGGCGTCAAGCTGGTTGACGATATGGCTGCCGAGGATGCACACGACCGCTTCCCCATGCCGATGGACACCTCCGACCAGGACCTGATTTGGGTCGGCCGCGTGCGTCGCGACATCTCGAACCCCGAGGCCGTGCGCGGTATCACCTTCTGGTGCTGCGGCGACCAAATCCGTAAGGGCGCGGCAACCAACGCCGTCCAGATCGCTAAGCTGCTCTGCGAGTAGCGGTTGACCTGTCCGGCGGGGGCCGGGCTTAGTTTTCAGAACGTCCTCGACCATGTGTGGCGCCTTGTCCTGCTCCTTCGGAGCCGCGGACAAGGCGCCACACTGGTCTGCGGA
>DXMB01000082.1:0-8106 GCA_019414425.1 Collinsella sp.
TACTTTAATCTAAAAGAAAGACAATATGCTGAAAACATTTTTAGAAATGCACTCTATATCATAAATCACGTCTCATATGGAGTTAAATACACGTTCAACTCCATAGATCTGCCCTATGATTATTATTCGACACCAGAAATAATGAAATCGCTTGCGGATACCTTGCATAATCCGTTTATTTCCTTCTATGAAACTGCCTTTCTTAAGCGTATTCAGAGGGAAAAATTCGAGTTTATTGGGATTTCGGTGAGCGGCTGTTTCCAATTGATTTCTGCAGTTACGTTAGCGAAACTGATTAAGGAAGAATGTCCATCTGTTAAACACGTCTCATTGGGCGGCAATTACATTACTCGTTTAGCAGATGACTGCATGAAAGAATGGCATCCCTTTTTTGAATACATTGATTCGATAATGATGTATGACGGCGAAGAGCCGCTTGCACGTCTTCTTGAGGCTCTTGACTCTGGTGATGACAATCTCGACTGTGTTCCAAACCTTTGCCATGCTAAAGGTGGAAAGATATATAAAAACCATCGGATTGAGCAAACATTTATCAACGATACAGTTCCCGATTTCGATGGCTTCGCCCTTTCTAAATACTTCATGCCTGAGTTAATATTGCCGGTTTATTCCTCTAGGCAGTGTTTTAATCATTGCGCCTTCTGCACCATTCCCGGTGCTACCGGTGGTTGTTACCGAAAGATGCCTATATCGAGAGTATTTGAAATAATGTGTCGGTTAAATGAAAAATACGGCACGAGAGTTTTCTCTTTTGTGGATGAAACATTCGAAGGCAAAAGAATGGAGCAACTCGCGGATGAAATAAACGCATCGGGAAAAACGTTTTTCTGGCATGGAGAAACGAGGTTCTCTCCAACCCTAAGTACAGACGTTTTTAACAAGATATACCAAAGTGGATGTAGGCAGATTCAGTTTGGCCTCGAGTCATATAACCAAAGAGTTCTTGATCTAATGAAGAAGAACACGAGAGTTGATTGGATTGATCGCAATATCCATGATTGTCTCAATGCGGGTATTCCTGTTCATCTATTTTTTATGATTGGCTTTCCGACCGAAACTAAAGAAGAGGCTCTGAACACCTTAGCTTATACAGAGAATGTTTTGAATTATTCAAAACAGGTATGTGGTGTTCCATATTCCACGAGAGGATTTACGAATTTTGGTCTCGTTATGGGGTCGGATGTTTGGAATCATCCCGATAAGTATGGTGTCTCTGTAATGCCGAAGTCCCAATATGAGGATTTGCGCCTCGAAGTGGATTATGTTTCAGGCACTGGTTTAACTTTAAATGAAGCAAAATCCTTATCTGATGAGCATCATATTGATTTTTATATGCAAGAGGTCATAAACGGTAGCGACACAATTGACTTGCCCCAGCGGCTTCATATTTCAGAGGTGACCTGGATCCTAGATTCTATTCACGCTGTCAGGTATAAGGGACATTTGACCAAAGTAAAGCGACGGCTAACTAGTCTAAATCCAGCTGATCGAATCTGGCTGGATTCCAAGACCTCTGTCGTGCTCGTTGAGCCATTTGCCTACTTCTATAATTCTGAATACCATCATGTCTATGCTGTTTCCCAGTTGGTATATCTTAAGTTGGCCCGTTTATTGGAGGCCGATTGTAGCATTTCTCTTATTCTTGATCAGGGCGACCTCGAGCTGACAAGGGCGATAGAAGAACTGTTGCATTATGGATTGCTGAATACAAATATCGATGCCGATTATGTAATGCACGATAATGGTTTTCAATTGGTTAAAAGTTCGTTTGTTAAAGAAGTCGGACGCTCAAAAGAGGGGTTAAGAGTACTACTGAGTTGTGCCACCCATAGAATGTGTGCGGTTAATGATTTTTCGTTCGCTTTGCTTTCGTTGTTTGAAAAGCCGATTACTAAGAACGAGGTGCGCGACATTTTGAAAAAAGAGGGACTATCGGCAAACGAGGAGCAATTAAACAAGTTGGTTGATAATTGCATGAAAGCAGATATACTACAATTGATTAGATAGAGGAGGTTTCTGCATGGACGTTATTAACAAAGATCTCTTGGAGCAACTGAAAGAGTCTCAGGAAGAGGGCGTCGTGGTAGAAGTGTTCGACTTTGAGGACTACATGGATAAATTCTGCCATTAGTTTTGGAATTTACTTGCCTCGCTTAAAGGAGAAGTCGATTATCGATTTCTCCTTTTTTAATTAAAGATATTTTTGGAATACATGCTCTTAGCACAGGTTGGCGTCTCAGTAAACTGGGAGGTTGCTTTGGCTAGTTAGAGATATGTGAACGTCCGTTAGACTGAATCTCAGGGTAGAAGGGGCCTCCAGTGTCCAGATCAACAAGGCAATGCTGCGTTTCGGTTAATAAGAACGATGGCTTTTTGCGTGTGGCGGCGGCCTCACCGCAGATTCGCGTTGCCGATGTCGAGGGCAATGCCGAGGTTGCACTGGCGGCTGTTCGCGATGCTGCCGAGCGTGGCGTTCGCGCGCTGGTGCTGCCCGAGCTTAACCTGTGTGGCTATACCGCGGCTGACCTGTTCCATAACCGCACGCTACTGCATGCCTGCGAGGCTGCTCTGGTGCATATCCTCGACGAGACTCGTGAGCTGCCGATTGTCTTTACCATTGGTCTTCCCGTTGCGGTTGCCGAGAATATCTACAACTGCGCCGCTGTGTGCTGCGCGGGCGAGCTTTTGGGCCTCACGGCCAAGAAGTATTTGCCCAACTATGGCGAGTTCTATGAGCGCCGTTGGTTTGCTCCGGCACCTACCGATCCCGTTTGGCTTGAATTTGCCGGTCAGGGTCCGGTCCCGTTGGGCTCGGGGCTTGTCTACCGTTGCTGTGATGAGGGCGCCGAGGACCTGGTGCTGGGCGTTGAGGTCTGCGAGGACCTGTGGGTGCCGGCGCCTCCTTCGACCGAGATGGCGCTTGCCGGTGCGACGGTGATTCTCAACCCGTCGGCTTCGGACGAGATTATCGGTAAGGCAGACTATCGCCGCAGCCTCATCTCCAATCAGAGCGCGCGCCTGTACTGTGCCTATGCGTATGCAGACGCGAGCGAGGGCGAGTCCACGACCGATATGGTCTTTGCGGGCGAGAACCTCGTCTACGAAAACGGCTCCAAGCTCGCCGCGACCAAACTGCTTACTTGCGATATGGCCATCGCCGACGTTGACCTTGACCGCCTGGTTGCCGAGCGCCGTCGTTCGACGACGTGGACGCGCGCGGACGATGCGCCGGAGGCCACGGCCGTTGAGTTTTCGTTTGAGGGCGTGTTGGCCGAAGAGCCTGTCCTGCGCGATGCCTGCGATATCGACCGCGTTTTCCCGCGCGCGCCCTTTGTACCGGCCGACCATGGTGACCTGGCCGAGCGCTGCGAGACCATCCTCGACCTGCAGACCGCCGGCCTCAAGACCCGCCTGGCCCATACGGGCACCAAGGCTGCAGTCATCGGTCTTTCGGGCGGCCTTGATTCTACACTGGCACTGCTCGTGACGGTGCGTGCCTTCGATGCACTGGGGCTGCCGCGCACGGGTATCACGGCGGTCTCCATGCCCGGCTTTGGCACGACGCATCGCACTAAGTCCAACGCCGAGTCGCTCGCGCGCGACCTGGGCGTGAGCTTCCGCGAGGTTTCGATCCACGCGGCTGTGGAGCAGCACTTCAAGGACATTGAGCACGATCCGACCGTGCAGGACGTGACCTACGAGAACAGCCAGGCCCGCGAGCGTACGCAGATTCTGATGGATCTGGCCAACCAGGCCGGCGGTTTTGTCATCGGCACGGGCGATTTGTCGGAGCTGGCGCTCGGCTGGGCGACCTACAACGGCGACCACATGAGCATGTACGCCGTCAATGCGAGCGTGCCCAAGACGCTTGTGCGTCATCTGGTGCGCTATGCGGCTGATGTCTTTGGCGGGCGTATTGCCGAGGTCTTGCTCGACATCCTCGATACGCCGGTGTCCCCTGAGCTTCTGCCGCCCACGGGCGACGGCGAGATTGCGCAGAAGACTGAGGATTTGGTGGGCCCGTACGAGTTGCACGACTACTTCCTCTACAACCTGCTGCGTTTTGGCTTTGAGCCGGGCAAGATCTACCGCATGGCGCTCAAGAGCTTCGAGGACGTCTACGACGCCAAGACCGTCCACACGTGGCTGCGTACGTTCTATCGTCGCTTCTTTGCCCAGCAGTTTAAGCGCAGCTGCCTGCCCGATGGTCCCAAGGTGGGCTCGGTGACGCTCAGCCCGCGCGGCGATTGGCGTATGCCGAGTGACGCCAGCTCGCGTCTGTGGCTCGCGCAGATCGACGCGCTCAATCCAGTTGACTAAGGTTGGCTAAATTGAACCAATACGGGGGTTGCAAGCGTTACACTTTTGCAATCTGATGGCCCGTATCGCGCGGCGCTCTTGTCGGAGCGCCGCGTTTTTATATCGGAAGGTGGCACCATGCAGGCATCGCAGCGTCTCGACCGCTTTGGCGCGGAGGTCTTCGCCTCGCTCAACAACAAGCTTCTCGCGCTGAAGGCCCAGGGCAAGACCATTTACAACATGAGCGTGGGCACGCCCGACTTTAAGCCGTACGACCACGTGGTCGAGGCGCTCACGCAAGCAGCCCAAGATCCCGAGATGTGGAAGTATGCCCTGCGCGACCTGCCCGAACTCAAGCAAGCCGTGTGCGATTACTATGAGCGTCGCTTTGGCGTTTCGGGCATTACACCGTCCATGGTGCAGTCGTGCAACGGCACGCAGGAGGGCGTGGGCCATTTGGGCCTGGCCCTGCTCGATCCGGGTGACACCATCCTGGTTCCCGATCCGTGCTACCCGGTCTTTGAGGCGGGTGCGAAGATTGCCGATGCCAAGCTCGAGTACTATCCGCTGGTTGCCGAGCATAATTACCTGCCCTATGTGGCGGGTATCGATCCCGAGGTGGCCGATCGTGCCAAGTATATGATCGTATCGCTGCCCGCCAACCCGGTGGGCTCGGTGGGCACGCCCGAGGTCTACGAGGAGATCATCGCCTTCGCCCGCGAGCACGACCTGCTCATCGTTCACGACAATGCATACTCCGATATCGTGTTTGACGGTGAGCCGGGCGGCAGCTTCTTGCAGTATCCCGGTGCGCTCGAGGTGGGCGTGGAGTTTTTCTCGCTCTCCAAGTCGTTTAACGTCACTGGTGCCCGCATCGGCTTTTTGGTCGGCCGCGAGGATGTGGTCTCTGCCTTTGCCAAGCTGCGCAGCCAGATCGACTTTGGCATGTTCTTCCCGATCCAGAAGGCTGCTATCGCCTGTCTGAACGGTCCGCGCGATGAGGTCGAGGCGCAGCGTCTGAAGTACCAGGAGCGCCGTGATGCCCTGTGCGACGGTCTTGAGGGTCTGGGCTGGGAGCGTCCCAACGCGCATGGCTCTATGTTCGTGTGGGCCAAGCTTCCCGGTGGTCGCACCGATTCCATGGCGTTTTGCGAGGAGCTTATGGAGAAGGCCGGCGTTGTGGTGACGCCGGGCGCGAGCTTTGGTCCTTCGGGCGAGGGACACGTGCGCATGGCGCTGGTCCTGCCGCCCGATCAGATTGCTTTGGCTGTCGAGGCCATTCGCGAGGCGGGCCTGTATTAGAAAGCTATTTCGCCTCGTCAATAGCTCGAAACCGATTTCGTGCAGTTATTTTACGAATCCTGCAAACAATTTCGGTAAACGGTCGATTTTTGGCTGCGAATAGGAGCATAATCAAAGTCCCGATTGGATGTATTGGGATTACGGCAAGCCGCTCGGGTCGTTCCCGGGCGGCTTGCTTGTGGAGAGAGATGGGAGTTTCTAATGGTTAACGAGAAGAAGGTCGCTATTGTCGGCTGCGGTTTCGTCGGTTCGTCTTCGGCGTTCGCGCTGATGCAGAGCGGTCTGTTCTCCGAGATGGTCCTCATCGACGTGGACAAGAACCGCGCCGAGGGTGAGGCTCTGGATATCGCGCACGGCATGACGTTTGCCGAGCCGATGAAGATCTACGCCGGCGATTATTCCGATGTCGCCGACGCCGCCATGATCGTCGTCACCGCTGGCGCTGCCCAGAAGCCCGGTGAGACCCGCTTGGACCTGGTCAACAAGAACGTCAACATCTTTAAGTCCATTATCCCCGAGATTAAGAAGTCTGGCTTCGACGGCATTCTGCTCATCGTCTCCAACCCGGTCGATGTTCTGACCTATGCCGCCATCAAGATGTCCGGCCTGCCCGAGGGCCATGTCATCGGCTCCGGTACCGTGCTCGACACCGGCCGTCTGCAGCAGATGCTTGGTGCCCACGTTGAGGTCGACCCGCGCGATGTCCAGGCCTATGTCATGGGTGAGCACGGCGACTCCGAGTTTGTCGCTTGGTCCAGCGCTCAGGTTGCCGGCGTTCCGCTGAACACCTTCTGCGAGCTTCACGGTCATCTGGAGCATGAGGCTGCCGAGAAGCGCATCGCCGAGGACGTCAAGAACTCCGCCTACACCATCATCGAGAAGAAGCACGCTACCTACTATGGCGTCGCCATGGCCGTCAAGCGCATTTGCACTGCCGTCATGCGTGACGAGCAGACCGTTCTGCCCGTCTCCTCGCTCATGGTGGGCGAGTATGGCCTGTCCGATCTTGCCATCTCCATGCCGACCGTCGTTGGCCGCGACGGCGTTGTCTGCCGCGTCCCCGTGCCGCTGAACGATGACGAGCAGCATGAGCTTACCGCCTCCGCCAAGGCCCTCAAGGACATCATCGACAGCGTCGACTTCTCCTGCTAAATCAAGCTCTTTTGGGCAACAGGCTACAATGAAAGGCGTCCGGTCCACACGGTCCGGGCGCCTTTTTGGTGCAAAGTAACCTGACCCCAATGCGCCATAGTTGATGGGAGCGCCATGTCGGATTCGCCTAATTTTTTGATCTATGCCCAGACGGCGTTTGACCCGTTTGAGGAACGGCCGTTCTGCGCGGTGGATAGCCTGGTCTTTGCGTGGCTGTCCTATTTGCGTTTGCCGGGTGATATGGCGGAGCTGACGAACTGGCAGGGCCTGGACGTACGCGAGCTGCTGCGCGCCGAGTGCTACCGGGACATGATTGGCGACCTGTGGGATCCGGAGGGGAGCAGGGCCTTGTTGGAGGCCGTGGCAGCAAGTCCTCGCTACCGTGGCGTGCACGTTTGCGGCTATCGTACCGTGAGTGATGCCGAGACGACGGAGCAGTTTGCGGCTATGACGTTCCGATTTCCGGCGGGGTTTAGCTATCTTTCCTTCCGGGGGACCGACAGCACGATTGTGGGCTGGAAAGAGGACTTTAACATGGCGTTCCGGTGTCCTGTGCCGGCCCAGGAATCCGCGGCGCGTTATGTGGACGAGGCGGCGGATGCGATTGACGGGCCGCTTTTGTGCGGAGGTCATTCCAAGGGTGGAAACCTTGCGGTGTACGGTGCGGCGATGTGCTCCGATGTCGCCCGTGAGCGAATCGAACGGGCGTATTCCCATGATGGTCCGGGCTTCGTCGAGGAGTTTCTGAACGGCAACGCTTTCGCTGATCTATCCAGCCGAATCGACAAGACGCTACCTCGGTCGTCGATTTTTGGCATGATGTTCGAGACGCAGGAGGACTATGCCATCGTTGAGAGCACCGAGTTCAGCCTGCTGCAGCACAATCCCTTTAGCTGGGTGGTTGATGGTCGCGACTTCGTGTACTGTGAGCGCCTGTCTGCCGGTGCTCGATACGTTGATGGCTCCATTCGCGAGATGCTGCTTGCAGTGGGGCCTAGCGAGCGCGAGCGTTTTGTAGATGCGTTGTTCTCCGTGTTTGAGGCTACGGGTGCTGAGCGGTTTGCGGATATCGCTGGGAATCTGCGCGAGAGCCTGCCCGTGATGCTCCAGGCTGCGCAAGGTTTCGACAAGGATACGCGACGCTTTGTCTCGCAGACCATCGTGGCAATCCTTAAATGCGCGCTGCTGCCCAAACGACCCCAGATCGACATGCCCGCTGCCGGCAAGAGTTTGGCAGAACAGCTCGAGGCTTGGCAGTCCGAGCTCCTGCGTTAGCCATTGGTGCAAAGCGACCTGTCCCCCTTGCGCCAACGCCGGGATTGTCGATGCTGC
>DXMB01000083.1:0-8019 GCA_019414425.1 Collinsella sp.
TCGAGCCCACCCTCCAAGTACAAAAATTCGTCAACGCCATGGCCCAACTCCTCAAGTAGCTTACACAAAACGAGGCCCTGGCCAAACGGCCAGGGCCTCACTAACCTTTATTCCGTTTTAAACAACGGGCTGATTGCGCGCAGGAGGGTGCCCCGGGGCGGCGGGGTATTTCCTCCGCGCGCAGTTTCGCAGCGAAGCGAGAATGTTTGAGCACGGAGGAATTACCCCGCCGCCCCGGGGCACCCTCCGTCAGTAACCGTTCCTACTCCAGCTCAAACGCACCCGTGTACAGCTGGTAGTAATACCCGCGCTTGGCAATCAGCTCATCATGGTTGCCGCGCTCGATGATGCGGCCGTGATCCAGGCAGATGATCGCGTCAGAGTTGCGCACGGTGGACAGGCGGTGCGCGATGACAAACGTCGTGCGGCCCTCCATGAGCTTATCCATGCCCGCCTGCACGATGGCCTCGGTGCGGGTGTCGATGGAGCTCGTGGCCTCGTCCAGAATCATTGCCGGCGGATCGGCGACGGCGGCGCGCGCGATCGAAATCAGCTGACGCTGGCCTTGCGACAGCTGGGCACCGTTGCCGGTAAGCATGGTGTCGTAGCCGTCGGGCAGGCGGGTGATAAAGTCGTCCGCGCCCGCGAGCTTGGCCGCCGCGATGCACTCCTCGTCGGTCGCATCCAGGTTGCCGTAGCGGATGTTATCCATCACGGTGCCGGTGAACAGGTTCACGTCCTGCAGCACGACGCCCAGCGAGCGGCGCAGATCGGCCTTGCGGATCTTATTGACGTTGATGCCGTCGTAGCGAATCTTGCCGTCGGCAATGTCATAGAAGCGGTTGATGAGGTTGGTGATGGTCGTCTTGCCGGCACCGGTGGCGCCGACAAACGCGACCTTCTGGCCCGGCTTGGCAAACACGGACACGCCGTGCAGCACCTCGTGGTCGGGCGTGTAGCCAAAGTCGACGTTGTCCATGACCAGGTCGCCGCGCAGCGGCACGTACTCGATCTCGCCGGTTGCGCGGTGCGGATGTTTCCATGCCCACATGCCGGTGTGGTGGTCGGCCTCCTCGAGCTCCCAGGTTTCGGGGTTCACCTGTGCGTTGACGAGCGTCACGTAGCCTTCGTCGGCCTCGGGCTTCTCGTCGATGAGCTCAAAGATGCGGTCGGCGCCGGCGAGGCCCATGACCACGGCGTTGATCTGCTGCGAGATCTGGCCGATCTGTCCGCAGAACTGCTTGGTCATGTTGAGGAACGGCACCACGACGGCGATGGACAGCGCCATGCCCGAGATGCTCAGGTTGGGCGCGCCCAGCGCCAGGAAAATGCCGCCCGCCAGTGCGACCAGCACGTAGAGCAGGTTGCCCAGGTTCATAAGGATGGGCATGAGGATGTTGGCGTACATGTTGGCCTTCTGGGAGACCTCGAAGAGCTTTTCGTTGCGCTCGTCAAAATCGGCCTCGGCGGCAGACTCGTGGCAGAACGCCTTGACGACCTTCTGGCCGTTCATGACCTCCTCGATATGGCCCTCGACCACGCCGAGCTCGGTCTGCTGCGCAATGAAGAAGCGCGCGGAGTTGGAGCCGAGCAGCTTGGTCATAAAGGTCATAAAGGCGACGCCGGCGATGATGACCAGGCACATCCACACGCTGTAGTACAGCATGATAAAGAACACCGTGACGATGATGATGATCGTCATGAGCAGGTTGGGCAGCGACTGGCTGATCATCTGACGCAGCGTGTCGATGTCGTTGGTGTAGTGGCTCATGACATCGCCGCGCTGGTGCGTGTCGAAGTAGCGGATCGGCAGGTCCTGCATGCGGTTGAACATCATCTCGCGCAGCTTCTCCAGCGAGCCCTGCGTGACGATAGCCATGGCGCGGTTCCAGAAGAGCGAGGACAGGACGCCGACGCCGTAGATGCAGGCGAGGGTGGTCACGAGCTGTGCGATCTTGGGCTGCGCGGCTTCCCAATCGCCCGACTGCCACGATTCGCCAATAATTTGCAGGGCGCTCTGCAGGAAGGTCGCGCCGATGGAGTTGATGATGGCGCAGAGCACCACGCCGGCGACGACGAGGGGCAAAAGCACGGGATAGAAGCCAAAGAGCGTCTTGATGAGGCGCGACATGGTGCCGCCCTTGCGGTTGAGCGCGCGCTCGGCGGTCGTTGCCTTACTCATGGGCCTCGCCTCCTTCCTGAGTCTGAGCTTGCGTTGCGGATGCCTCGGTGTCGGCCTCGACGGCCCCTTCGCCCTCGGCGCTCATCTTGTTTTGCGAGGTGAAGGTCTCGCGGTAGATCTCGCTTGTCTTAAGCAGCTCGTCATGGTTGCCGATCTGCGCGATACGGCCGCCCTCCATGACGATGATACGGTCTGCGTCCTGCACGGAGCTGATGCGCTGGGCGATGATGAGCTTGGTCGTGTTGGGCAGATAGCTTGCCAGTCCTGCGCGGATCTTTGCGTCGGTCTTGGTGTCGACGGCGCTGGTGGAGTCGTCCAGGATCAAGATCTTGGGGCGACGCAGCAGGGCGCGTGCAATGCACAGGCGCTGCTTCTGACCGCCCGAAACATTAGAGCCGCCCTGTTCGATCCAGGTGTCGTAGCCCTTGGGGAAACCGTCGACAAACTCGTCGGCGCAGGCCAGATGCGCTGCCTCGCGGACTTCCTCGTCGGTGGCGTTCGGGTCGCCCCAACGCAGGTTCTCGGCGATGGTGCCGCTAAACAGCACGTTTTTCTGCAGCACCATGGCGACCTGGTGACGCAGCGCGTCCAGGTCGTAGTCGCGCACGTCCACGCCGCCCACGCGCACAGCGCCTTCGGTGGTGTCGTACAGGCGGGCGATGAGGTTAACGAGCGTGGACTTGGCCGAGCCGGTGCCGCCGATGATGCCGATGGTCTCGCCGCTCGTAATGTGCAGGTCGATATCGTCGAGCGCCTGGCGCTTCGCATGCTTGGAATACTTAAAACTCACGTGGTCAAAGTCGATGGAACCGTCGGCAACCTCGAGCACGGGCTCGGCGGGATCGGCGATCGTGGGCTCGGCGGCCAGCACCTCGGCAATGCGGTGTGCCGATTCGTCGGCCATGGTCACCATGACAAAGATCATCGACAGCTGCATCAGGCTCATGAGAATCTGGAAACCATAGGTAAAGGTCGAGGAGAGCTGGCCCACGTCGAACAGCGTGCCCTGGCTCGTGATGATGAGCTTGGAGCCCAGGTAGATGATGACGACAAACGCGCCGTTGACGCAGATGTTCATCATGGGGTTGTTAAAGGCGAGCAGCTTCTCGGCGCGGGTGAAGTCCGTCTGGACATCGCGCGCGGCGGCCGCGAACTTCTCCTTCTCAAAGTCTTCGCGTACGTAGCTCTTAACCACGCGCATGCCGGTGACGTTTTCCTCGACGGACTCGTTAAGGGCATCGTACTTGTGGAACACGCGCGAGAAGATGGGGCGCACCTTAAAGATGATAAAGAACAGCCCAAAGCCCAGCAGCGGAATGATGACCAGGTAGACCATGGCAACGCTGCCGCCCATGATAAATGCCATGGTAAAGGCGAAGATCAATACCAGCGGCGCGCGCACGGCGATACGGATGATCATCATAAAGGCCTGCTGCACGTTGTTGATGTCGGTGGTCAGGCGCGTGACGAGCGAGGAGCTCGAGAACTCATCGATGTTGGCAAAGCTGAACGTCTGGATTTTGTAGAACAGGTCGTGACGCAGGTTCTTGGCGAAGCCGCAGCTCGCATGGCTGCAGGTGACGCCTGCCGCGGCGCCAAAAGCAAGCGATGTCAGCGCGATGAGCACCAAAAGGCCCGCGGTGGGAAGCATCTCGGCTACGGTGGCGCCGTCTTTGATGGCGTCGATCAGGTTGGCGGTGATAAATGGAATCAGCATCTCGCAGAGCACCTCGCCAAGCACGAGCAACGGCGTGGCAACGGTGACTTTCATATAGTCGCGGATGCTGCCCATGAGGGTTTTAATCATCCAGTTCCTCCCAGGTTACGCGGATTTTATCGAGCATTTCGGCGAGGTCCTCGCGCTCGTCATGGGTGAGCGCGCTAAAGGCCTGCTCTCTAAAGCGAATGCGGGCCGCCTGGTCGATGCGGGCGTTTTCCCGGCCGGTTTCGGTCAGGCGAATGGTGAGCTGCCGTCGATCCTTGGGGTTACGGCTGCGCTCGATGAGGCCGTTGAGCTCGAGCTTGGACAGGATCTCGGAAAGCGACCCCGGCTTGAGGTCAAAGTGCATGCCGAGTTCCTGCTGCGACATCTCGCCGCCGGGTTGCTTGGCCAGCAGGCAGATGATGGGCGCCTTGCCGGACACGCCTCCGCCATGAAAATGCATGTAATGGCCGCAAAAGCCCAGGCCGCTCAGGATGCGCTTGGCGAGTTTGTCTTCGGCGCTGACCGCTTCGGGTATGTCTACCGGTTGCGACGGGTCACCGCCGGGCTCATGCGGAAGGACGAGTGGTTCAACACACATATCTAAGCTTCGCTCCTTTCTTTAGTTAGGTAGTTGAATTGTTTTGTGCCTAACCAATTTAGGAGCACGGTAAATAAATGTCAAGGTACCAAACTTTATAGTTACGGCGTTTTGCCAAACGCCGTAACCGCTCGACGCTGCAAGCGTTCCTAAGCGGCAATCTGACGTTCAATCGTCGGGCATGGCCACAAGGCCTATGCCCTCCTCTTTCACGTCACCTTGCTCGCTTAGGAACGCTTTCGCTGTCCGTCCTCAACCCGTGATTCCGCCACGGTCCGCTTCGGTGCATGTGATCCCTTGGGGACGGAGGAAAAAAAAGATCATTTTCCGAAACCTTTCCGCAACAATTTGACCTCCACGGCGCCACCGCCCGCTCGCAATGCCCCCTGCGCTACACTTAGTCGCACTGTGGCGCTGCGCGTCGCGCCCGAAACAAGGGAGACCCTCATGAAGAATATTCAGCTGCTGCTGGTTAACGATATGTGCGGTTACGGCAAGGTCGCGCTTTCCGCCATGCTGCCGGTGCTGTCGCACATGGGCTACCGTATCCATAACCTGCCGACGGCGCTCGTTTCTGACACGCTCAACTACCCCAAGTTCTACATCCACGACACCACCGAGTACGTGCGTCAAAGCCTCGCTATCTGGGAGGAGCTCGGCTTTGAGTTCGACGCCATCTCGACCGGCTTTATCGTGACCGAGGAAGAGACGCGCATCATCTCGGACTTTTGCCACCGCCGTGCGCAAAAGGGCACCAAGGTGTTCGTCGATCCCATCATGGGCGACAACGGCAAGCTCTATGCCGGCGTGCCCGAGTCGACCATCGGCCTTATGCGCAGTCTGGTCGAGTGCGCAGACTACGCGGTGCCCAACTATACCGAGTCATGCCTGCTCACCGATGCGCCTATGGCCGAAGAGATTACACCCGATGAGGCCCGCGCCCTTGTGGACGCCGTGCGTGAGTTGGGTGCCAAGTCGGTGGTCATTACGAGCGCCGTAGTCAATGGCGCGAACGCGGTTATCGGCTACGACCATGTGGCGGGGGAGTACTTTACGATTCCCTTTGAGCTCATTCCGACCTATTTCCCGGGCACGGGCGACACGTTCTCGGCGGTGCTCGTAGGCCGCGTTATGGCAGGTTGGAGTCTGCAGCGCGCAACGTCCGATGCCATGCGTGTGGTGGCTGAGCTTATCGAGCGCAATGCCGACCAAGAGGACAAGTCGGCCGGCCTTCCCATCGAGGCATGCCTGGATGTGATTGACCATGAGTAATGCTGACGAGGGCGGCGTTAAGCCTGCGGGCGAGAACAGACCGCTCGGCGCACCGCGTGGCAAGCGTCCGCGTATCCGCGTGAGCTGCGTGGACCAGCTGGGTGCGTGCCGCTGCCACCATGGTCACAAGCCGGGCGATGTCTTTGACTTTGACCGAGATCGCGGCAAGATGTGCTCCATGGCCTGTCACGTGGGCTTTCCCTATATCGATATCCTGCGCTACGGCGGAACCGTGCCTGGCAACGAGCCTGGTACGGCAAAGTTCTGCTGCCCCGAGGTCGATACGCTGAACGTCTGGCTTGCCGAGATCGTCGACGAGTAGCCGAGCGCAATGTGACAAAGGGACAGCCCCTTTGTCACATTCGCCGGTGGTGCCCCTTCTTTTGCTTATAATCTCAAATCTCTGCATTTCATTCGATTTTAGGTTCTAAAAATTCTGCGTTTCATCGATAATCAAGCATATAAAACTTTGCATTTCATTCGATGACACCGAGGAGAGAGCCTATGCTGCGCAGGAAAATAGCGGCAGAGCTGGAGCGTTGGCTGAAGTCTTCCGAGCAAAAGGCCTTGTTCATTACGGGTTCTCGCCAGATCGGCAAAAGCTATTCGATTCGTGCATTTGGCAAAGCCAGCCAAGCAAACTATATCGAGCTTAACCTCATGGAAAATCGCCAGGCAAAAGACGCTCTTCTCGAGGCGCGGGATGCCGATGATTTCATCAGCAGGGTGACGCTTCTCTCGGGAAAGTCGATTGCACCGGGCAAAACGCTCGTATTTATCGATGAGGTCCAAGAGGCCCCCGACATCATGACAATGGCAAAGTTCCTTGTTGAGGATGGGCGGTGCCGCTGGGCGTTTTCGGGGTCAATGCTCGGGACTCAGCTCAAGGGCGTCAGGTCCTATCCCGTGGGGTATGTTCACGAGCTTAGGATGTTCCCGCTCGATTTTGAGGAGTTTTGCTGGGCAATCGGGGTGAGCGAGGGGGCTCGCCAAACGATACGCGACGCGTGCATCAACGAGAAGCCCATTCCTGATTACATTCACGACGCGATGATGGCAAACTTCAGGACCTATACCGTTGTCGGCGGAATGCCAGAGGTCGTGCAGCGCTTCCTTGACATGCGGGGCGATCTTGCCTCTGTTCGTCAGCTACAGTCAGAGCTCAACGAACAGTACCGGCGGGATATCTCCAAGTATGCAAGTGGGCGAGCCCTTCAGGTGCAGAGCATCTACGATCAGCTCCCTATTATGCTCGAGGGCGAAAACAAGCGCTTCGTGCTCAATTCCATTGACCCCAAGGCTCACTACGAGAAGTATCAGCGAGATTTTGTATGGCTTGTCGATGCCGGCGTTGCTCTCAAAGCCGATATCGTAACCGAGCCAAAATCGCCCCTGCTCAAGACGGCACGGCCATCGCAGTTCAAGCTATATCAATCGGATACGGGCATGTTGATGGCGCGCTACCCCGTTGGAGTCGCCCAAGCGGCGTATCTTGATAGCAAGGAGCCCAATCTGGGCGGCATTTACGAAAACGTGGTGGCCCAGCAGCTGGCTGTCCAAAATCGCCAGCTTTACTACTATCAGACAAAAAAGCGCGGTGAAGTGGACTTTGTGGTCGATGGACCGGATGGGACGGCTGTTCCGATCGAGGTTAAATCGGGCTCCTATTACCACGCGCACTCTGCGCTCGGTCATGTGCTTGATACGGCTGAATATGGCGTAAGGCTCGGGATTGTTTTCTCGAGAGGCAACGTTGAGCGCAACGGAGCGGTTCTCTATTTGCCGCTATATGCGACCTGGGCCCTTTCGGATGTTTTGGGCGACTCCTGCGCCGAGGGGATAAAGCTGGAGGTCAAGCCGGTCTAGGGCCAGTCCCGGATGTGACAAAGGGGCAGTCCCTTTGTCACATTCATGAGCGTGGATTTTCTCCCGTTTAGGGCGCACTTGAACGCTCAAAGTGGGAGAAAATCCACGCTCGATTTATGCCGAGAGCGCGGTTCGTGCGCCCACGAACCTACAGCTGCTCGAGCATAGCGGTGCAGCCGGCGAGCACGTCGCGGTACGTGGCATCGAAATTGCCAGTGTACCAGGGATCGGCCACGTCGCCGGGGCGATCAGTCCAATCGAGCAAGCGCGAGATCTTGCCGTCGGGGTCGTCGCCAAAGATGCGGTGCAGGCCGCGGGCGTTCTCGGCATCCATGTAGACGATGTGATCCCAGTCGCCATACTCCGCGCGACGCACCTGGCGCGCGCGGTGGGCAA
>DXMB01000084.1:0-7806 GCA_019414425.1 Collinsella sp.
CTCGGCGCCGGCCTGGTTTTTCCAGTACGTGACACCGGCCTGACGGGCCAGCTCATCGATCGCCTTAAAGCCGGCGTTGTGGCGGGTTTCGGCATATTCCTCGCCCGGGTTGCCAAGCCCGGCAACCATGCGAATCTTAAGCGGCTGTGCAGCTGCCATAGGCTTCCTTTCGTTACATAAGTAGTTCGTTCAACGACAAAGGCTACCACGCCCGCCGAAGGCGAGACTTCGTTTCAGCGAAATCCCACCAGACAAAAGCGCGGCCGCGGCAGAGCGAGCCGCCGGAACAGAAGAAACCCCCGCGCGACCTTTGCGAAGCAAGGGGGAGCGCGGGGGTTTCTTCTGTTCCGGCGGCGATGCGCCGGGTTGCAAGGACGATGCGACTACAGAGCGAAGTCGCCGCCGACGAGCGTGGAGACGGACTCCTCGTGGTAAACGGCGGAGATGGACAGAGCGAACTCCTCGGCGACCGAGATAGTCTTGATCTTGCCGCCGACCTCGACGGGGATGGCGTCGGTGACGACGCACTCGACGATGGGGGCATCGTTCAGGCGCTCGATGGCCGGACCGGAGAAGATGCCGTGGGTGGCGCAGACGTAGATGTCGCCGGCGCCCATAGCCTTGAGCTCCTTGACGTTGGCGCACAGGGTGCCAGCGGTGTCGATCATGTCGTCGTTGATGATGCAGGTCTTGCCCTTGATGTCACCGATGATGCCCATGACCTCGGCGGCGTTGTGGCGCGGACGGCCCTTGTGGGCGATGGCCAGGTCGCAGCCGAGCATGTCGGACAGCTTCTTGGCGGCCTTGGCGCGACCCACGTCGGGGGAGACGACAACCAGGTTGTCGGTGTCGAAGTGCATGTCGTTGTAGTACTGGCCAAACAGCGGCAGTGCGGACAGGTGGTTAACCGGGATATCGAAGAAGCCCTGGATCTGGCCTTGGTGCAGGTCGAGGGTGATGATGCGGTTGACGCCGGCACGCTCGAGCAGGTTGGCGACGAGGCGGGCGGTGATGGGCTCGCGCGGGCCGGCCTTGCGGTCCTGGCGGGCATAGCCGTAGTGGGTGATAACGGCGGTGATGGAGCGGGCGGATGCGCGCTTGGCAGCGTCGGTGGCGATGAGCAGCTCCATGAGCATGTCGTTGACGTTGCCGCCGGCCACGGACTGAATCAGGAAGACGTCGGCGCCGCGGACGGTCTCGTCGTAGCGGGCGTAAATCTCACCATTGGCGAACTGCTTTAGCGTAAGGCCCGAAAGCTCGACCCCAAGGTACTCAGCAATCTTCTGAGCGAGGGGACGGTTGGAGGAACCGGAATACACGCGGATGGACTTGCGCATATTCTCCGACTTCTCGGGATCATTAATCGGCATTACCCTTCTCCTTTATACATCGAATGCCATATAGATGCCTTGTTGCATTGTAACCGCGCGGCGGGGTTTATCGGGTCCTGATAACGTCTTTACCGCCAACGGACACGAACCGACCACTCATCCGGTTGCGCAGGTCACGATAGAAAAAGGAGCCGCCCCCATGGAGCAGCTCCTTTTGTGCTTGATAAAACGTTATACCTCGTCGTCCTCGTGCAGACGACGGCGATAATCGGCGGCCCAGCCCTCAATATTTACCTGACGGGCGCGGCCCAGACCGAGCGCGTCTGCCGGGACCGGCTCGGTGATGACGGAGCCAGCGGCCACGAGCGCGCCGTCGCCGATCTGGGCGGGCGCGACCATCATGGTGTCGGAGCCAATGAAGGCGTCCTTGCCGATGACGGTCTTGTGCTTGTGCACGCCATCGTAGTTGCAGGTGATGGAGCCCGCGCCCACGTTGACGCCGGAGCCCATGGTGGTGTCGCCGATGTAGGACAGGTGCGGTACCTTTGAGCCCTCGCCGATCGTGGACTTCTTGATCTCCACGTGCGTGCCGGCCTTGGAGCCGTCGAGCATGTGGGTGCCCGGGCGCAGGTAGGCGCGCGGGCCGCAATCGACGCCGTTCTCGATGACGGCCTCGATGGCGATGGTCTCGTCGATGACGCAGCCGCTGCCGACGGTGGTGTCGGTGAGGCGGCTGTTGGGGCCGAGCTGGCACTCCTCGCCCACGGTGACGTGGCCGATCAGGTGCGTCTGCGGCCACACGACGGTGTCGCGGCCGATGACGGCGTCGGGGCCGATCCAGGCCTGCGTGGGGTCGATGAAGGTGACGCCCTCGGCCATCCAGTGCTCGTTGATGCGGTCGCGCGCGATGGCGGTAAGCTGCGCGAGCTGGATACGGCTGTTGACGCCCAGACCGTCGCGGTAGTCGTCGCAGTGGAAGATGGAGACTGCCTGGCCGTGACCTTTGATGATCTCGAGCATGTCGGGCAGGTAGTACTCGGATTGCGCGTTGTCGTTGCCGATCTCGTTAATGTGGGCGGCGAGCTGCGCGCCGTCAAAGGCGTAGCAGCCGGCGTTGCACTCCAGCAGCGTGGCGGCCTGCTCGGGCGTGCAGTCCTTCTGCTCGATGATGCGCTCGATCTGACCATCGGCGCCCAGCTTGATGCGGCCGTAGCCGAAAGGATCGGGCGGGGTCATGGTCATGACGGTGCAGGCGAGCTCGCCGGTGGCGACGGTTTGCGCGAACTTGGCGACGGTGTCGGCGGTGATGAGCGGCAGGTCGCCGTTGAGCACCACGACGGGGCCTTGCGTGATGCCACAGGCCTCGAGTGCGACCTTCACGGCGTGACCGGTGCCCAGACGCTCGGTCTGCTCGACGCACTCGACCTTGGTGGCGCTGTTGGCGTAGGCGCCGTCGATGAGGGCGCGCATCTCGTCGGCATGGCTGCCGATGACAACCACGACGCGGCTGCAGCCGGCCTTGATGGTAGCGTCGACGATCCACTGGACCATGGGCTTACCCAGGATCTTGTGCGAAACCTTGCAGTGGTTCGACTTCATGCGGGTGCCCTCGCCGGCAGCGAGGATAATTGCGGTTGCGTCCATGTGATCTCCTGTTACGTTATAGAGACGTGTGTTTGGAAACGATACACGGCGCAATATGATACCGCAGGCATATGACGAGCGCGTAACGATTGACGCATTGCCGCCGATGTCGGTGCCGTTGACGCGGTGTTTGCGCTGGTTGTGTATGGTGGCGGCGCTGCGGCGTTGACGTTTGAGCGAGGGGATGGGGTGCCCGTGGATATCATGCGAGAGGAATCGGGCAACGAGCCCGTCGCGGCATTCTCGATGTCGCATCCGGCTGTGCCGGCACTCTATATAGTGCTGACGCTGGGGCTCACTATGTTCTCGATGCAGCCGGTGCTGATTGCGCTGTCACTTGCGGGCGGGCTGGCGTATGGATTTGCGACGCGTGGGGCTGCCCTCACGCTGGGCGCACTCCGCTGGCAGCTGCCGGTGATTTTGATCGTTGCGGTGCTCAATCCGCTGTTTAGCGCCTCGGGCTCGACGGAGCTGTTCCGTATTGGCATGCGCGCGGTGTATCTGGAGAGCATGGTATACGGCCTGTGCATGGGCGGGCTGTTTGTGGCGAGCGTGCTGTGGTTTGAGGCGGCGGCGTCGATGCTCGAATACGACAAGGTGCTCGCGCTGCTGGGCAATGCCGCACCGGTGATTGCGCTCATGATCTCGATGTGCATGCGGCTTATCCCGCAGTTTTTGCGCCGCGGCCGCACGGTACTGGCGGTGCAAGATGCGATTGACGTGCCGGGCCGCGCGCCGGCCGACCCCGTGCGCTCGCGCCTGCGGGCGTCGAGCGTGTTGATGGGCTGGGGCATGGAAGATTCGCTGGAGCGTGCGGACGCGATGCGCTCGCGCGGGTGGGGTGCCGCGACGCGTCGTACGACGTATGCGAGGTATCGACTGGGGCGCAGCGACATTGCCGCGCTGGTTGGGCTTGCGTTGTTTGGCGTGGCCACGGCGGCAGTGGCGTGGACCGCGACGACGCAGTATTCGTTTTATCCGCAGCTCTCGGTGTCGGCGCCATGGCCGGGCTATGTCGTGTACGCTGCCTGGATGGTGCTGCCTTGCGCGTTGCATGCGATTGATGAGAAGAGGTTTGGCTGATGGCTCGGTTGGATAGGGGCCCGGTGTCGGGCGCGGCGTGCGGCCCGGATATTCCGGCGATTGAGGTGCAGGGCCTTAGTTTTGCCTATCCCGGGGCCGAGGCACCGGTGCTCGAGGGGCTTGATTGGCGTGTTCCCCAAGGTGCATTTGCGCTGCTTGTTGGCGGTACCGGTTCGGGTAAGTCGACGCTGCTGTCGCTGCTCAAGCCCGAGATCGCTCCGGCGGGCGAGCGCACTGGTGATGCGCGCGTGCTGGGCGAGAACGTTGCCGACATGGACGTGCGGGCATCGGCGGAGCGCGTGAGCTATGTGTTCCAGGATCCCGAGAACCAGATCGTGTGCGAAACCGTGTGGCACGAGATGGCGTTTGGCCTGGAAAACTTGGGGCTAGCACGTGATGAGATGCGCCGTCGCGTAGCTGAGACCAGCTATTTCTTTGGTCTGGAGGACTGGCTTCATCGCGATACCGATACGCTTTCGGGTGGCCGCAAGCAGCTGCTGTCGCTTGCCGCCGTCCTGGCGCTGCGTCCGCGTGTGCTGCTACTCGACGAGCCCACGTCTCAGCTCGATCCCGTTGCCGAGAAGAATTTTCTGCACGCGCTGTTTCGTGTGAATCGCGAGCTGGGCTGCACGGTTGTTGTGGCTACGCATCAACCGCGCCCAATGCTCGAGTATGCGACGTGTGCGTACCGGATTGAGGACGGTCGCGTGCGCGAGGTGGCGGATATGGCTTCTTTGGGGCGTCGAGAATCGCTGTTTTCCGACGACATGTTGGGGTGGGGTGCCGTCCGATGTGCAAAAAACGGAGTATTCAGCAGGCGTGAGGACAATTTGGGCTCTCTGGAGCCGCCCGGGGACGTATCGAGCGCGAAAAAAAGTTCGGAATTGGACAAATCGTCCGAATTTGTGGCGCAAACGTCGCTCGAGAACGGCTCGGAAGCCTTCCCGCGCACGGATGGGAGCAGAATACTCCAAAAAATGCACGGCGGGTCGGCTACCACCCTGGCAGGGAGCTGGTTTCGCTACGATCGCGCGGGCGGTTGGGTTCTGCGCGGGCTCGACGTGGCGTTTTCGGCCGGTGCGGTGCATGCGATCGTGGGCGGCAACGGATGCGGTAAGTCGACGATGCTCTCGGTGCTGGCGAAGACCGCCAAGCTGCAGCGCGGTCGCATGGTGCGCGGAGCGGCCTCGGCGGCGCTGCTGCCTCAGAACCCCAAAGCATTGCTGGTTGCCGAGACGGTTCGCGATGAGCTGATGGAATGGGCCTCGACCTGCGGATATGACGAGAACTTGGCGCGGGAGCGTGCGGCGAGCTTGGGGCTGTCGGGTCTGGATGGGCGCCATCCGTACGATCTTTCGGGCGGACAGCGTCAGCTGCTTGCGTTGGCAAAGCTGCTGTTGATCGGCCCCGAACTGCTATTGCTCGATGAGCCCACCAAGGGTTTGGACCTGGCCAGCCGCCGCATCATCGCCCGCGCCCTGCGCGACCATGCGCAGGCTGGCGGCACCGTCGTCATGGCGACGCACGACCTGGACTTTGCCGAGCAGGTTGCCGATGACATTTCCATGATGTTTGATGGCGAGATCGCCTGCATGGAGCCGCCGACCGACTTCTTTGCCGACAACGTGTTTTATAGGGCGTGATGGGATGGCGGATTATCGCATCGTGCGCCTACTCGCAAAACTGGAGATACCGCTGCTGCTGGCGGTGCCAGCCGTGATGGCTGCGGCGTTGCTGGCGGGCGTTGAACAGGCGGCACTTGCCATGCTTGTCGTGGTGGCGCTGGTGCTCGCGCTGTTCTTTGCGGGTTACGAGGCGTCGCGCCCGGGACTGCGCCAGATTATGCCCACGCTGGTTCTGGCGGCGTTGGCTGCGGCGGGGCGTATTCTGTTTGGCCCCATTCCCGACTTTAAACCGGTGAGCGCCATCGCCATCATCGCAGGGGCGACGCTCGGACGCCGCAACGGCTTTATGGTTGGAGCGCTGGCGGCACTGACCAGTAATTTCTTTTTTGGACAGGGCATGTGGACGCCGTGGCAGATGTATGCCTGGGGGCTGGTTGGCTATGTTGGCGGCGCGCTAGCGTATGCGGGTGCGTTCGACCGCGTCGACGGCACCGTGCGCATGCCAGCACTGCTGGCGTACGGCTTTGCGTCGGGCCTGCTCTATGGCGTCGTGATCAACGCATATGACATCATTGGTTTTGTACAGCCGCTTACTTGGGCGGGTGCCGTGGCGCGTCTTGCCACGGCAGTGCCGTTCGATATTACGCACGGCCTTGCGACCTGCGTGTTTTTGGCCGCCTTGTACAAGCCTTGGTGCCGTCGCATTAACCGTGTCGTCGTGAAATACAGGCTGTAGGGCTGGTTGCGTCGGGGCGGGAATCAATACTGCCGAAGTGTCATTTCAAAACTATGCCGGTTTACGGGGCTAGATTGGCGCAGGCAGACCATGCCGGCTTTTTTCGAAATAGAGTAAGCCGTTCACCTGCGGTTTTATTATCTCGGAATTGCGTATGGTTGGGGGTTTGCGATTTAGCCCCGTAAACCGGCATAGTTTTGAAATGGCCGGTTGATAGACGGGCATCGTGGCCATCAAGAGCCAAATTGATCCGTTTTCTTCCGTCTCCAGACATCCCCGGGGAATCAGCTGAACCCGCCCGCCACGGAATCGGCCTATCTACTACGTTTGGCCCGACACCCCCAAACACAACCGCGTTTTATGAAAAACCGCAGGCTTTCTACCTGCGGTTTTCTTTTTGCGTTGTTCGCTGTGGTTGAGGGTAGTGGCTTAAACGTAGTAGATGGGCCAGTTTCGTGGCAAGCGGGCCGCGTGGATGCCCTCGCGAGGTGAAAATGATCCCTTTTCCTCCGTCCCCAGGGGATTAGTTGGGGCTAGAGCTCTAGGGTGAGGGTGACGGGGCAGTGGTCACTGCCGAAGATGTCGCCGCGGATGCCGGTGTCGCGTACGTTGCCGGCGATTGCGTTGCTTACCAGGAAGTAGTCGATGCGCCAGCCTGCGTTGTTCTTGCGGGCATTAAAGCGGTAGCTCCACCAGCTGTAGACGCCCTCGACGTCCGGATTGGCCGCGCGCCAGGTGTCGGTAAAACCGGCGTCGAGGAGCTCGGTAAACTTACCGCGCTCCTCGTCCGAAAAGCCGGCGTTGCCGCGGTTGGACTTGGGGTTCTTAAGGTCGATCTCTTCGTGCGCCACGTTAAAGTCGCCGCAGGTTACGACGGGCTTGCCGGCCTCGCGCTCAAGCGCACTCAAAAAGCCGCGGTAGGCATTGTCCCAGGCCATGCGCACATCGATGCGCGCGAGCTCGTTTTGGGCGTTGGGCGTATAGACGTCGACAAACCAAAACTTGTCGAACTCGAGCGCGCAGACGCGGCCCTCGGTCGCGGCCTGCGCCACGAGCTCTGCCGTCTCGCCCTCGCTAGCGTAGGGTAGCAGTGCGTCGGCGCGCAGCACGCGCAGCGGTTCCTGGCGGCTAAAGACCGCAGTGCCCGAATAACCTTTACGCTCGGCGTAGCTCCAGGTTTGGTGATAGCCGGGCAGGTCGATATCGACCTGGCCCTCCTGTAGCTTGGTCTCCTGCAGCGCCAGGATATCGACGTCGAGTTCTTGCGCGATCTGGATAAAGCTCGGGTCCTTTTTGAGCACGGCGCGCAGGCCGTTGACGTTCCACGAGGCGAAAGTGTAAGTCTGAGGCATGGTGTCCTTTCGACGGGGTTGGCAGGCTTAAGATT
>DXMB01000085.1:0-7526 GCA_019414425.1 Collinsella sp.
TCCCCGCCACCTTGAATTGACTAGGACCTCTGCAAAGGGGTCCTTTTCTTTTATGCAGCCCCCACATGGAATCGAACCCCGTGAGGGCGCGGAGCTGAGTAAACGCGTAAGCGTTTGCCAGCGCAGCTCGCAAGGCGCGTAAGCGCCGCAGCGGTCCGTCCGCGCAGCGCGCGGACGCGATTCCCTTCCCCGCCACCTTGAATTGACTAGGACCTCTGCAAAGGGGTCCTTTTCTTTTATGTAGGGTTCTGCGGAAACTGCGTCCCAGAATAAGGGCTCAGAACGGGACACACTTTCCGGTGCCTGCCTCCGGCGCGCGTACACACCTCGTCGCACCATTCCGAGCCCGCCCGCCCCAGACATTCCTCCCACTTTCGCGTCACTTTGCAGACCGTTCGGTCGCCTGTCCGCACACGCGGGTATACTCAAAACGATACTTATCCTATGCAATACGATGCGGGTTCGACCTGCATGATCCGAAGGGGGCAGTGATGGAGAGGATACTCGGCGTTAATCTCTCTGGCTGGTTTATTCCCGAGCCTTGGGTGACCCCGTCGCTATACGCGGCTACCGGTGCATCCAACGCGGCCGAGCTGCAGGAGGCCATGGGCACCGCCGCCTATAACGAGCGCATGCGCCGTCATTACGAGACGTTTGTGAGCGAGGACGATTTTCGCCGCATGGCGCAGATCGGTCTCAATGCCGTGCGCCTGCCGGTGCCCTGGTATGCCTTTGGTTCGCAGGAGTCCGATGCCTCCTACATATCGGTTGTCGATTACATCGACCGCGCAATTGAGTGGGCTGCCAAATACGACATCCGCGTGCTGCTCGATCTGGCAACCGTGCCCGGTGGCCAGGGCGATTCCAACGATTCGCCCACCACGCCGGAGGCTGTTGCCGAGTGGCATTCGTCCACCAACGGCCGTCATGTCGCACTCGACGTGCTCGAGCGCTTGGCCGATCGCTATGGCGAGGCCGAGAGCCTGCTGGGCATTGAGCTGCTGGACACGCCGCAGATGAGCGTTCGCAAGAGCCTCTTCACCATGACGGATGGCATTCCCGCTCACTACCTGCGCAATTTCTATCGCGATGCCTACGAGCTCGTCCGTTCGTATATGCCCGAGGATAAGATCGTCGTCTTCTCGTCGTCGGGGCATCCCAGCGAGTGGAAGCATTTTATGCGCGGCGCCAAGTACAAGAACGTCTACATGGACCTTCACCTGTACCATTACCGCGACGAGTATGCGCTCGACATCACGAGCCCCCGCGGGCTGACGACGGCGATTTCGCGTAACAAGCGCGAGCTTAAAGAGGCGATTTCGACTGGGTTCCCCGTGCTGGTGGGCGAATGGTCGGGCGCGGCGATCTTTGCTAACTCGTCGGTTACGCCCGAGGGCCGCAATGCCTACGAGCGCGTGTTTATCGCCAGCCAGCTGGCTTCGTTTGCGCCGGCTGCCGGTTGGTTCTTCCAAACGTGGAAGACCGAGAAGCGCATTGCAGCATGGGACGCCCGCGCGGCGCTCGGTACGCTCGAGCGCGGCATGATTGAATAGGTTGATATGACGCAAAACAGCGCCCATACGGGCAAACTCTATGTGGTCGGCACGCCCATCGGCAACCTAGGCGACCTGTCCCCGCGCGTTGGCGAGGCTTTTGCCGCCGCCGATGCCATTTGCTGCGAAGACACGCGTGTGACGTCAAAGCTGCTGATGCACCTGGGTATTTCCAAGCCGCTTGTCCGTTGCGACGAGAATGTGATCGCTAGCCGCGCTGCCGGCCTGGTCGACCGTCTGCTGGCGGGGGAGACCCTCGCCTTTGCCTCGGACGCCGGCATGCCGAGCGTGTCCGATCCCGGCCAGGCGCTGGTCGAGGCGGCGCGTGAGGCCGATGTGCCTGTCGAAGTTATTCCCGGACCCTCTGCTTGCGTCACGGCACTCGTTTCGTCCGGCATTCCCTGCGAGCATTTTTTCTTCGAGGGCTTTTTGGGCCGAAAGCACGGCGACCGTGTGCGCCGTTTGCAGCGCCTTGCCGTGGTGCCCGGCGCACTCATCTTCTACGAGTCTCCACATCGCATCGTGGCGACGCTCGAGGCCGTGGCGGAGGTCTTTCCCCAGCGTGAGCTTGCCGTCTGCCGCGAACTCACCAAGCTGCACGAGGAGGTCTTGCGCGGGCTCGCTGACCAGCTTGCCGAGGAGCTGCGTGCTCGCGGCGAGGTAAAGGGCGAGATTGCGCTGGTCATCGCGCCGCCGAGCGAGGACGAGGAGGCCGGCATCGCGCCGGTTGGCGCTGCGGTAGCGGATCCCGACGATGCCCTGCGCGAGGATATCCGCACCGCGCTCGAGGAGGGGGAGCCCGCCTCTGCGGTGGCCAAGCGCCTGTCTCAGAAGTATTCGCGCCGCAAGCGCGATGTCTATGCCATGGTGCTCGATATGCAATAGATGGAGGATATCCAGCCCTTGCGCTAGAATCATCCCCTGTATGCAACGTTTTTCTGGAGGACAAACCCCATGGATCAAAGCAAGCCTTCGTTCTTTATCACGACGCCCATCTACTACGTCAACGCCGATCCGCACCTGGGCACGGCTTATTCCACCATCATCGCCGACGTTCAGGCTCGCTATCGCCGCTCCGCCGGCTATAACGTCAAGTTCCTGACCGGCATGGACGAGCACGGCGAGAAGGTCGCCGAGGCCGCAGCCAAGCATGGCATGACGCCGCAGGAGTGGACCGACAGCCAGGCTCCGCACTTCAAGGAGCTTTGGAGCAAGCTCGAGATCTCCAACGACGACTTCATCCGCACCACCGAGCCGCGCCAGCATCATGCCGTGCAGTACCTGTGGGAGCGCATGAAGGAGTCCGGCTATCTGTATAAGGGCAGCTACGACGGTTGGTATTGCGTGCCTGACGAGACCTACTTCACCGATACGCAGGTCCAGAAGGGCGACGAGGAGTACGGCAGCGTCGGCCAGCATCTATGCCCCGACTGCCACCGTCCGCTTGAGCGCGTCCAGGAGGAGTCCTACTTCTTTAAGCTTTCCGCCTTCCAGGACAAGCTTCTCAAGCTCTATGACGAGCACCCCGACTTTGTCGAGCCTGCGTTCCGCATGAACGAGGTTCGCAGCTTTGTCGAGGGCGGCCTCAACGACCTTTCCGTGAGTCGCACGAGCTTTGACTGGGGCATCCAGGTTCCGTTTGACGAGGGCCATGTGACCTATGTATGGTTTGACGCGCTGCTCAACTATATGACGGCCGTCGGCTACGGTGTCGACACCGACGAGGCGCGTGCCGAGCTGGCCTATCGCTGGCCCGCGCAGTTCCACATCGTGGGTAAGGACATCATCCGCTTCCACTGCGTCATTTGGCCCGCCATGCTCATGGCCATCGGCGAGGCCCTGCCCGAGCACGTCTTTGCCCACGGCTTCCTGACCGTGCGCAATGCCGAGACCGGCAAGGCCGAGAAGATGTCCAAGAGCCGCGGTAACGCCATCGCTCCGCAGGATGTTATCGACATGCTGGGCGTCGAGGGCTATCGCTACTACTTTATGACCGATGTCGTTCCCGGTACCGACGGCGCCATCAGCTTCGATCGCATGGAGCAGGTCTACAACGCCGACCTGGCCAACAGCTGGGGCAACCTTATCTCGCGTTCGCTCAACATGAGCGGCAAGTACTTTGACGGTTGCGCGCCCGCCAAGCCCGCATCGTTCGATGCGTTCGACAACCCGCTGGCAAAGATCGCCGATGGCCTGGTCGACCGCTACATGGCCAAGATGGACGTGCTCGATTACGGCGGAGCCAAGGATGAGGTCATGGAGCTCATCCACGCCGCCAACCACTACATCGAGGACTCCGAGCCCTGGGCACTTGCCAAGGACGAGGCCAAGGCTGACGAGCTGGCGTTTGTGATCTACAACCTGCTCGAGGCCATCCGCATTGCCGCTCACCTGCTGATGCCGCTCATGCCTCAGACCTCTGCCGAGGCCCTGCGCCGCCTGTCCTGCGAGAACGAGGCCGCGACCGACGACCTCAAGGGCATTTGCGCTTGGGGCCTGCTTGCTGGTGGTCAGCCCGTCGAGAAGGGCGATCCGCTGTTCCCGCGTCTGGCGTAGAGACCGCGCGAGCGCCATATCGGCAATTTGCTGTTTAGATGTAAGGGCATGGCCGCAACGGTCCATGCCCTTTCGTTTCAAGACGCCGCCATCATGCTAAGGAGGCAACTATGACAACTTCGCCTTTGGCAAACCCCACGGCAACAAGGGAGCTGCTGGAGGAGTTTGGCCTTGCGACCAAGCATCGCCTGGGCCAGAACTTTCTAATCGACAATCATGTGATCGAGCGTATCTGCGAGCTTGCCGAGCTTGCAGGTGACGAGCGCGTACTCGAGGTGGGTCCGGGTTGCGGTACGTTGACACTTGCGTTGCTGCAGGAAGCGGCGTGCGTTACGTCCATTGAGGCCGATCCTGAGCTCGAACCGGTGCTCGACGCCCACGCCGCCGACTATGCCAACTTCCGCTTTATCATGGGCGACGCGCTTAAGGTGGGCCCGGAGCAGATTGAGCAGGCTGCGGGCGGTGAGCCGACGGTATTTGTCGCGAACTTGCCCTATAACGTGGCGGCGACGATCATTTTGCAATTTTTCCAGACGATGCCGGCGCTCAAGCGCGCCGTCGTCATGGTGCAAAAGGAGGTTGCCGATCGCATTGCCGCAGTGCCGGGCAACAAGACCTATGGCGGCTATACGGCAAAGCTTGGCCTGTATGCGCAGGTAACGGGTCGCTTTGAGGTGCCGCCGCGTTGCTTTATGCCGGCGCCACACGTGGACTCGGCCGTCGTGCGTATCGACCGTGTTGACGGTGTGGTGCCCGAAGGACTCGATCGCGAATTTGTGGCCCGCGTGATTGATGCTGCATTTGCTCAGCGTCGCAAGACCATCCGCAATTCCATGAGCGCCAACGGCTTTGCCAAGGACGTGCTCGATGCCGCCTTTGAGGCTTGCGGTATCGCACCCACCACGCGCGCCGAGACGCTCGATGTTGCCGACTTTGTCCGTCTGGCCCGGGAGCTTTCCCATGACGCTTAATGCCGAACGCGTGACGTTTACCAAAAAAAAGAAGACGGTTGCTTGTCCCGTGCCCTTGGCACCGCTTGCCGACACACATGCGCATCTGCTTTCGTTCTGGGGCAAGGATGTGCCCGAGACACTCGTGCGTGCCAAGGCGGCAGGCATCGACCTGTTGGTGACGGTCTTCGATCCCATTGCCGATAAGCGCAGCGTGACGGACTATAGCGACTGGCTCGTGCGCGAGATTCTGCCGATGCAGGATATCCCGCAGATCAAGTATCTTGCCGGCGTGCATCCGTATGGCGCGCCGGACTATACCGACGACGTTCACGCACAGGTTGTTGCTGCGCTTGATGACCCTTTGTGCGCCGGTATTGGCGAAATCGGTCTGGACTACCACATGGACTATGACGACGATATCGCGCCGGCGCCCCACAGCGTGCAGATTGATTGCATGGCACGTCAGCTCGAAGTCGCCATGCGCTGCAATGTGCCGGTGGAGTTGCACCTGCGGCACGAGGACTCGGATGGGGAGCGCACCTCGCATATGGATGCGTACAACGTGCTTCGTGAGGTGGGCGTGCCCCAGGTCGGTTGTGTGCTGCACTGCTTTGGCGAGGACCGCGCCACGATGGAGCGCTTTGTGGAGCTGGGCTGCTATATCGCCTATGGTGGTGCGGCCACCTTTAAGCGCAACGAAGACGTGCGCGAGGCATTTGCGGCAACCCCACTCGATCGAATTTTGTTCGAGACGGATTGCCCGTATATGGCTCCGGAGCCCATCCGCGGTCTTGAATGCGAGCCCGCAATGATCTCCATTACGGCAAACGCGCTGGTTAACGACCGTGTCGATCGCACTGGTGAGGACGCCGAAACAATCGCGCATGCCGCTTGGGAAAATGCCTGCAAACTTTTTCAAAAATAGTTCTTGCGTTCGCGGTGACGCTCCGTTATTCTAATTCCTGCACGCGGGCGTGGCGGAATTGGCAGACGCGTACGGTTCAGGTCCGTATGGGGGCAACCCCATGGAGGTTCAAGTCCTCTCGCCCGCACCATTGGAAATCGAAAGACCCGCTTCGGCGGGTCTTTTTGCGTATGCGGACAATTGCAGCGCCCTGCCATTCATTCCGCAAACCTACCTATTTCGGTGAGAAACGCTGTGCTTCATTCTTGTTGATGCAGCGTTGCTTTCTTCAGGCCTGTCCGGCTTGCTACTATAGTGCGGAAACCTTAATACCGTGGCGATGATCCCCGAAGGAAGTATGCTTATGGAAATGCTCGAGTTCGTGTTGCTGTTGTTGGCGGCGGTGCTTGTCTCCGCCGTGCTCGACCAGGTCACCCCGCGCGTATCGCTGCCTTTGGTGCAGATCGCGCTAGGCGCCGTCATCATCTTGCTGGTGGGCACGCCTGTCGACGTGGCAATCGATCCTGAGCTGTTCCTTGTGCTGTTCATCGCCCCTTTGTTGTTCGACGAATCGCGGCATGCGAGTAAACGCGGGCTTTGGGACAACAAAGGAGCCATCGTGTCCCTTGCCGTCGGCCTGGTGCTCGCTACTGTCCTGGTAATCGGCTTCGTGCTGAACTGGCTCGAGCCTTCCATCCCGCTTGCGGCGGCGTTTGCCCTGGGCGCGGCGCTGGGGCCCACCGATGCCGTGGCCGTCTCGGCCCTTGGCAAGGATATCCACCTGTCCAGCCGTCAGAAATCCCTGCTCTCCGGCGAGGCGCTCATCAACGACGCATCAGGCGTCGTGTCGTTCCAGTTCGCCATAGCCGCGGCCATCACGGGCTCGTTCTCCCTTGCCAACGCTGCGCAAAGCTTCGCCATCAGCTTCTTTGGCGGCATCGCGGTCGGCCTGGTGGTGGGCTTGCTGGCGGTGCTTGCGCTCGGTGCTATCCGTAGCTACGGCTACGAGAGCATCACGGTGCACGTGGTGTTCGAGGTGTTCACGCCCTTCATCACGTTCCTGGCGGCCGAGCATTTCGGCACAAGCGGCATCCTGGCCGTGGTGGCCGCCGGCCTGCTCATCGCGCTGATGCCGCATAAACCCACGCCTGCCGCCGCGCGCTTGAAGCTTGCGTCGAACAGCGTGTGGGAGGCGCTCGTCTTCGTCATCAACGGCGTGGTGTTCGTCATGCTGGGTATGCAGCTGCCAAGGGCCGTCATGCCGTCGTGGCACAGCAGCGAGACCAGCTCGCTTCTGTTGTGCGCCCTAGTGCTGCTCGTAACGGCCCTGGTGGTGGGCGTGCGTTTCCTGTGGGTGCTCGTTATGGAGCGCGCGCATCGAAGCTCCAAGCCGCGCACGGGCGGTCAGCTGATACGCGATGCCCTGGTCACCACGCTTTCGGGCCCGAAGGGCGCCATCACGCTGTCCATCATCATGACCATCCCGTTCACCCTTTCGACGGGCGAGGCGTTCCCTCAGCGCGACAACCTGATCTTCCTGGCATCGGGCGTCATCCTGTG
>DXMB01000086.1:0-7354 GCA_019414425.1 Collinsella sp.
CCGAGCCGTCGCAAGACTTGAAGAAGGGGGAGGCCTCGCGGCCTCCCCCTTTTTTTGCGTTTAAAGCCTGATCTAACAAACTCGCTGTGTTTTATGACCCTCGTTTGTCGCATCTTCCGTTAACGGGCTACAATAACTTAGTCTGTGCAATATGGAGGTGAACATGGCTGAAGCTGGTATCGGCGTTGATATCGTCGAGATTTCCCGCATGAAATCTATTCTTGAAAAGACGCCGTCGTTTGCTCGGCGTGTGTTTACCGAAGAAGAGCGTGCGTATTGCGATGCATCATCGCGTCCCGCTGCTCACTATGCGAGCCGCTTTGCTTCGCGCGAGGCGGTGCTTAAAGCTCTCGGCACGGGTTTTAGTCAAGGCGTGGGTCGCAAGGATGTTTCGGTAACGCGTGATAAACTCGGCAAACCGAAGGCGCTGCTTTCGGGCCGTGCACTCGAGATCGCTCATGAGCTGGGTGTTGTTGAGGTCGCTCTTTCCATTACGCTTACAGGAGACTTAGCCGTTGCGAATGCCATCGCGATTACCGAAGATGCTCGGCCTAAGCCAAAAGATGAAAAGGTGAGCACCAAGAAACGCGTAGCGCAGACATTTAAAGAGGCTCGCTCTGTTTTAGATGAGCTTGAGCAGCTGCAGAATTCAGCATTGACGGAGCACCTGGGCGATGCTTCGCAAGATACGCTAGGAGCATAGATGAAACCGGTTTTGAGTACCGAAGAAGTCGTTCGTCTCGAGGATATCATCGAACGCGAAGGGACTTCGAAGGCCGAGCTTATGGAGCTAGCGGGTGAGTTTGCCGCCAACGAGGTCTTGAAGCTCAATCCCGATCGGGTTCTCGTTCTGGTCGGTTTTGGTAATAATGGCGGCGACGGTTGGGTTGCCGCCGATATCCTGAGCCATAAGGGCGTGGACGTCGATATCGTTTCTCCGGTTGAGCCGGATGAGATTCCTGCTGCTCTGGCACGTCATGTTGCTCGTCGTACTGCCGGCCGCGATGTGCACGTTTGCGTTGGCCCCTCGCGTGACGAACTCGAGGTTTTGATCGATAAGGCCGATGTTGTTGTCGATGCCATTTTTGGTACCGGTTTCCATGGGAATCTGCGTGCGCCGTTCTCCATCTGGATTCCTACGGTCAATGAATGCGCCGATTGTGTCGTATCCATTGATGTCCCCTCGGGCCTGAATGCCGAGACGGGCGTTGTTGATGACGACTGCATTCGTGCCGAACATACGGTGACGATGATTGCGCCCAAGATTGGTCTGTATAGCGCTGATGGCCCTGAGTATGCTGGCGATTTGATCTGCGGCAATCTTTACGACCGTCTTGACGAGGTCATCGATGATGTCGACCACGCCGCCGAGATTGTCGAGCCCGGTGACTTAGTTGATTACTTTGCCCCACTACCTACGAATATCGATAAGTATTCCCGTGGCTCTGTGCTTATTGTCGCCGGATCTGCGCAATATCCTGGTGCTGCCATTATGGCGGCCAAGTCTGCAGCTCGCGCGGGTGCTGGTTACGTGGCAGTCGCGGCTCCTGACGCCTGCGCTAATCTTATTCGCATTGCACTTCCTTCGATTCCCGTCTTTGCTATTCCGTCTGATTCCCGCGGCTCCTTTGGCGCCGCTGCGCGCATGACGGTGTGCGAGATTGCAAAGAAGTACAGCTGCGTACTGTGCGGTCCCGGTATGACGACGTCTGCCGGCGCTATGCAGGTGGTTTCGGGCTTGCTCGAGCTTGATGTACCGCTTATTTTGGATGCCGATGCACTCAACTGCCTTGCTAAGATTGCCATTGACGGTATTGATAGTAACCCCGAGATGTATCGTCGCGAGCAGCCGTTGGTTATGACGCCGCACTATCGTGAGCTTTCGCGTCTGGTTGCCGGTGACGAGGTGAACGACCTTGGTACCGCGATTGCAGCCGCGCAGAAGGTTGTCTGGGCTGCAGGCTCCGACAATCTGGTGGTCATTGCCAAGGGGCCGACGACGGCTATCTGTGGCGTTGAGCGTGTGCTGCTGCCACTTTCGGGTCCGGCTTCTCTGGCAACTGCCGGTTCGGGTGATGTTCTCGCGGGTATTTTGGCCGGCACGCTTGCCACCATGCGCGACGAGATGGATCGTTGGGAGTTGCTGTATTCGTACGCCGTCGCACTTCACAGCTACGCCGGTTTTGCCGCGGCGACGGAGTATGGTGAGAAGAGCGTTATCGCGACCGATCTTATCGACTTGATCGGTCCCGCCATGGAGCTGGCGGCAAAGGATGCGCTCGAAGATCTGGGAATCATGGAGGAAGGGTCGGATGACTAATCATGAATAAAGCCGATTTGACGCGCTGGTCCTGGGTCGAGATCGACCGTGGGGCGCTCCGTCGCAACACGAGGGCCTATAAGAACTTGCTGAATCCACGTCAGCGCCTGTGCTGCGTGGTCAAGGCCGATGCTTATGGTCATGGAGCTGTTGAGTGCGCCAAGATCATGTATTCGGCCGGTGCCGACATGTTTGCCGTGGCGACGGTTAACGAGGGCATTGAGCTCCGACAGGGCGGGATTACGAAGCCCATCCTCATCCTAAGCGAGCCGCCTATCGAGGCCATTCCGACGTTGCTCGAGTTTGATATCATGCCCTCGGTCTATACGTCTGACTTTGCTCTTGCGTATGGCGAATGTGCCGTCGCGGCGGGCAAGGTGGGCAAGTATCATCTCGCCATCGAGACAGGTATGAACCGTATCGGCGTACACTACACGCAGGTGCTCGACTTTGTGCGCGGTATTAATTTCCATCGCGGTATTCAGTGCGACGGCGTATTTACGCACTTCGCCACGGCCGATGAACCTTCGGGCTGGGACTACAAACTGCAGTGTCAGCGCTTTACCGAGGCCGTTCAGGCCATTAAGGATGCGGGCTTTGAGTGCGGTATCGTGCACTGCGCCAACACGCCGTCCTCGATGCTCGACCCCTCGATGCATTTTGATATGATTCGCGCCGGCGTTGGCTTGTATGGCATGCAGCCGTGCGAGCTGAGTGGCCGCGTGATGCAGCTTGATCCCGTTATGAGCGTCCATGCGCGCGTGACGCGTGTGGCACACCCTGCGATGGGTGAGGGCGTGGGCTACGGTTTTACCTACCGCGTACCGCGTACGCGCGTTCAGATCTGCACGCTGCCGATCGGTTATGCCGACGGCCTATCGCGTACGCTTTCCAATCGTATGGATGTGCTGTATCGCGGCGAGCGCGTGCGTCAGGTTGGCAATATCTGCATGGATCAGTTTATGGTCGCCATTCAGTCCAACCCGGCACACGAGATTCCCGAGGCCGAGTATGGTGACGAGATGATTATTGTCGGCCGCGATGGCGATGCCGAGATCACTATGGACGAGATGGCCCGACTGCGCGGAACGATTAACTACGAGGTCGCCTGCGGCTTTGGCATGCGTCTCGACAAGGTCTACGTGTAGGAGCCGCTATGGGCGTCATGCACATTCCCGGCCATACCCATCAGGCGCCACGTGAGGTCGCACTCGAGGAGATTGAGGCTGTTTTAGGCGACTGCCATCTCTGCCAGCTCTATCAGTCGCGCCATAACATCGTGTTTGGCGTGGGAAACCCCCACGCTCGCGTCATGTTTATTGGTGAAGCACCGGGTCGCAACGAGGATCTGCAGGGCGAACCTTTTGTGGGGGCGGCGGGTGAAGACCTCAACGGCATTTTGTCCCTGGCAGGTCTTAAGCGCGAGGACGTCTATATCGCCAACGTGCTTAAGTGCCGCCCGCCGGGAAACCGCAATCCGCGTCCCGAGGAAGTGCTGGCTTGCTCACCGTTTTTGCGCGAGCAGATTCGAAGCATCTGGCCCGATATCATCGTGACGCTCGGTAACCCCGCAACGCACTTTGTGCTCAAGACCGAGATCGGCATTACCAAGCTGCGCGGCAGGTTCCATCAGATGGGCCACTTTGTGGTGATGCCGACGTTTCATCCTGCGGCGGCGCTGCGCAATCCGGCGTGGCAGGAGTTGCTGGAGGAAGACTTTAAGATGCTGGGCGACTATCTGGAGCGGCACCCCGCGCCGGAGACCGCCTCGGAATAATAATAAGGAGCGTATATGTCCCTGGAGCGCCTGGGGGTAGGTACCTATAGAACGGCCCGTACTGCCGATACGGAGCATTTTGGCGAGCTGGTCGCACCGTGTCTAGAAGATGGCGATGTGCTGATCTTGACCGGCGGCCTCGGGGTGGGCAAAACCCACTTTACCAAGGGCGTTTCGCGCGCTCTGGGCGATGAGCATATGGTCACAAGCCCTACGTTCGCACTCATGGCCGTTCATGACCAAGGGCGTATTCCGCTGTTCCATTTTGATCTGTACCGCCTGGAGCATGCCTACGAGCTTGAGGATACGGGCATTTTTGACGTGCTGGGCTATGAGGGTGTTTGCCTGCTGGAATGGGGCGAGCAGTTTCAGGATGAACTGACAGATGAGTATCTTTCGGTGACGCTTAAGCGCGATGAGGACGACAGCGACGTGCGAACGATAACGCTCGAGGCACACGGCGAGCGCGCGATTGAGCTTTCCCATTTGATAGATAAGGCTGTACAAGATGAGCTTGCATAACGACAACGCGCTGGTGGTGGCGCTCGACACATCGACCGACATGCTTGCCTGCGCGGCAAGCTGGATTGACGTGCAGACAGGCGAGGCAAAGCTGGTAAGTGGGGACCATCTGTGTCGCCGCCATGCCAACGTGGAGCTCGTGAATACTGTTGATGACCTACTGAAGCAGGCCGGCCTGGATCGCAGCGATGTCGGCTGTTATGTGGTCGGTCGCGGTCCCGGCTCGTTTACGGGCGTGCGTATCGGCATCTCCACCGCAAAGGGTCTGGCGCACGGTGCCAATGTGCCGTTGCTGGGCGTGTCGACGCTCGATGCTTGCGCCTGGACGGCATGGAAGGCCGGCGTGCGCGGCAAGCTTGGTGTTCTTGCCGATGCCATGCGCGGCGAGGTGTACCCGGCGCTCTATGTGCTGGGGGATGAGGGCCCCGAGCGTCTGTTTGAGCGCGAGCGCGTGGTCAAGGCCGCCGTGGCGCTTGATGAGTGGCGCCAGACCGCGGACTGGGATCAGGTTCAGCTGACTGGTGACGGTCTCGTGCGTTATGGCAAACTGCTGGGCGAGGATGAGACGGCGCGCTGCGTGGAGCGAGACCTGTGGTGGCCCTCGGGCGAGGGCCTGCTGATGGCGCACGCCGCAGGCGATGGCGATCCGGCTCGCGTCTTGCCGATCTATACGCGCCTTTCGGACGCCGAGGAAAACGAGCGCAAGCGTCTGGGCCTTGCCGAGAGCGCGCAGAGTGAGGTGACAGGTGTTGCCGACGAGCTTGCCGGACGTCATCTGCAATTCCGCCCCATGGGCGCGGCGGATGCCGAGGGCGCGAGCGCACTGGAGACCGCCTGCTTTGAAGGCGCCGGACACGAGGCGTGGACGCCGGGCATGTTCCTGTCCGAGCTGGGCGAGGACGTTGCCGCGCCACGTAGCTGGTGGGTGGCGCACGACGACGGCCGTCTGCTGGGTCTTGCCGGCGGTATGGTCGTCGACGGGGACGTGCAGATTATGGACGTTGCCGTCGATCCGGCGCATCGCCGCGAGGGCATCGCCCGCAAGCTTCTGTCGCACGTGAGCTATGACGCGCAGATGCTCGGCTGCACCACGGCTTCGCTTGAGGTTGAGGACGGCAACGAGGCCGCAATTGCGCTCTATGCCGCTCTGGGCTTTACCGAGGCGGGTCGTCGCCGTGGCTATTACGGTGCCGGCAAGGATGCCATCGTCATGACGGCGCCGCTGCCCCTGGTGCTTCCTCTCGACAATGCCTCGCCCGAGCCGACGGCTGCCGAACAGCGTGTATGGCCGCTGCCCGCGCCCGAACGCACCGCTGAGGAGCGTGCCGAAATCGAGCGCCGCCGCCTGGTGCTTGCCATCGAGAGCTCCTGCGACGAGACAGCCGTGGCAATTATCGATGCGGATGGCAATATACTGGCCAACCAGGTGTCGACACAGATTGATTTTCATGCTCGCTTTGGCGGCGTGGTGCCCGAGATCGCCTCGCGCAAGCACGTTGAGGTCATCGTGAGCGTCGTGGACGCGGCACTCGAGGACGCCGCAGCGTCGCTGGGCCTTACGGGCGGAGCCATTGCACCAAGTGAGCTTGCCGCCGTGGGCGTGACGCAAGGTCCGGGCCTGGTGGGTGCCTTGGTGGTGGGTGTCGCCTTTGCCAAGGGCTTTGCGTATGCTGCCGGCAAACCGCTGGTGTGCGTCAATCATCTGGAGGGTCACCTGTTTGCCAACCTGTTGGCGCAGCCCGACCTCAAGCCGCCGTTTATCTTTACGCTTGTTTCGGGCGGGCACACCATGCTCGTGCACGTAAGGGCATGGGGCGACTACGAGGTGCTTGGCGAGACGCTTGACGACGCCGTGGGCGAAGCCTTCGACAAGGTGGCAAAGGCACTGGGCCTTGGCTATCCCGGAGGCCCCATCATCTCCAAGCTTGCCGAGACGGGCAACCCTAAGGCGATTGATTTCCCCCGCGCGCTGAACAGCAGGGGCGACTACCGCTTCTCGCTTTCGGGCCTCAAGACGGCGGTGACGCTCTACATCGAGCAGGAGACCAAGGCCGGGCGCACGATTCATCTGCCCGATTTGGCGGCTTCGTTTGAGGCGGCGGTCTTTGACGTGCAGTACAAGAAGGCCAAAAACGCCCTGCATGCTACCGGGTGCAAGGAGTATTGCATCGGCGGCGGCGTCTCGGCCAACCCGCATCTGCGCGAGATGATGATCAAGAAACTCGGGCGTCAGGGAATCCGCGTAACGGTGCCGCCCTTGTCTGCCTGCACCGATAACGCCGCCATGATCGCGGAGGTCGCTCGCCGTAAATTCGACCGAGGTGAAATCTCGCCGTTCGATGTCGACGCCGATCCAAACATGACGCTGTAGTCGTACGGGTGCGGTCCCCGACCGGAGGGGCCGGATATAAGGTTTCCTGCTCTACAGTCCTGCGCAAGACGAAGGCCACATTAAGTGGCCTTCTTTGCGTGCGGAACTCGCGATAAACCTTATATCCGGCCCCTCCGGTCGGGGACCTTTCTGTATCGATATAGCTTCTGAGCTGGTTCGGCGTCGACAGCGTCCGGCAAGGTTAGCCAGCCTGCATCGAATTTCCGGCGTGCTTTGGCTGAAAGAATAAGTTGGTGTGCGGAGCTTTGCTCCGCACATTTGGGATGGGAGCTCCTCGGGGGCGGGGCGGGCGCCCGCCCCGCCCCCGAGGAGCATCTCTCATGCAAAAACTGTCGTGGGGTAA
>DXMB01000087.1:0-7306 GCA_019414425.1 Collinsella sp.
CCCTCGTCGGCGACCTTGTCGGCGAGCGCGGTCATCTTCTTGCCGGTCTCGTAGACGTTCTTGCCGTCCTCGACGTAGCCCTCCTGGCTAAAGTGCATGATCTCGATCTTCTCGGTTTCCTTCATGGCTTTTCCTTTCTGTCCTGCACGCAACTCTATACATCGCGTTTATTTTCGATACCAATTATAGACATACACCTAACGTGTTTTTAATACCACTTATCAATCTGTTCCAATCCTCGGTGAACGGTCGAAATTCTCTGGTGAGTGGTATTAAATTAGAATTGAATGTATAGCTAACACCTCTGGCGCCTCCCTTGTGTGACAAAGAACAGCGTTCCTACCAACGCAATAATGGTCGATGCCCCAAACAGTACCGTCTGGACACCCAAAGCCTCCGCCAAAAACGGAGCCGCCAGCAGCGGCAGCACGCCGGCGCTCATCAGGCCAAAACGCACAAAGCCGGTAATGCGCCCCAGGTATTTGATGTCAGCGCGCTCCTGAATCAAGATCATCTGCAGCGGTTCCAGGAATCCCCAGGCCAGGCCGTTAATCGCCTGACCGATAATCGCGACCCCCAGCATATCGGTGCCCACGTACACCATGGACCCAATGCCCACGGCCATGAGCGCGCCGAGCAGCAATCGCAGGTTGACATGGCGGGCAGAAAGCTTGGTCAGGATGAACGCGCCCACCGAGGAAGTGAGGCCCACGACCGAGGACAGCCAGCCCAGCCAGACGATATCCACGTTGAGCACATCGCGATAGAACAACGACTCCAGCGAATCGAACGCGCCAAACGCAAAGAAGCCCAGAAAGCCCGAGATAAAGATAAGGCGCAGGTCGTGGTCGCGAAACGTAAGTCGCGCGCCCTCGGCCATGCCGCCCAGAATGCCGCCCTTCGGCTTCTCCCCTTTTGCGGGAGCAACACACTCGTGACAGCCCAAGGAGAGCACGGCCGCCACACCCATCATGCCCGCCATGAGCAGATAGACCGATTGCGTGGCAAAACAGCTCACGATGGCACCACCGAGCAACGGGCCAGCGGTATAGGCGATATTGCTGTAGAACACCATGAGACCGTTCACGCGGGTACGGCCCTCGGTGGTCGACTCCAGGTATCCCGGAAACGCATGCGTGCAGGTGTTGATAAAGCCGCCCGCAAGCCCCAAGACGCACGCGGCAAACATAAGCCCGGGGACAGACAACGGCGCCAACCCCACGCCAAGCGATAGCACCGCCGTAATCACGCACGTCACAAACGACGTCCGGCGCGGTCCAAAGCGGTCGATGACCGAGCCCGACACCATATTGCCCACCGACGTCATAAGATTGCGCGCGAGCGTAATGGCAGCAACCAAAAAGGCCGTGCCAGCCAGATCATACGTGGCCGCACCGATAAGCCCCAAAAAGTAGACCGCGTTGTTGGCGCACCACTGCAGGGACTCAATAAGAATCAGCTTGACCTCTGCCGGCGTCAGGCGCATTGCTTCGCGATCCTTCGCGAACATACGAACTCCTTCTATACAAAAGGGGATGGAGGGCATAGGCCTGCTCCATCCCCTTTCCAGGTTGCAACGAAAATCTATACAGCCGGGCCCTTACGCCAGCACGCCGAAGAACGCGCCGACGATGCCCACGACCATGGTGGCCACGATCAGCACCATGGGGTTGATCTTCTTGGACAGCAGCCAGTAGTACAGCCAGAAGGCGATCATGCCGAGCATGCCGGGCATGATGCCGTCCAGGATGTCCTGGAGGGTCTGGGCGTCCTCGCCCGAGCCGATGGCCACCGGGATGCTGGCCCAGAACATGTCCTTGCACATGGCGCCCACGACCATGACGCCCACGATGCCCACGCAGGTCATGATCTTCTGCATGAGGCCGGTCCTCTGGGCCTCGTCCAGGAAGCCCACGCCCAGCTCGTAGCCCTTGACGGCGCCCCAGACGCGCAGCGCGAAGCCGGGGACGTTGTAGATGAGCAGGAAGGCGATGGGGCCGAAGGGGTTGCCGGCCTGGCACAGGCTGATGCCCACCGCGGCGGCGACCACGCGCAGCGTCGACAGGAAGATGGAGTCGCCGATGCCGGACAGCGGGCCCATGAGGGCGGCCTTGACGTCGTTGACGCTCTCGGGCTCGATCTCGCCGCGGGCGACCTTCTCCTCCATGGCCATCGCGATGCCGCCGACGAACGGGGCGAACTGGACGGTGATGTTGAAGAACGCGCAGTGGCGGTGCAGGGCCTCGGCGTAGTCGTCGGGGCGGCCGGCGTAGATCTTCTTGAGCATGTTGGCGACCATCAGGCAGAAGGCGATGTTCATCTGCTTGTAGTAGGTCCAGGAGAACTCCATGCCCAGGGCGCCGGTGTTGAGGGCGCTCTTGACGAGGTCGGAGCGCGTGATCTTGTTCTCGGGACTAGAAGTCATCGTCCTCATCCCCTTCCGCGGAGAGCTGGGGCTGGGCTCCGCCCAGGCCGAGCAGGTCGAACTTGTCGATGCCGATGATGATGGCGATCAGGGCGACGCCCAGGACGGGCACGTTGGCGTAGGAGCACAGCAGGAAGCCCAGGAAGTAGAAGGGCACGAGCTGCTTGGTGAGCACCAGGCGGCCGAGCATGGCGAAGCCCATGGCCGGCAGGATGTTGGCGGCAACGCCAAAGCCGTCGATGATGAAGGGCGGGATGAAGTCGAGCAAGCCCTGGATGGCGTCGGAACCCAGATAGAAGGCGCCGCCGCACAGCAAGAAGTACTCAACGCAGCCCCAAATTCCAATTCCCCAATGGACGGCATAGATGCCTTTGAGGTTTCCCTTGAGGGCAAACTTGTCTGCCATATCGACAAACACAGGGAACAAGGCGTTGGTAATGTTGCCGATCGTCAACGAAAGGACGGCGATGGGCATGGCGAGCGCGATGGCCGTCTCGGTACCCTGGCCGAGCTGAATGGCAAACGCGCAGGCGAGCACGCCGCCGACGGTTTCGTTAGGCGGCACGTAGGCGCCGATGGAGATCGAGCCCATGAACAGCAGCTCCAGGCTGGCGCCAACGGCAAGGCCAGTCTGCAGGTCCCCCAGCACCAGGCCCACGAGCGGGCACAGGACGATGGGGCGGAACGCGTAGAGGGTGCCGAGCTGATAGTCGAGGCATCCAAACGCTCCGACTAAGCCGACGAGGATTGCTTGGACAAGCATAATTCCTCCCAATAAGGAATCTCAAACCGTCGTCACTCCCGTCGCGCGCGTTGTTGATATCAATTCCGGGAGTTCGATTACACGGCTCGAAGCGTACCTGGTGTGCTGCGAACACCCATGCCAGGTACAAATGATTTGATACCAATTATAGGTATGCAGGTCCTCACTATTTAATACCACTCGCCCAGCGGGGTGTTTTTTACCGTAAACGGCAGACGCATTCCATCAAGCATGCTCCTTGTTTCGATGGCGGACAAGCGCCACCAGAAAGCCATCGCCAAAGGCATCGGATGCCAAGTTGCCTACAATCACCAAAACGATAATCGCCGCGCCCAAAAACTCGTTCCAGTGAAAGACCTCGCCAAAGAGGAGCGCCGACCAGCAGGGAGCGAGCACGACCTCGCTCATGCAGACCAAGTTGGCCGCAAACGCATTGGTACGCGCGATCCCCTTGGCATACAGCACGCTCGCAAGGCCACTGCAAAAAAGGCCATGCACCAGCATAAGCCCCCACTCAAATGGTCTCACGGAGTCTAGGGCACCAGCAAAATAGACGATCGGCAGCATCGAGATACCGCAGGAGATGAGCGAGGACACCATGGGCGACGCATCGGGGCGAGAGTTCAAAAAGAAGCACAGCCCAAAGGTGGCGCCCGAAATGACAGCAAGCAAGTTGCCGAGCATGCCCTCGGCACTCAAATCACCTAAAAAGAAAAGTCCCATACCCGTAAAAGCAACCACCACAGAGACAATCTTCGCAGGCGAGGGCAACGTGCGAGTTGCGAGCGATTGATACACGATAACGAAAATCATCGAGGTGTACTGCAAAACGATTGCGTTGCCGACCGTCGTGAGCTGGTTGGCAAAGTTAAACGTGGTGCCCGTCACGAAGTTGCAGACGGCCACAAGGACAATAAGACGGCTGACGCGGAGGACGGGCCTGCCGACGAGCAGGATAAAGAGCGCCATAAATATTGCCGTGACGGCACCGATCAAAAGAGCTGACTGCGAATTGGCGTGAACGAGGATGCCGATAAAGCTCCACAAGAGCGCCGTGCCAAATAGATACATCGCCCCGCTCACGCCATTATCGGGTGGATTGTCAGATCGAATCACGAAGCACCTCCAGCTAGCTTTCGATAATAAAAAACGGCGACCACAACGGGTCGCCGTTTCCCTTGGGGGCAGATAATAGGCCGGGTCCTTACGCCAGCACGCCGAAGAACGCGCCGACGATGCCCACGACCATGGTGGCCACGATCAGCACCATGGGGTTGATCTTCTTGGACAGCAGCCAGTAGTACAGCCAGAAGGCGATCATGCCGAGCATGCCGGGCATGATGCCGTCCAGGATGTCCTGGAGGGTCTGGGCGTCCTCGCCCGAGCCGATGGCCACCGGGATGCTGGCCCAGAACATGTCCTTGCACATGGCGCCCACGACCATGACGCCCACGATGCCCACGCAGGTCATGATCTTCTGCATGAGGCCGGTCCTCTGGGCCTCGTCCAGGAAGCCCACGCCCAGCTCGTAGCCCTTGACGGCGCCCCAGACGCGCAGCGCGAAGCCGGGGACGTTGTAGATGAGCAGGAAGGCGATGGGGCCGAAGGGGTTGCCGGCCTGGCACAGGCTGATGCCCACCGCGGCGGCGACCACGCGCAGCGTCGACAGGAAGATGGAGTCGCCGATGCCGGACAGCGGGCCCATGAGGGCGGCCTTGACGTCGTTGACGCTCTCGGGCTCGATCTCGCCGCGGGCGACCTTCTCCTCCATGGCCATCGCGATGCCGCCGACGAACGGGGCGAACTGGACGGTGATGTTGAAGAACGCGCAGTGGCGGTGCAGGGCCTCGGCGTAGTCGTCGGGGCGGCCGGCGTAGATCTTCTTGAGCATGTTGGCGACCATCAGGCAGAAGGCGATGTTCATCTGCTTGTAGTAGGTCCAGGAGAACTCCATGCCCAGGGCGCCGGTGTTGAGGGCGCTCTTGACGAGGTCGGAGCGCGTGATCTTGTTCTCGGGACTAGAAGTCATCGTCCTCATCCCCTTCCGCGGAGAGCTGGGGCTGGGCTCCGCCCAGGCCGAGCAGGTCGAACTTGTCGATGCCGATGATGATGGCGATCAGGGCGACGCCCAGGACGGGCACGTTGGCGTAGGAGCACAGCAGGAAGCCCAGGAAGTAGAAGGGCACGAGCTGCTTGGTGAGCACCAGGCGGCCGAGCATGGCGAAGCCCATGGCCGGCAGGATGTTGGCGGCCACGCCAAAGCCAGCAAGGACAAAGGGCGGGATGAAGTCGAGCATGCCCTGGATAGCGTCAGCACCCAGATAGAACGACAGCGAGCACAGCAGGAACGCCATGATGACACCGGTGGAACCGATCAGGAAGTGCATCGCATAGACACCCTTAAGGTTGCCCTGGCTGGAGAAGACATCAGCGCGGTCAACCAGGATCGGCAGGGCGGCGTTGAGGATGTTCTTGATGGCAAGGCACAGCGTGGCGATGGGCATGGCAAGCGCGATGGCTGCCTCGGTACCCTGGCTCAGCTGGATAGCGAAGGCACAGGCAAGCACGCCGCCGATCGTCTCATCAGGCGGCACGTAGGCGCCGATGGAGATCGAGCCCATGAACAGCAGCTCCAGGCTCGCACCGATCGCGAGGCCGGACTGCAGGTCCCCCAGCACCAGACCCACGAGCGGGCACAGGACGATGGGGCGGAACGCATAGAGCGTACCGAGCTGGCAGTCGAACTTACCAAATGCGGCGATAAGTCCGATGAGGATTGCTTGGGTAAGCATACATCCCCCTTTCCATATAGGACACTACGAAGAACCCGCAGGCTCTTCGAAATTGAACGCCTAGAGCACGCTGGCGCAGTCAACCTTGGGGTCATCGGCCAGAGGTCGAATCTCGACCTCAATGCCACGATCCAGCATCTCGCGCACATCGGCTTCCTCGGCCGCGGTCAGGAAGATCTGACGAGAGACCTGACGAGCATCGGGGCGCTTCTCGTCCTTGGGCTTGGTGTTGCCCAGGTTGACCGACTTGATCTGCGGGCAGCCCTCAACAAGCTGCTTTGCCTCAGCGATAGTGGCGACGCAGATAATCATCTTGTACTTGTCGGTCACGCCCGAGTTGATAGCTTCGATTGCATGCTCCATATCTTTGATGACGAGCTTGCAGCCGGCAGGCTTGCCCATCTTGAGCGTCGTCTTCCACACCGGGTCGTTAGCGACCTTATCGCCCACGCAGAAGATGCAATTGGAGCCGAGGCCCTGAACCCAAGAGACCGCGACCTGGCCATGAAGCAGACGATGGTCAACGCGAAGTAGCTGAATCATAATGTGACCCCCCAAAGGTCTTGTGCCGTCTTACGGCGTGTCAGTAGGTGCTACGGATTAGAACTCTTCTTCCTCGTCGTCATCGACCAACAGGTCGTTGACAAACTTCACGCGCGTATCGTCCGCAGCGACGATGGCGCGAATCGTCTCCTCAACCGGCGCCGACTCGTCAGAGAACAGCAGCTGGATGAGCAGAGGAAGGTTCATGTTGGTAACGAGGTACGTGCGGGGACGCGTCTGGACGATCTTGGTGAACTCATTGTTGACGCTGCCACCAAAGAGGTCGGTGCAGACAACGACATCATCGTCGGCAGACATGCCCGCCAGCAGTTTTTGGGCCTCCTCGGCCACGTCCATGCGGTCATCGACGAACATCGAAAGATCGTGGACGTTGTCGCGAGCACCCGAGAGCAGCTCGACGCTCTCCTTGATGCCGGTAGCGAAGTGCGCATGGCTGGCGATGATGTACTGTCTCATTCTGTGTTCCTCTCAATAGCCCGGCACGTTCCCGCACCCGTTTTCTTTAGTAGTCGAACTGGTGATAGTAGCGACGATACTTGAGGTTGTGCTTGGTGACCGTCTCGTAGTAGCGAGCCAGGCGGTCGGTCACGAGCACCGTCAGAATCCACGGGGAGACGATGACGCGGAACTCGTCGTCAAGGCCCGGGATGGCGAACTCGGCGGTGTCGATGATGTTGATGTCGGTGTCGCCGGTCACGCCGCGGTTGAGGAAGGCGCGGACGCGCTCGTCGAGCTTGCGGTTCTCGTCCTCGCCCATGAACA
>DXMB01000088.1:0-7039 GCA_019414425.1 Collinsella sp.
CGATTGGCGAAAATACGTTGGTGAAAATGGTGAAAAATATATTGACGCTAACACCAAGCTCGCGGTCGCGGCCGGGGACAACCCGGGCAGGCTGCGCTCCGAGGCGTCGTTCGCGGCGATATGCGGGGCCTGCCCCATCCCCGCCTCGAGCGGCAAGACCGTGAGGCACAGGCTCAACAGGGGCGGCGACCGGCAGGCGAACAGCGCGCTGCACGAGATCGCGAGGCAGAGGGTCATGCGCGACCCCGAGACCGCCGAGTACGCCGAGAGGGCCAGGGGGCGGGGAAAGAGCGACAGGGAGGTCATGAGGTGCCTCAAGCGCTACGTGGCCAGGGAGGCGTACCGGGCGCTGATGCACCCGCACGAGATCAGGAGGCCCGAGGACGCCTCGGAGCTCGTGGCGGCCAGGCGCGCGGCGAAGGTCAGCCAGGTGAGGGCGGCGTCCATATTGGGAACCAGCGAGAAGTACATCTCGATGCTGGAGAGGGGCCAAAGGGAGCTCAAGCCCATAAGGAGGGCCTACGAGGCATGGGTCGAGGCCGGACTTCCGCTCGATTGGGACAGGCGGGCCTTCGAGGCCGAGCGCAAAATGGATTCTAAAAAACACCTTGCCAAATAGGAGCCTCTTTGCATGTCCGAGGACGTTCCGGAGAGAAGACCCCGTCACGCCCCCGGATTCCCGGTGGGAGTTCTAGACCTTGTCGGCCTTAGTACATACCGCCGCCCTGCTGACCAGCGGTAGCAGCAGCGATAGCATCCTCAAGCTGAGTGTTCTTGGGCACATCGGAGACGGTAGCCTCGGTGATGAGAATCAGGCTGGCGACAGAAGCAGCGTTCTGCAGGGTGACGCGGCTGACCTTGACGGGGTCGAGGACGCCCATCTCGATCATGTCGCCCCACTCGCCGTTGGCAGAGTTGAGACCCTGGCCGGCGGGCAGCTCGGCAACCTTGTCGACCACGACAGCGCCCTCAAAACCAGCGTTCTTGGCGATGGTAGCGACCGGAGCAGTCAGAGCCTTCTTGACGATGTCGACACCGATCTTCTCCTCGGGGTCGTCGAGCTCAACGGCGTCGAGCGCAGGAGCAGCGTCCATGAAGGCGACGCCGCCACCGGCGACAATGCCCTCCTCGACAGCAGCGCGGGTAGCCTGCAGGGCGTCCTCGACGCGGTGCTTGATCTCCTTGAGCTCGGACTCGGTAGCAGCGCCGACCTTGATGACGGCAACGCCACCGGAGAGCTTGGCCAGGCGCTCCTGGAGCTTCTCGCGGTCGAAGTCAGAGGTGGTGTTCTCCATCTCGCCCTTGATCTGAGCGATGCGGGCGTCGATGGCCTCCTTGGAGCCAGCGCCGCCGACGACGACGGTGTTGTCCTTGGAGATGGTGACGGACTTAGCAGTGCCGAGCATATCGGCGGTGATGTCAGCGACCTTCACGCCCAGCTCGTCCAGAGCGGCCTGGCCACCGGTGAGGACGGCGATGTCCTCGAGGATGCGCTTGCGGCGATCGCCGTAGCCCGGGGCCTTGACGGCGCAGACGTTGAGAGCGCCACGGATCTTGTTGAGGACCAGGGTCGGCAGAGCCTCGCCGTCGATGTCCTCAGCGATGATGAGCAGGCCACGGCCGGCGCGCTGGACAGCCTCGAGAACGGGCATGATGTCCTGGACGCTGGAGATCTTCTGGTCGGTGATGAGGATGTACGGATCCTTCATCACGGCCTCCATGCGGTCGTTGTCCGTGACAAAGTAAGCGGAGACGTAGCCCTTGTCGAACTGCATGCCCTCGACGGTGTCGATGGTGATGTCGAACGTCTGGGAATCCTCGACGGTGATGACGCCGTCCTTGCCCACGACCTCCATAGCCTCGGCGATCTTCTCGCCGACCTCGGGGTCACCGGCAGAGATGGTACCGACGGAAGCGATCTGCTCCTTGGTCTCGACCGGCTTGGCCTGCTTCTTCATCTCGGCGACGGCGGCGTTGACGGCCTTGTCGATGCCGCGACGGATGGCCAGCGGGTTGGCGCCAGCGGCGACGTTGCGCAGACCGTCGTTGACGATGGCTTGAGCGAGCAGGGTTGCGGTGGTGGTACCGTCACCCACGGTGTCGTTGGTCTTGGTGGCGACCTCCTTCACCAGCTGGGCACCCATGTTCTCGATGTTGTCCTCGAGCTCAATCTCCTTGGCGACGGAAACGCCGTCGTTGGTGATGGTCGGGGCACCAAACGTGCGCTGCAGAGCAACGTAGCGACCCTTGGGGCCCATGGTGACGGTAACGGCGTCGGCCAGAGTGTTGACGCCCTTGGCAAGCTTAGCGCGGGCATCGGTGTTGAACGTAATGTTCTTTGCCATGGTAGGTAATCCTCCAAAAGAAATGTGACTCGCGTCGCCGCTTCCGAGTCCTATGCGGCGGGCGCGTTCAAAGACGAATCAGAGATTCTGACGAGACTAGGCCTCGACGACAGCGTAGATGTCGTCGGCGCGCATCAGCAGATACTTCTCGCCGTCGACCTTGACCTCGTTGCCACCGAACTTACCATAGATGACAACGTCACCGACCTTGACGTCCATGGGGATGCGCTCACCCTTGTCGTTGACCTTGCCGGCGCCAACGGCAACGATGGTGCCGCGCTGCGGCTTCTCCTGGGCGTTGCTGGCGATATACAGACCAGAAGCGGTCTTCTGCTCGGCCTCGTCGGGCTTGACCAGAACACGATCTGCAAGCGGCTTCAAAGACGACATGCTTGTTTCCTCCTTTTTGGGCCGCGCGGTTATGCCGCGCGAATTAACCCTTTTTGTTTGCGTACGCGTTGAATGGTACCCACGAATGGCTGGTTATACAACACGGAGTCAAAAAATCTTATTTTTTGGCACTTAGATTTTCTGAATGCCGGGGGATAACTTAGCGATGCCTCCCGTGTGGCTCCGGAGGGGCGGGGCATAAGGTTTCCTGCTCGGGCAGTCCTGCTCGCACGAAGGCCACATTAAGTGGCCTTCGGCTCGTGCGGAACTCGCGATAAACCTTATGCCCCGCCCCTCCGGAGCCACACGGGAGGCAGGTTAACTAATTCGGGCCCGGCATTCAGAAAAGTCAGTGCAGCAAAATGGCGATGCGGATAGCGACATGTGCATGGTTTTCGCTGCGCGCACGGGTCCCCTGGGGAGCACCGTGCATTTTTGGGAGTATTCAGCAGACTAGGACGGCTGCATACGTGCCGGACACACCATATTGGTCCCAAGGACGCCTTCGGCCGGCGATTTTGGTCGGCAGGCAAACCCCGTCAGGACAGAAAGGCATGCCTCACGCCGCACCGGAGCACAAAATGACGTCAATCTCTGCAACGTTACTCAGCCGCAGCGGCACAGGCAGAGCTCGCGGTGCTGAATACTCCGTTTTTTGCACGGCGCGGACGGGGGTACATCAGGATCCGGAAGAACATCCCAGCCTTTTTATGCAATTCGTAATGGAAAGTATGCAAAACACCTAGAGATAGCATTGCTGCTGTCCAAATTGGGCGCGGGGCGGCGGCGCCTCCGCCCCGCGCCCAAATCAAGCAGGGCGGGGACGCTCCTAACGAACCCCCCATTTGCAAACAAACGCGGCTCGAGCGCCATCCCAAAATAGGCTGCACGAGCCGCGTTTAACGGTACGACATGAATATTAGCACTCGTAGACCAGGTTGCCGGCTAGGTAGGTGGCTTGGACTTTGGTGGCTTGGAGCTCTTGGGGGTCGATGGTGAGCGGGTTTTGGTCCAGGACTACCAGGTCGGCGTATTTGCCGGGTTCCAGGCTGCCGAGGTTTTGCTCGTCGCCCGCTGCATAGGCGCTGCCCAGGGTGTAGTTGCGCAGAGCCGTTGCTGCATCGATGCGCTCGCTCGGCAACCAGCCGCCCTCGGGCCAGTGGCTTTTGGGGTCTTGGCGCGTAATAGCCGTGTAGAGTACGTTCATGCTGGTAACGGGCGTGATAGGGCTGTCAGTACCGAAGGCTTGGCGGATGCCGCGCTGCTTATAGGTTGCGAACGGCCACATGATTCGGCTTCGCTCCAGGCCAAGGTCGCGCTCTGGGCCACCCGGATCGAGCGTGATGTGGCAGGGCTGGCTCGAGGCGACCACGTTGAGCTTGCGCAGGCGATCGATATCCTCGGGCAAGAGGTTCTCCAGATGCTCGAGCGTGTTATGACCGTGCTGGGGCAGGCCGTACAGCTCTGCCGCCTCCTCAAAGATATCGAGTGCGGCATGGATGGCACCGTCGCCGATAACGTGGATGCGCACGGTGTGGCCACGCTCGGCTGCCACCAGAACCAACTTGCGCATGCGCTCGACGGGGACCGTCAGACGGCCCTGGTCGCCCGGGAAGCGCGGGTTGGTATAGGGCTCAGTGAGGTATGCGGTATGCTCGCTCGACACGCCGTCGAAGAACTGTTTAAAGCCTGGCGCCGAGAGCAGCGCGTTGTTCGCGTAGCGGGTCTGTAGCTCTTCCAAGCGCGATTGGTCATCCAGCAGCGTGGGAAACAAATGGGCGCGGATGCCCAGCTTGCCGGCGGCCTGCAGCTTGTCGTAGACATCGTCGCGGATAAAGTCGCAGCCCGGCATGGGCATGAGCGACATATCGCATATCGAGGTGATGCCCTGCTCGGCCATCCGCCTCATTTGATCGGCGTAAGCGCTTGCGATGCGATCCTCGCCCAGCCACTCAAGGCAGCGCGGTAGCAGCTGCATGGCAGCCGCCTCGTGAGCAATGCCCGTGAGCTCGCCGTTTGCATCCTTGTCGTAGCTGCCGCCCGCTGGCGGCTCGCTGTCGCGTGTGACGCCGAGCGCCTCGAGTGCGCGGCTGTTGAGCCAAAGCGTATGCCCGTCGCCCGAATACATAACGCAGGGACGATCGGGGAATGCCGCATCGAGCGACGCCTTGGTAGGATGCTCGGGCGGGTCCCAACGGTAGTCGCGCCAGCCCTGCGTCACAACCCAAGCGTCATCGGGCAGGTCCTGGGAAAACTCGAACGCGTGCTGCACCAGCGCAGTCTCGGACGTGCCCATATCCATGAGCATGTACGGCGAGGAGCCGACCGAGGTATGGAAGAAGTGCAGATGAGCGTCATGGAAACCTGGGCAGACAAACTGCTCGCCGTAGTCGATAACCGGCGTGGCGGCAGGCGCGGCGGCAATCACGTCATCGGGCGCACCGACTGCGACGATACGGTCGCCTGCGATGGCAATCGCCAGCTCGCGGGCGGTATCGATGCCGTCTTGCGCGGTAAAGACGTTCTTGGAGCGGATAATCCGATCGATATGTTGCATGGGCATCCCCATCTCTGGCAGGAAATTCAACACCCCCGAGTGTACTCCCCCGCCCTTGTAACAAAACCCCAAGCGGCAAACGGCAACTTTACCAGCCCTAGCGGCAGGTGGCATACTGGAGAGAGCCTGTACGATTTTGCGATCAACCCAGCAAGGAGCAAATCGACCATGACGAAGACCAAGGCACAGCAGATTATGGCGGCGACCGAGGCTCGCGCGGCTGACGACGTCACCGCAGCCATCAAAGATATCGCTACCGAGTTTGAACCCTATATCATCAAGCAGCGCCGGCACTTCCATAAGCACCCGGAGCTGAGCCTTGCCGAGGAGCGCACGACCTCCGACATCGCCAACCAGCTCGACGCCATGAATATCCCCTACGAGCGTCCGCTCAAGACCGGCTTGGTGGCAACGCTTCGCGGTACCGCGTCGGATGCCTACCACGAGGACGGCACGCCGCGCCGCCGCATCCTGCTGCGCGCCGACATCGACGCCCTGCCCGTCACCGAGCAGACCGGCGAGGAGTTTGCCAGCGTCAACGAGGGCTGCATGCACGCCTGCGGCCACGACTGCCACATCGCCATGATGCTCGGCACGCTGCAAATCCTGCGCCATATGACCGACGACATCCACGGCGAAGTCCGCATCGTCTTCCAGCCCAGCGAGGAAAACGGCCAGGGCGCCAAGCTCATGATCGGCACGGGCGTGCTCGACGGCGTCGATGGCGCCTACGCCGCGCACATCTGGAGTGAGGTCGACGCCGGCACCGTGAGCTGCGAGCCCGGACCGCGCATGGCCAATACCGACTGGTTCCGCATCGACGTCCGCGGCACCTCGTGCCACGGCGCCATGCCCCAGCGCGGTCACGACGCCGTTATGGTTGCCGCCGAGATCGTCAACGCTCTGCAGACCATCGTTTCGCGCGAGATCAGTCCCTACGAGCCGGCCGTCATTACCGTCGGCGAGCTGCACGGCGGAACTGCGCGCAACGTTATCGCCGGCACGGCCTACCTCGCCGGCACGGTGCGCACCTACGGCGATTCGACCCACGAGGAAATGCCGGAGCTTATGCGTCGCATCGTGGAGCATACCGCGGCCGCCTTGGGCGCCGAGGCAGAGCTCACCGACTACACCATCGCCAATTATAAGGTCGAAAACGATGCCGCCTCGAGCGAGCGTTGTCGTCAGGCCGTGGTCAAGTGCCTGGGCCCCACCGGCCAAGGCCATTATCGCGGCACACTCTCGGGTGAGGATTTTTCGGAGTACCTGCGCCGTGTACCGGGCGTGCTCGCCTTTGTAGGTACGCGCAACCCCAAGATTGGCGCCACGTACGCCCAACATTCCTGCTTCTACAAGATCGACGAGACTGTGCTGGCAAAGGGCTCCATGGTGGCCGCCCAGTATGCCATCGACTTTTTGGCCGAGCCCACGCAAGAGGAGCTCGACGGCCCCACGATTGCCGCGGTCGCCGAAACCAACCCCGACCTGGCCGCCAAGTTGCGCTCTGCCAAGGCAACGACCGCCGAGGCACGCGACGCCATCCATGACGCCCGCACGGCACGCCATGCCGCGATCAAGGGCATCCACGATGCACGTGCCGCCGCTCGCCGCGAGGAGAAGCGCGGCGAGTAGTCGATTCGCGGCCATCTCGCAGTCATAGCCACATCGCGATATCAAAGCGGGGGCGGACGTTTCGACACGTCCGCCCCCGCTCATTTGTCAAGCGCCATTTCTACCGTTTCTACCC
>DXMB01000089.1:0-6839 GCA_019414425.1 Collinsella sp.
GGCCCTCGCGGCCTAGTCGCTATTTAGGGCGTCCAAGATTTGGGACGCAGTTCAGTGGGAGATCGGGCTTATAGGGCTCAGTTAAACCAAACCTACACGGTCAAATGACCCGCAGACTACATCTGCTCGGGCGCGGAAACGCCAACGAGGGTGAGCACCAGGGCGAGCGTCACGCGGACGGCATCGCAAGCGGCCAGACGGGCACGCGAAAGCTCGGGGTCGACGGGACGGCCCTCGCTCGGCAGCACCTGGCAGGCAGCGTAAAAGCTGTGGAAGTCACCGGCGAGTTCCTCGGCAAAGTGGGTCAGACGGAACGGGGCGCGATCGCGAGCGCAGCTGGCGATCAGGTCGGTGAGCTCGTTGAGCTTGCGCGAAAGGGCGAGCTCGGTCGGGTCGGTCAGCAGCGAGTAATCGACGTTCTCACCGATGGCCTTGGCGGCAACGGCCTTCATGCCCATCTCGTCGGCCTGCTCGGGCGTAACGTCAGCGGCGCGACGCAGGATGGAGCACACGCGGGCGTGAGCGTACTGCACGTAGTACACCGGGTTGGAGTTGTCGCGCTTCTTAACGGCCTCGATGTCGAAGTCGACCATCTGGTTGGAGCTCTTGGAGATGAGCGTGTAGCGGGCGGCATCGGAGCCGACCTCGTCGACGAGCTCCTGCAGGGTCACCATGGTGCCCTTGCGCTTGGACATACGGACGGGCTTACCGTTACGCAGCAGGTTGACGAGCTGGCCCAGCAGAACCTCAAACTTGCCGGGGTAACCCAGAGCGTCGCAGACGCAGCGGACGCGCTCGATGTAGCCGTGGTGGTCGGCACCCCAGATGTCGATGACGTGGTCGACGCGCTGGAACTTGTCCCAGTGATAGGCGACGTCGGAGGCGAAGTAGGTGTACTCGCCATCGGACTTGATCAGGACGCGGTCCTTGTCGTCGCCCAGGTCGGTGGAACGGAACCACAGGGCGCCGTCCTTGGTGTAGAGGTAGCCCATCTTGTCGAGCTTCTCAAAAGCGCGGTCGACGGCGGAGGTGCCGGCGGTCTCGCCCTCGGTGTCCTTCACGTACAGCGAGCGCTCGGAGTACCAACGGTCGAAGTCGCAGTTGACGGCGTGGCAGAGGTCGCGCATGTTATCGACCATCTTTACATAGCCGCGCTCGCGGAAGCTCTCCATGCGCTCCTGCGGATCGGCGTCGACCCACTTGTCGCCGTCGGTGCGCCAGAACTCGGCGGCCTCGTCGATGATGTAGTCGCCGCCGTAAGAGTCCTTGCCCAAGGTCTCGGCAAAGTTGTCCTGATACGGATGGGTCTCGGGGTGCTCGTCGTTCTCGTCGGCAACAAAGGCGTCGCGGTCGGCGATCAGCAGCTTGTGAGCCTCGTCGATATCAACGCCCTGCTTGGCGATGATGTCGGCAAGCTGCATATAGCGCGTGCTGATGGAGTTGCCGAAGGTGTTCATCTGAGAGCCGTGGTCATTGATGTAGAACTCACGCTGGATGTCGTAACCGGCGTGGTCCATGACGCGGCAAAGGGAGTCGCCCAGAGCGGCCCAGCGGCCGTGACCAATGTGCATGGGGCCGACGGGGTTGGCGGAAACGAACTCGACCTGGGTCTTCAGGCCACCACCGACGTTGGACTTAGCGAAGTCCATGCCCTTCTCGCGAGCCTCGCCAAAGATGGCATTCTTGACGGCAACGGAGAGGTAGAAGTTGATGAAACCGGGGCCTGCGATCTCAACCTTCTCGATCGCGGGATCCTCGGGCATATGGGCAACGATGGCCTCGGCGATCTTGCGCGGGGCGCAGTGGGCCAGCTTGGCGGACTTCAGGGCCATGGTAGAGGTCCACTCGCCATGAGAAGTGTCAGCCGGTCGCTCGATAGCGCAATCGTCAAGTTCAAATGCGGAAAGGTCGCCGGCCTCCTGGGCCGCAGCAAGCGCAGCGCGTACCAGCTCTTCAATCTTCTCGGGCATAGATCCTCCTTGTGTTAAAGCCCCCGAGCTCTTGGTCACTCGTAGGGCAAAAGCCAGAGTTTGTAGCACTCTATCACAAGCGACGGGCACTGTCGCAGGGTAAAGCCAATCGAAATTGCATATGCACAAAATTGACTACAGCTTGTATGGACTCACTCAAAGATGCCGGTCTGCCTGCAGATTATGCACGCGTTGAAAATGCATAAAGGTGTGAATGAGCTGTGTCTTTTATCGAATACTCTTACCTATCGGAGTTGTGTGCTTTTCCTGCATAAAGTAAGGATTTCCGCACGTCAGCGTGGTATTCTAGACATACGCAAATTCGTATAAGTTGGAGGTAGCATGTTCTCAATCGGTCAACACGTCATTCATCCGGGTCAGGGAGTCTGCACCGTCGTCGGTTTTAGGGACGACACACCGCAGCCCATGCTGCTACTCGAGACCAAGCAGGGACATGCGCAGACGATCCTTATGTACCCCGTGGCGCAGGCCGACCGTTTGCACGCTGCCATCTCGCAGCAAGATGCCGAGCACCTGCTGAGCCACTACGACGAGCTGGAGTGCGACACCTTTACCGAGCGCAACAGCTCGCTTGAGGAGACGCACTTTAAGCAGCAGCTCAAGCTGGGCGCGCCCGAGACGGTCCGCGTGGCAAAGACCATGATGCACCGCATTCGTCAGGCCGAGGAAGCAGATAAAAAGCCCAGCTCTTACTACATGCGCGTACTTAAGGAAGCCAAGCGCCGCTCCATCGAGGAATTCGCCGTGGCCTTGGGCGTCACCGAGGAGGACGCCGAAGCTCGCCTAGCCCGAGCCGCTCTCAACTAACCCATCCGCGCCAAAAACCACCACAAAGGGGACAGACACCTTTGTGGTGGTTTTTTCGTTCTAGTCGTTCTAGTAGTATTCATTCTTAGCGATACCTGCGAGCACAAGGAGTCTTTTATGGCAGAGCCACTTTCCGCCGGAATCACCCGCGACCGTGCGTTCGAATTGCTCAACGAGCACAATAAGGACCCGTTCCACATCACCCACGGCGAAACGGTCGAGGGCACCATGCGCTACTTTGCGCGCGAGTTCGACCCCGAGAACGAGGAATTTTGGGGCATCGTCGGTCTGCTGCACGACCTAGATTGGGAGGAGCATGAGGACGACCCCATGAACCACACCATCTATGCGGCCGAGATCCTTGAAGGCGAGGGCGCCTCTCCCGATCTCATTCGCGCCATTCAGACGCACACGTCGGACTTCAACACCTCGCTGCCCAAGCCCGAGCTGCAGATGGAAAAGATCCTGTTTGCCTGCGACGAGCTCACCGGCTTGATCGGTGCTGCCGTCATCATGCGTCCGAGTAAGAGCGTCATGGACTTTACGACCAAGTCGCTCAAGAAAAAGTTCAAGGACAAGCGCTTTGCCGCCGGCTGCTCGCGCGACGTGATTACGCAGGGTGCCGAGATGCTGGGCTGGGAGCTCCCCGAGCTCTTCGACCGTACCATCGCGGCCATGCAGTCCTTCGCCCCCGACCGCGATACCTTCCAGGCCTAACCGCCCACGCCACCTAAAACCGCCACAAAGGGGACAGGCACCTTTGTGGCGGTTTTCGTTTACGAGGGGTTTAGGGGCGGACCTGACCGGTGCCGCGGAGCTTGTATTTGTAGGTGGTGAGGGCCTCGGCGGCAAAGGGGCCACGGGCGTGGAGCTTTTGGGTCGAGATGCCGATCTCGGCGCCCAGGCCAAACTCGCCGCCGTCGGTAAAGCGCGTGCTGGCGTTGGCGTACACGGCCGAGGCATCGACCGCGTCCAGGAAGCGCTCGCAAGCATCCGTGTCCTCGGCAACGATGGCCTCGGAGTGCATCGTGCCGTAGCGATTGATGTGTGCGATGGCGTCGTCCTCGTTTGCCACGACTTTCACGCTCATCTCGAGCGCCAGGTACTCGCGACCCCAGTCCTCCTCAGTCGCGGCGACGTAGTCATCGCCCTCCACAAAGCCGGCGTCGGCGCACGCGGCGCACGTGGCCTCGTCGCCGTGAATGAACACGCCGTGGTCGTGCAGCACGGCAACGACCGCAGGCAAAAACACATTGGCCACAGCACGGTCGACCAGCAGCGACTCGGCGGCATTGCACACGCCTACGCGCTGGGTCTTAGCGTTGACGATAATATTGAGCGCTTTATCGAAGTCGACGGATTCATGCACGTAGATGTGGCAGTTACCCGTGCCCGTCTCGATCACCGGAACGAGCGACTCGCGCACGCAGCGCTGGATCAGGCCCGCACCGCCACGCGGAATGAGCACATCGACGACGCCGCGGAGCTTCATGAGCTCGCCGGTGGCCTCGCGGTCGGTAGACTCGATCATCGACACGGCCTCGCGCGGGAAGCCCTTGGCCTCGAGCGCATCGGCCAGCAGTTCGGCAATCATGGCACACGAGTGATAGGCCAGCGAGCCGCCGCGCAGAATGCAGGCGTTGCCGGTGCGGATGCAGATGCCCGCGGCGTCGGCCGTCACGTTGGGGCGCGCCTCGTACACCATGGCGACCAGGCCCAACGGCACGCTCACGCGGGTGAGGTCCACGCCGCTTGCGAGCACGCGGTGGTCGAGCACGCGGCCGACAGGATCGGGCAGCTCGGCGAGCTTCTCCAGGCCGGCGGCCATACCCTCAACGCGCTCGGGCGTCAGCAGCAGACGGTCGAGGAGCCCCGCCGAGGTCCCCGCATCGCGCGCGGCGGACATATCGAGCTCGTTGGCGGCGACGATGGAGTCGACACCGTTGCGCAGTGCTGCGGCCATGGCGCGCACGGCCTCCTGGCGCTGCTCGTCGCTCGCCGTGGCAAGCGAGGCCGACGCTGCCTTAGCGGCAACGGCAAGATCGTGGACATACGTGGCTATATCGACCGACATGGGCGGCCCTTTCTCCTAGAAGTTTGCAACCATGGTAGCCGATTTGCGCATGGCCTCGCCCGCGGCGGTAGAATTGGTCAACCCGAAACACCGCAACGAACGGAAGACTCACATGGCCCTCATCACTTCGTACCACGTCCCCGGCCTTTACGTCGAGGACCACAGCATCGACGTCCCCCTTGACTGGCGCGGCCTGGAGCCGATGCTCCTGGCCGTCGGCAGCACCATGCGCCGCGGCGCTATGCCGGCGCCCATCGCCGGCGCGCACGAGAGCATCAAGCTCTTCTACCGTGTGGTTTGCGCGCCCGACCGCATCAACGACGATCTGCCGCTGCTCCTGTTTTTGCAGGGCGGCCCCGGCGGCGAGAGCCCGCGTCCGCTGTCGCCCACAAGCGACGGCTGGATCGAGGAGGCCGTCAAGCACTTCCGCGTGGTCCTTCCCGACCAGCGCGGCACCGGACGCAGTAGCTGCGTGGACGGACGCACGATCAAGGCACTGGGTGATCGCGCAACGGCCGCCGGCGCCGATACTGCACGCTCGCAGGCGGACTTCCTCAAGCGTCACCTCGCCAGCTCCATCGTGCGCGATTTTGAGTACCTGCGCCTGGTGGGCTTTGGCGGCAAGCCGTGGGTCACGCTCGGCCAAAGCTACGGCGGCTTTTTGACGCTGAGCTACCTGTCGCTCTTCCCCGAGGGCGTGGCGGCAAGCTTTACCTGTGGTGGCATTCCGCACGTGCCGGCGAGCGCCAGCGAGGTCTACGCGCACACCTTCCCGCGCATGGTCGCCAAGACGCAGCAGTATTATGACCGCTACCCCGCTGACGTCGAGCGCGTGGCAGCCCTGGCCGATGCGCTCGAGGCTCAGAAGCCCGTGCTGCCCGACGGCTCGCCGATGACGGTCGAGCGCCTACAGCTCATGGGCAGCGACTTTGGCATGAAGCCGAGCTTTGAGCGCATGCATTGGATTATCGATCATGCTTTTGTTGACGGCGACGGCACGCTGGCCTGCGGCGCCTCGGTATCCGACAGCTTTTTGATGCGCGCCTTCGAGCGCACCAACACGCGCACGAATCCGCTGTACTGGACGCTTCAGGAGTTCATCTACGCCGACGGCGACACCATGCCCATTCGCTGGGCCGCGACAGAAGAGAAGGCCCATCGTGCCGAGTTCGACACGCTCACGCGACCGCTCATGTTTACCGGCGAGGCCATGTTCCCGTGGATGTTTGAGCAGATGCCCGAGCTCAAGCCCTTCAAGCCCGCCATGGACCTGCTGATGGAAGACACCAGCTGGGACAAGATCTATGACCCGCAGCGCCTGGCCTGCAACGAGGTGCCGCTCCAGGCCGCGGTGTACTTCGATGACATGTACGTCGATTCGAGTCTGCAGCTCGACACGCTCAGCCGCGTGGGCAACTCGCACGCCTGGGTAACCAACGAGTTCGAGCACGACGGCCTGCACGGCAGTGTGGTGTTCAAGCACCTCTTCGACGAAGCCCTCAACCGCGGAAACCTGCGCCAGATCTTCTAGCAAAGGAGTGTCCCCGTCTGCCGGCACAGACGATATGAGCAGGACATAAAACATTGGGAGCCCCCGGCATGAAAGTCCGCGGATTAGGCCGACAATGGTGAGTGTCTAATCCAGCCGTGGCGGCCACGCCGCATTCATGGAAGGGGCTCCCATGCTCGATACTACCACCTTCGTCGGCCTCGACGTCCACGCCCGCTCGATAAAGGCAGTCTCCCTCGACGTCATGACCGGGGAGGTGCGCTGCGCGACCTTCGGCTACGACGCCGGGGCAGTCGCGGCGTGGGTCCGGTCCGTGGACCCAAAGGCCAGGTGCGTGTACGAGTCCGGGGTCACGGGGTTCGACCTGCAGAAGAGGCTCTCCGGCCTGGGGGTCGACTGCGCGGTCGGCGCCGTCTCGAAGATGATCAAGCCCAGCGCGGACAGGCGCAGGAAGAAC
>DXMB01000009.1:0-40371 GCA_019414425.1 Collinsella sp.
GCCCCGACCAACATGGACGGAGGACAAACATGACGCAAGCGATAACAGATCCCAAGCAGGCCTCCGCCGCGCTGGCGGAGCTGTTCAATACCCACAAGCGCATGGTGTTCTTTGGTGGCGCTGGTGTTTCCACGGCAAGCGGCATTCCCGATTTTCGCAGCGTTGACGGCCTGTATCACCAGCAGTTTGCCTACCCGCCCGAGACCATGCTCTCGCACAGCTTTTACGAGACGCATCCGGCGGAGTTCTTCGACTTTTACCGCACCAAGATGATCGCGCTTAACGCTAAGCCCAACCGCTGTCACACCAAGCTCGCCGAGCTGGAGCGAGCTGGCAAGCTCGATGTCGTGGTGACGCAAAACATCGACGGCTTGCATCAGATGGCGGGCTCGCAGCGCGTGTTTGAGTTGCACGGATCGGTCCATCGCAACATTTGCCAGTCGTGCGGAGCGGTCTATAGCGCCGAGTGGATTTGCTCGCGCGAGCACGAGGACGCCGCGGGCGTGCCCGTGTGCCCCGCGTGCGGTGGTCGCATCAAGCCCGATGTGGTGCTCTACGAAGAACCGCTCGACGAGCATGTGTTGACCGGTGCCGTTGCCGCCATCGCCGCGGCCGATGCCCTCATTGTAGGCGGGACCTCGCTCGTGGTGTATCCGGCGGCGGGCCTTACACGCTACTTTACCGGCGATACGCTGGCCATATGCAACCTTGCTCCCACCGATCAGGATGCAAATGCCGACCTGCTGATTTCTTGCGACATCGCGGCCGCGTTTGCGTTCTAGCCCGTGTGCGCGGATACAATAGAAAGACTGAGTGCAAAGCGACCCCGCTGCCAGCTCCCCAAGCTCGGCGGCGTGGGCATTTTAGGAGGATGTTCATGGCGAACGACAGCAAGACATGGCGGTGCGGAAAGTATGAGCTCAGCTTTGACCGTCCGCGCATCATGGGCGTCCTCAACGTGACGCCCGATTCGTTTAGCGACGGCGGGGAGCACTTCGACCCGGATGCCGCCATCGAGTACGGCCTGGCGATGCTCGACGCCGGCGCCGACATCATCGACGTAGGCGGCGAGTCCACGCGCCCCGGCTTTACCCCGGTTAATCCCGACGAGGAGGCTCGCCGCGTGCTGCCCGTGGTGCGCGCGCTGGCCAAAGAGGGCGCCATCGTCTCGATCGACACGCGTCACGTGGCGGTTGCCAAGGCGGCCGTGCGCTGCGGCGCCTCGATCGTCAACGACGTGACCGGCTTCACTGACCCCAAGATGGTCGAGTTTGTTAAGACGAGCACCTGCGGTGTCATCGTGATGCATGCCGGCGAGGTCGCCGCGCCTACCCGCACGCACGCAACGGTGCAGCTCGATACCTCGGCGGCGGCGTTTGTTGCCGAGAAGGCGCGCGAGGCGGCTGCCGAGGCCGCGCGTGAGGCCGAGAAGCCGGCTCGCCGCCGTCGCGGCAAGTTGCTGGGCGAGCCTAAGCCGGAGACCAAGCTTCCGGGCGGCGTGGTGCAGCCCTCGTTGCCGTTTGGCGAACCTGAGCCCGCGACCGAGCCTGCAAGCGAGCAGGAGACGCCGGCCGCCGAGCAGGCTGCTGCCGCCGAGACCGTCGCGCCCGCGCCCGAGGCCACCGAGGCCGCATCGGAGTCCAATGACCGCCTGGCCGCCATGATGCGCCGCAGCGCCCGCCGCGAGGAAGCCTACGTGCCCACCTCGCAGCTCCGCCGCTTCACCCTGCCCGATTCGGCGCCCATCATGCGCCGCGTCATGGGCTTTCTGTCCGACCAGGCCCGCGCGCTCATCCACGCCGGCGTGTCGCGCGACCGCATCTGCATCGATCCTGGCCCGGGCTTTGGTAAGTCGGCTAACGAGGACATCGTCATCCAGCGCGAGACTGCCAAGATGGCGTCACTGGGCTATCCGCTCATGTGCGCCGTATCGCGCAAGCGCTTTGTGGGCGCCGTCTCGAGCGTGACCGAGGCCGCCGAGCGCGATGCCGCTACGTTTGGCGTGTGCCTGGGCGCCATCCAGGCCGGTGCCAACATCGTGCGCGTGCACGACGCCGCGGGTTTTGCGCAGTTCCTGAACGGCTACTGGGCGGTTGCCAAGCCGCAGCCGCGCCGCGCGTTTGTGGCCGTGGGCTCCAACCTGGGGCATCGCTGTGACAACATCCGCGCCGCACGCGACATGATCGCCGAGATTCCACTCACCTGCGTGTCCAACTCCTCCAAGATCTACGAGAGCGAGCCGGCCTACGAGATGCGCCAGGACGCGTTTGCCAACGCCGTCATCGAGATTAAGACCGAGCTGGCGCCGCTGGTGCTGCTCGACGAGCTCATGAAGATCGAGGCCGAGCTGGGGCGCGACCGCTCCAAAAAGGCCAAGGCCAACGGCCCGCGCACCATCGACCTGGATCTGCTGTGGATGGACGGCGAGACCCACGGGGGCAAAAAGCTGCGCCTGCCGCATCCGCTGATCGGCGAGCGCGACTTTGTGCTGGTGCCGCTCGAGGATCTGATGCACGATCCGGCGCGGTTCTTCCGCTACAACGGCGTCGAGGTCAAGGAGCCCGAGGACCGCGTGGGCCATATCGTGGGCGAATTGGGGCGCATGTAGATGATCGAGATGAATGCTGTTGCCGCCGGCACCGAGCTCGACGCGGCGCGTGACGCGGGCCGCGAGGGCGTGTCCGCGGGCTGGTGCGCGTGGAGCGCGGGCGATGCTTCGCTGACGTTTTCGCTGGTCGTTCGCCCCGACGTGAACATGCACGCCTTTCACGGTCTTCCGTTTGTGGCCGCGATGGGCATGATGGACGCGCTCGTGGGCACGACGTCGACGCCGGGCCTGGGCCTTGCCGGTAAGGTGGGTATCCAGTGGCCGAGTGACATCGTGTGCGGTGCGCCTGCGTTTGAGACGTCACTCGCGCGTGTTGCCGTGAACGGCGGTGCCGGTGCTGCGGGCATGTTTGCCGCGGTGACGGTTGATATTGAGCGTGCGGCGCTGGGTGAGCTTGGTGTGGATATGGCAGATGAGGCGCTGATCGAGGCATTGGCCGCCGCCGTGCTGGTCCGCGTGGACACCTGGGCGGTTGCCGCCAACACACCACAGGGCGCTGCCGGCCCGCTGGCTCCGGTGCTGGGCGAGTACTTTGACATGGTGCCACTGTTGGGTCGTCAGGTCGCGGCGGTGTCGCCCAACGGCTTGCCGCTTGCGGTCGGTGTGTTTGCGGGCCTGGACATCTGGGGCCGCGCGACCATCAAGACCGATGCCGGCGAGCAGGAGTTTCCGCCCGAGGCCGTACGGATTCGCGGACTGTAACGCGAGGCGCCCGCGCTCAAAGATAGCGATGACAACAAGACCCTCCTCGGCTGTGCCGGGGAGGGTTTTGTTGTCTGGGGAATGGGTTGTCAGCACCCTATTCCTCAAAACTGAAAATCTTTCGATTTTGAGGAATAGAATTAAGCCAGCTCGGCCTTTAACGAGGTATATTCGTTGCAGAGTCTATTCCTCAAAACTGAATAATTTTCGTTTTTGAGGAATAGCGATAGAAGACCGCAGGGAGGCACCAATGAAACTCATCAATAGAACGTCATATATGGACACGTTGACGAGCCTTATTGGCGTACCGGACATCAAGGTCATAACGGGCATTCGCCGTAGCGGTAAGTCAAAATTGCTCGAGGCCCTCCGCGATTACGTGGAGGCAAATCTGTCCAATTCGAATGTCATCCATATCAATTACAACCTCGACGAGTTCGAGGGCCTGCTCGAATATCATGCCCTGCTCGCCTATGTGAAAGAGCATCGAGTGTCCGACAAGCAAAACTTCCTGCTTATCGACGAGGTTCAGATGTGCGACGGCTTTGAACGCGCGATCAACAGCCTCCATGCATCCGAGCAGTACGACATCTTCATCACCGGATCGAACGCCTTTTTGCTGTCGAGCGATCTGTCGACGCTCTTTACGGGGCGCACGTTCGAGATCGAGGTTTTCCCATTCTCGTTTGAGGAGTATCGCCTCTATAGTGACGAGGGCGAGGTTGACCGCGACTTCGATGAGTACGCGAGAACCGGCGGTATGTCCGGCTCTTACCCTTATCCACTGCAGGAGCAGCGCTACCAATATCTCTCCAATGTCTTCAAAACGCTCATCGTGAGGGATATCGTGCAGCGGCATAACGTGAGAAACGAATCTGCACTGCTGCGCATTGCCGATTACATGATGGACAACGTCTCCAACATAACGTCGGCACGCAACATTACAGATGTTTTGAATGCGGATGGGCTAAAGATTACGAACAAGACGGTCGGCACGTACATGGGGTACCTGTGCGATGCGCTTGCCTTCTATAAAGTTCGTCGGTACGACATTCGCGGCAAAAAATACCTTAAGAGCGGCGAGAAGTATTACCTGGCAGACCACGCGTTCAAATACGCACTGCTTGGTACACGTGATATGGATTGGGGACGCGTATACGAGAACATGGTGGCCATCGAGCTGCTGCGCCGCGGATACGAGGTATACGTCGGTGTGCTCTATAAAAAGGAAATAGACTTTGTAGCAATCAAGCGAAGCGAGAAGCTCTACATTCAGGTGAGCGACGACATCAGCTCGGATAAGACGTTTGAACGCGAGATTTCGGCACTGCTGAGCATTGGCGATGCGTATCCCAAGATGATTCTTGCCCGCACGCATCACGAGGCCACGGATCGCGATGGGGTGCAGATCGTGGACCTGGCGAGGTGGTTGTGCGGCGAGGCTTAGCAAAAAATCCTATTCCTCAAAACTGAAAAATTTTCGATTTTGAGGAATAGGATTGGCGGCTGGTTGCTGCGACCTGGCGTTTACTCTATCCCAGCTCCTGCATGCGGCGGTAGATTTCGCAGATGCCCTTGATGGTGAGTTGCCCGTCGACCACGTCGAAGGCATCGGTCGAATCGGCGACAATGCCGGCGAGACCGCCTGTGGCGATAACGGTGGCATCCTCGCGGCCCAGCTCGCGCTTCATGCGCGCGATCAGGCCCTCGGCCATGGCGGCGGCGCCCATCACGGCGCCCACCTTGATGCACTCCTCGGTATCGCGGCCGATGGCATGCTCGGGCGCCTCGAGCGGAACGCTGGCGAGCTTGGCGGCTCGGGCGGCGAGCGCGTCCATCGAAATGCGGATGCCCGGCGCAATCGCTCCGCCAATGTAATAACCGTCCTCATCGATGACATCGATATTGGTCGCGGTGCCAAAGTCCACCACGATTGCCGGCGCGCCGTAGAAAGTTTCAGCTGCGACGGCGTTGGCGACGCGGTCGGCACCTACGGCCTGGGGGCGCGCCGCGCGCAGCTTGGTCACGGCGGCCGTCTGCGGCCCAATGACGATGGCGTCCGCCGCGATGCGGTCGGCCACGGCGTGCCACTCGCGCGAGAGCTGCGGCACCACGCCAGCAAAGGCAATCGCGTCGACCGCGTCGAGTGAGAGGCCGTACATCTTAAAGAAACCCATCAGGCGCACGTGGATCTCGTCGGCGGTATAGGAGCGGTCGGTGGGCATGCGCCACGACTGCACCAGCTCGTCTCCGTCAAACAAGCCCATGGCCGTCTGCGTGTTTCCCATATCGATAGCGAGCAGCATGTCTACTCCCGGTGTCGGCATAAAAGGACGCGCACCATTGTATACGTGCCGTCGACGGCGCTCGGCTGCGATTCGTTTACGGTGATAGGGGCTGAGGGGTTTAAATATGAAGGAATTATGCTCTACGAGATTTTCCTTGCCGTTTACCGAACTCCCACGTAATATTCTTTCTTGCGCACATGAGGCGCCCAGACATTGCGGGGTGGAGCAGTCTGGTAGCTCGCCGGGCTCATAACCCGGAGGTCGTAGGTTCAAATCCTGCCCCCGCGACCAAGAACTTGCAGCTCGTCGGCCTAGCCGGCGAGCTTTTTTGTTATTCCGGGACCGTGTTTTTCGGTCCAATTCTCAGCCTCTCAAACAAAATCTCGATCTGTAACATCTAGACCCGATTTGGACGGCTAGGTGTTACAGATCGAGATATACCGGTGGGTTGGATCCCGTTTGTCTCAATCTGTAACACCTGGGGCCCATTTTGCCGAGTAACCGTTACAGATCGAGATCTTTCGGCAGGCTAGATTGGTTTGTCTCGATCTGTAACAGGCAGGGGCCAACAGTGGGTCTAGATGTTACAGATTTAGATTGTTGAGGATGGGTTGAGAGGAATGTCTCGATCTGTAACATCTAGGGTCGTTTTTGGCCTGTAGGTGTTACAGATCGAGATTTTCCGACGGAACGCTCTCGTTTATCTCGATCTGTAACAGTAAGACCCGGTTTTGCTGAGTAACTGTTACAGATCGAGACAAACCGACGGGCCGCCCCGCCCCATCCACCTGCCGCTACCTGCTGTCTGCCGATTTCCGTTGCGCCACTGTGCTCCCATGCCATATCCTCTAAACAACTACGCGGCAACATCGCCGCCGCGCCTACAAGAGAGGAATGTCCATGACCGCACCTACATCCAAACTGCTCCAGCCCATTACGGTTGGCCCCCTTGAGCTTAAAAACCGCATTATGTTCCCGCCGCTGACCACCGGCTACGAGGAGCGCGACGGTTCCATTGGCGAGCGCAGCCTGGCTTTTTACGAGCGCCTGGCCCGTGGCGGCGTAAGCTACATCGTCATCGGCGACGTTGCTCCTGTTATGACCGCAAGCCCCACGCCCAAGTTAGCGACCGACGCCCAGATCCCCACGTTTAAGGCGCTGGCCGACGCCGTTCACAAGCACGGCGCCAAGGTCGCGCTGCAGCTGTTCCACCCCGAGTACGACGTGCCCGGTGTCGGCCGCATGGTCATGGGTTCCATGGCCGCCGCCAAGGCCGCGCAGGAGGCCAAGGCCGCCGGCGACGAGGAGACCTTCGCCGCCAAGATGGCCGAGTCCAACGAGATCCGCAAGCAGGCATATGCCAAGCTGCACCACGACATGCAGCACTTTGTGAACGAGGCGAGCGTAGAGCAGCTCACCCAGATCAAGGAGGCCATCGCTGCCTCGGCCGCCCGCGCGCAGCAGGCCGGCATCGACGCCATCGAGGTCCACGGCGACCGTCTGGTGGGTTCGCTGTGCTCGGCCATCCTCAACCAGCGCACCGACGAGTACGGTGGCTCGTTCGAGAACCGCGTTCGCTATGCGCTCGAGGTTGTCGCCGCCATTAAGGAAGCCGCGCCGCAGCTGATGGTGGAGTACAAGCTCCCCGTGATCATGGAGAACCCCGACGGCACGCCGCGCGGCAAGGGTGGCCTGCAGCCCGACGAGGCCTGCGAGTTCGCCAAGCTGCTCGAGGGCGCGGGCATCGACATGATCCAGGTCGCGCAGGCCAACCACACCGGCAACATGGGCGACACCATTCCGCCCATGGGTGCCATGCCCTACAACTGGACGCTGCCGGTGGCCGAGCGCGTCAAGGCCCTGGTCTCCGTGCCGGTGGCCACCGTCGGCCGTGTTGTTTCGGTCGAGGCCGGCGAGAAGATTCTTGAGGACGGCGCGGCCGACATTATCGCCTATGGCCGCTCGCTCATGTGCGACCCCGACATTGCGCTGAAGGCCGCGACCGGCGAGCCCATCCGCGAGTGCCTCAACTGCAACAAGGGCTGCGTCGATGCGATTCAAAACCGCAAGTACATCTCGTGCGTGCTCAACGCCGAGAACGGCGACGAGGCGACCATCGCCATTAAGCCGGGCGAGGGCGACAAGAAGATCGCCGTGGTGGGCGGCGGTATTGCCGGCCTGGAGGCCGCACGCGTGGCGGCCAAGCGCGGCTACGACGTGACCGTCTATGAGGCGAGCGATCACTTGGGCGGCCAGATTGTGCTGGCGGCCGCGCCTCCGCGCAAGGATGAGATTATGCGCTCGGTCGAGTATTACGAGAAGATTCTGCCCGGCCTGGGCGTGAAGGTCGAGCTCAACCATGCCGCTAGCCCCGCGGATCTCAACGCCGCCGACGCCGCGATTGTGGCTGTGGGCGCGCACGACGTGGTCATCCCCGTTCCGGGTGCCGACTCGGACAAGGTCGTCTCGAGCTGGGACGTGCTGGCCGGCAAGGTGGAGCTCAGCGGGCGCGTCGCCGTCATTGGCGGTGGCCTGGTGGGCACCGAGACTGCCGAGTACCTGCTGCAGCACGGCTGCGAGGTGGCGATTGTCGAGATGCTCGACAAGATTGCCGCGGGCGAGTCCGAGACCATTCTGCCGCTGATCATGAGCGACTTCGCCGCCCACAACGTGGAACAGCACGTTAAGACCCGCCTGACCGCCATTACCGACGAGGGCGTGGAGGCCGTGCACACCACCGAGGACGGCCCCGAGGAGCCGGTGAAGATCGCCTGCGATTACGTGGTGATGGCCGTGGGATCCAAGGCCAACGCGTTTGACCTGGATGGCGTGACGGTGCCCGTGACCTGCGTGGGCGACTGCTCGGGCGAGCGCACCGCCGACATTGCGAGCGCCATTCGCACGGCGTATCACGCGGCCAACGAGCTGTAGTTGAACATCGCAGCCAGGCGGGGCGGTAGCACGGATCCGCCTCGCCCGGCTGTGTCCCGTCGGGTGTCAACCGGTGCGGGGCCTGCAAGCGCAGCAGGCCCCGCCCTTTTTGTTTTGCTCCGGTGGATGGCAATGCGCGGTAATCATGAGGAGTAAGGACGTCTACTGCCTTGCCGATTACTCAAAATTATTGGGGGAGGGGTTAATAATCATATCCGCTATAGCAAAGGACATAAAGAGGTGTCAATTTTGTTGACAGGCGAATGACGATTGGCTGCGAGTCAGCTACCAGCGTAAATAATCGATAAAGAAATGTCGTAAATTGGTGCCAAATGCCCAGATAACGCCGCGTCTATTTTAATTAACTGCTTTGAGCAAACAGTAAAATGCTACTATCTAACTTGCACGTAAGAAAGCAGATTAACGGTTAAGGCTAAGAAGTGGCAGGTATGTCGGAAGCAACTAGGACTCGCACGCATGCGCCCGAGGTTAGGCAGCGCGCCGTCGAGATCCTCCAAGAGGGGGTCGGTCATCGCGCCCTCGCCGCGGAGCTTGGCATTCCCCAGGCTACGGCTCGTCAGTGGGCCCGCGCGTATGCCGTAGGCGGTGCCGACGCCGTTCTCAACGCCGGTTCGCATCATCACACCTATTCGTACGAAGTTAAGCTCGCCGTGGTCAAGGACCGCTTGGAAAACGGCTTAACGGTTCGCGAGGCCATGATCAAGCACAAGATTCCCAGCGAGTCTTCGGTCAAGGCTTGGTGCCGCCAGTATCGCGAGAGCGGTGAGTCCGCGCTGGTTGATAAGCCGCGCGGTCGCAAGCCGCGCGTTAAAAAGGCGGAATAGCGAACGGGATGGTGCGCCCACAGGGGCGCATTTTTCTTGCCGCGCCAACTTTTTGGACCGTCGTGAGCCTACTGGAACATCCTCCAAAGTGGTTAATAAACCGCGCGCAGTGGCCCGTGCGCCCGCCGCCGCGATAGGGGGAGCGTCGCCTCTCTGCTCCAAAGCGGACAGACTCGTTACCCCGTACGCCTAAAACTCTCCAGTTGACCGAAAACCCGCCGCCGCTACTCCTCAACTGAGCTATAACGTTAAACAATTGCAGCGTTTTTGCATGGGGGAGTGATGGTATGACGCTACTGTATTTCCTTACCCTGTTTCCGCTGGTACCGGCGCTGGGCATGCTGCTCGCGCGCGGTGACCGCGCCCGCGATGCGGTAGGGCTTGTAGGCTCTGGCATCATTATGGCGGTGACGGTTGTAGTCGCCGTCATGTTTTTTGGCACGGGCCCGCAGAGCTTCGAGGTTGCCCCCGGCACCTCGCATGTGCTCTCGATCATCAGCTCCGTCATCGACGTGATCCTGTGCGCCGTCATCCTGTACAACGCGCGTAAATATAAGAGCACGCTCACCACGGTGCTCGGCGTGGTGCAGCTGGTGGGTTCGGTTGCCTTCGCTGCCATGACGCTGCCCGCGACCGAAGCCGTCACGGCAACGCCACTCTACCTTGACTACATGAGCGTGATCATGGTCCTCGCCGTCGGCATCGTCGGCAGCCTAATCTGCGTGTATGCCTTGGGCTACATGAAGGACTTTCAGGCCCACGACGAGCACGAGGCTGCGCTGCGCGGGCAGACCGCGCCCGACCGTCGCCCGCAGTTCCTGGCGCTTATGTTCCTGTTCCTCTCGGCCATGTTCGTCATCGTGACAAGCGACAACCTTGAGTGGCTGTTCTGTGGCTGGGAAATCACCACCGTGTGCTCGTTCCTCATGATTGGCTACACGCGCACGCCCGAGGCCATAAAAAACGCTTTCACCCAGATCATCCTCAACATGCTGGGCGGCATCGCGTTTTTGGCCGGACTCATGTACCTGCACGTTAACGGCATGCCGCTGACCATCTCGGGCATGATCGAGCTTTCCGGCGCCGGAACCGCGCAATCCGCGCTGCTGGTGATGCCGGTCGTTCTGCTGTCGCTCGCCGCACTCACCAAGGCCGCACAGATGCCGTTCCACACTTGGCTGTTGGGTGCCATGGTTGCCCCCACGCCCACGAGCGCCCTGCTGCACTCGTCCACCATGGTCAAGGCCGGCGTGTTCCTGATGGTCAAGCTGAGCCCGCTCTATGCCATCTATCCCGTGACTGGCTTTATGGTCACGAGTGTGGGTGCCATCACGTTTTTGCTCGCTGCCCTCATGGCCATCTCGCAGAGCAACGCCAAACGCGTGCTCGCGTACTCCACCATTTCCAACTTGGGCCTTATCAGCGCCTGCCTAGGCGTCGGCGCGCCCGAGGCCGTGTGGGCCGCGATCTTCCTGATCCTGTTCCATACGGTGGCAAAGTCGCTGCTGTTCCTGTGCGTGGGCACCGCCGAGCATCATATCGGCAGCCGCAATATCGAGGACATGGATGGCATGTTCAGCCGCATGCCACACCTGACGCGTCTGATGATGCTGGGCATCATGGGCATGTTCGTGGCACCGTTTGGCATGCTCGTGTCCAAGTGGGGCGCCCTGGTGGCGTTCGCGCAGACCGGCAACGTGCTCATGATCATGGTGCTTGCCTTTGGCTCGGCCGCGACGTTCTTCTTCTGGGGCAAGTGGCTTGCCAAGCTTTCGGGCGTCGACCCCACGGCTCAAAACGTTGAGGTCAATGTCCATAAGACCGAATGGATGGCCCTCAACACCATCGCCGCGCTGCTGATTCTTTGCTGCGTGGCGTTCCCGCTCATCTCGAGCGGCCTGGTGTCGCCTTACTTGGCCATGGTGTTTGGCCGCGTGCCGTACGTTATTGGCAAGGACTCCATGTATCTGATGGTGGTTATCGTGGCGTTTATCGCCGTGGTGCTGCTGACTTCATTCCGCGTGAGCAACAAACCGCACGTAAACGTATATCTTTCGGGTGTGGGAACCGACAATTACCGCCATTTCCGCGGCTCGATGGGACGCGAGGTGAAGGCCGAAAAGCGCAATTGGTACTCGGTGGACGCCCTTGGCGAGAAGCGTATCAGCCCCGCGGGTAGCGTCGTGTGCTGCAGCATTATCCTGTTCGCGCTGCTGTGTTGCGCGTGGATTGGGCCCGAGAGACTTGCCATGAGCACGCCCTCGGTGCTGCGCGGCAAGTATTTCGAAGGCTCGGGCGTCGTGGGCATCTTTATGGGCACCGTGGCGTTTGCTTTGCTGGCGCCGCTTGTGGGCGGCCTGATCGACGGCATCGACCGTAAGCTTTCGGCTCGCATGCAGGGCCGTGTGGGTCCGCGCCTGCTGCAGCCCTTCTACGACGTTGCCAAGCTGCTGCGCAAGGCCCCTGCCAGCGTAAACACCATGGATGATACCTATATGGCATGTGCGCTCATCTTTACCGTTGTGGGTGGCGGCATCTTTGTGTCGGGTTCCAACACGCTGCTGTGCGCTTTTATGGTGACGCTCGCCGCGATCTTTGTGGTGCTGGCGTCCGCCTCGACGCAAAGCCCGTTTGCCCAGGTTGGCGCCGACCGCGAGCTGCTGCAGGTTATGAGTTACGAGCCCGCCGTTCTGCTGATGAGCGTGGGCCTCTACCTTGCCACCGACAGCTTTGATTCCATCGCCGTGACGGGGCAGTCGGCGCCCATCATCGTGTACAGCGCGCCCATCTTCCTTGCACTGCTCGCGGTGCTTACCATCAAGCTGCGCAAGTCGCCGTTCGATCTTTCGTACTCGCATCACGCGCATCAGGAGATTGTCCAGGGCGTCGCCACCGAGATGAGCGGCGGCACGCTGGCCAAGATGACCCTTATGCACTGGTGCGAGACCGTGCTGTTTTTGATGTGGGTGGGCATGTTCTTTGTCTGGGACAACCCCGTGAGCTGGGTGGTCGCCCTGGTCGTGATGGCTGCGACGTACTTTGTCGAGGTGCTGATCGACAACACCTTCGCACGCAGCACCTGGCGCAGCTGCTTTAAGCTCGGCTGGGGCGTGGCGTTGGTGTTTGGCCTGCTCAACCTTATGCCCATCCTCGTCGACGTGTTTATTTAGGAGGCGGCATCCATGGATCATAAAATGTCGCGCTCGCCGTGGGTTATTCATTACGACGGCTCGAGCTGCAACGGATGCGATATCGAGGTGCTGGCCTCGCTCACGCCGCTGTTCGATGCGGAGCGCTTTGGCGTGGTCAATACCGGTAACCCCAAGCATGCGGACATCTTTTTGGTGACGGGCTCGGTCAATGCCCAGAACCTGCCCGTCGTGCGCCAAATTTACAACCAGATGCTCGAGCCCAAGTGCGTGGTGGCCTGCGGCATCTGCGCGTGCTCGGGCGGCGTGTTTCGCGATGCCTACAACGTGATCGGCGGCGTGGATCGCGCGATTCCCGTGGACGTGTACGCGCCCGGGTGCGCCATTCGCCCCGAGACCGTGATCGATGCCATCGTGGAGGCGTGCGGCATCTTGGACCAGAAGGAGGCCGTGATGCGCGCCGGCGGCGATCCGCTCACCGTGGGCGGCGCCGCTACCTGGGATGGTGGCGTTGAGCTGGGCGAGGACGGGTTTGTGGCCGCGGCTGAGGCCGGCGACGCGCCCGCCGCTGGCGACGCACCTGCTGGGGCGCCCGCCGCGTCCGTCGCTGCAAAGGAGGCCGAGTAATGCAAGAGGCAATCTATACCACCGTCGGGATCGACGAGCTCCTGTCGCATGTCCAGGCGCTTAAGGGCGTCGGTGCGCGCTTTGTGCAAATGCACGCCGAGCGTAACGTCGACGACGGCTCGTATCGCTTGGTCTATACGTTTATCAACGTTCGTGCTGCTCAGGAGCATATTGCGCAGGACGGCAGCTACGCGATTGAGAACCTGGTGGCTGAGGGCATCGACCAGTACCAGGAGATTCCGTCCATCAGCTCGTATTACCCCGCGGTGTTCCCGTTTGAAAATGAAGCGCACGATCTGTTTGGTCTTGCCATCACCGATATGCAGATCGACTTTAAGGGCTTTTTCTACCAGGTCTCGACCGCTGAACCCATGAGCGTTATCACGCCCGAGGTGAAGGCCGCGCGCGAGAAGGCCATGAAGGTCCGCGCGGCTGCCGAGGCCAAGGCGCGCAAGGCCGCTGCCGAGAAGGCCGCCGCGGCTGCGGCTGCTACAGGGGAGAGCGCTACGAGCGCCGGCGATGCCGCGGGTGCCGCTGCTCAGCCCACTGCGGCTGCCGGCTCCGATGCTCAGCACGATGAGGCTGCAGCCAAAGCGGCGCTCAAGGCTGCCGAGATGGAGGCAAAGCTCGCCGCCATGGATCCCGAGAAAGCTGCCAAGGTCCGCGCGGCGCTTGCCGCCAGGGCCGCCCGCGACGAGCAGAAAAAGGAGGCGTAAGGTCCATGGCACATCGCTCCGTTATTCCGTTTGGCCCGCAGCACCCGGTGCTGCCCGAGCCGCTTCATCTAGACCTGGTGATCGAGGACGATCGCGTCATCGAGGCAATTCCGCAGATCGGCTTTGTGCACCGCGGGCTCGAGAAGCTCACCGAAAAGCGCGACATGCATCAGTTTGGCTACATCGCCGAGCGCATCTGCGGCATTTGCGCCGTGGGTCACAGCTGCGGCTATGCCAGCGCCTGCGAGCGCATGCTCGACATCGAGGTGCCCGGCCGCGTGCAGTATATTCGCACCATTCTGCACGAGCTTTCGCGCATCCACTCGCATCTGCTGTGGCTGGGCCTGCTCGCCGACGCCTTTGGTTTTGAGGCGCTGTTCTATCGGTCGTGGACCCTGCGCGAGCAGATTCTCAAGATCTTTGAGAGCACGTGCGGCGGGCGCGTGATTCTGTCGATTAACGAGATCGGCGGCCTTAAGCACGATATCGAGGACTCCGAGCTGGCGGGCATTGTCCAGACACTCGATGCCATGCGTCCCGACTACGAGGCCCTGGTGCATACGTTTTTGGACGACGACAGCTGCGGCGAGCGCCTGCATGGCGTGGGCGTGATCAGCAAGAAGGACGCGCTGGAGCTTTCGATGGTCGGCCCGTTTGGGCGCGCCTCGGGCGTGGACTACGACGTGCGCATGTTTGGCGACGGCGCCTATGCGGACCTGGCTGCGTTTGAGCCAATTGTCGCTACCGATGGCGACTGCTATGCCCGCTGCCAGGTGCGTTGCGCCGAGGTCACGCAGGCCATGGACATCATTAAGGAGCTTGTGGGCAAGATTCCGCACGACGGGATCGGCGGGCGCACCAAGCTTACGCCGGCCGACGGCGCACGCGGCGAGGTTGTGATTGAGCAACCGCGCGGCGAGGCGTATTACTATGTGCGCGGCAACGGCACCAAGAATCTGGACCGTTTTCGCGTGCGCACGCCGACGTCGCAAAACCTGGCGGGTCTGACGCATGCGCTGCAGGGCGTGCTCATTGCCAACGTGCCCATGATTATCCTGACCATCGACCCCTGCATTAGCTGCACGGAAAGGTAGGCGCGGCATGAGTTTGCTGACATTTGCCAAGACGGCCTTGGGTTCTATGGTCAAGCAGCCGGTAACGGTGTGCTATCCGCAGGAGAAGCTCGCGGCACCCGAGCGCCTGCGTGGGCACATCGTCAACGATATGGACGTGTGCATTTGCTGCGGCATGTGCGCGCGCCGCTGCCCGGCGGGCGCACTCGCGGTCGATCGCAAGGGAGGAACGTGGTCGATTGACCCGTATGCCTGCGTGGTATGCGGCGAGTGCATCGAGAGCTGCCCCAAACACTGCCTGACTATGGACACCGCCCGCACTCCAGTCGCGGCGGACAAGACCCCCACGGTAGAAACCAAGCCGGAGTAGCGCTGGAATGGGGCTGGTATAGCGCTGGAATAGGGGCCGGCGGGGCAAAAATGCCCCGCCGGCCCCGCGCGTGAACGCGTGTGCGGGCCGCCACGCGACCCGTCCAGCCCGAAAATGACCCGTCTGCCACGAAATGGGCCCATCTACTACGTTTAAGCCGCTACCCTCAACCATGGCAAGTAATGCGAAATAAAAACCGCAGGGAGAACGCCTGCGATTTTTCATGAAAAGCGGGTATGGTCGGGGATATTGAGTCAAACGTAGTAGATGGGCCGATTTCGTGGCGGGCGCTGTCAGCCGATCTCCGCGGGCGGAAGAAAACGGATCATTTTTGTTCCGCGAGGCCTGGGATGGTATCCGTGCGGGACTATCCGAACAAAACTATGTCGGTTTACTACGATGAATTCGACATTCCCGACCATGACTGCATTTTTCTAAATATTGCAGGCGTTCTACCTGCGGTTTTGCAAGCGCGCAATTTGCCGTGGTCGAAGGCGGGCGATTCATCGCAGTAAACCGGCATAGTTTTGAAATGGCATTAAATCGGTGGCAGCCATTTTGCTATGCCGGAGCGGTTGATCGTCGGGCAACTACCCTCGCAGGTAGGCGATGGCGATCTGCGTGCGGTTGCGCAGGCCCATCTTTGCCAGGATCGAGCTGATGTGGTTGCGTACGGTGCCTTCGCCCATATAGGCGGTGGCGGCAATCTCCTTGTTGTCGAGGCCGCGGGCGATGAGCTCGGCGACTTCGAACTCGCGGTCGGTTAGGCTGGCGAAGGCCGCGGGCCGGCGGGTCGTGCCGGCATCGACGCCCGTCCCATCAAAGTTGATATCTTCGATCGCCTTACCCTCGAGCACGCGTTTGCCGTCCATGACTTGCGCCAACGCCGGAGGAATGACGGCGACATCGGTTTTAATCAGGTAGCCGCGGGCGCCCAGTTTGAGCGCCGACACAATGTACTCGTCATCCGAGAATGTCGTCAGAAACACCACGCGCGCCGAAGGGTCGCGCTCAAGGATTTCGCGCGCCGCCGAAAGGCCGTCGCGCCCCGGCATCTGAATGTCGAGCAGCGCGATATCGGGCGCGTGCTCGGCGTAGAGTGCCACCGCGTCGTTGCCGTCGGCTCCGGTGCCCACCACTTCGATCTGCGGCTGGGCGCCCAGGATAATCTTGAGCGAATCGACTACCAAGCGGTCGTCGTCGACAACTATGAGCCTCATCGGGCGTCATCTCCTTGCTGTTTGGGGACGGTGGCAAACACGCGCCAGCCGGGGGCGCCGGCGCGCAGGCCGGCGGTGAAGGTTCCGCCAAGCGCCTCGACGCGCTCGCGCATGGAGACGAGCCCCATGCCTTCTGCGACGTTGCTGCTGCTCGCCGGGGTCGCGTCTGCGCCATCATCGGTAACGATGAGCTGGTAAAACGACGGATGCTCCATGCACCGCACGGTAATGGTTTTGGCATGGGCGTGGCGCATGGCGTTGGAAAGCGCCTCGCGCAGCACCGCCGCAAAGCAGTTGGCGACGTTGGCGGGCGCATGCTCGGTCAAAACCTCAAGCTCAATCTGCGGACCGCTGTCCGAGCGTGCGCCTTCAACGATGCGTTCGAGCTGCACGGAGAGGTTGGTTGCATTGTCGTTGAGCGCGTGGACGCTGGCGCGCACGAGCTGGAGCGCCTCGTCAACGGTGTATTTGACGTCGGCGAAATCGGCGGCAACGCCGGGCTCGTTGGCATGGACCACGCGCAGGGCTTCGGTTTGAAGCGAAGCGCGCGTGAGCTGGTGGCCCACGTTATCGTGGATCTCGCGCGCGATGCGGGCGCGTTCGGCGAGCGTCGCGAGCTCGACTTCGTAGTCCTGGCGGTCGGCGAGGTCGCGGTTGCGTGCCTCGAGTGCCAGGGCGCGTTCTTGCAGCTTGTCGCGGGTGCGACGCATGCGTTCCTGTTCGCGCTCCAGCTGCGCGGTGCGCAGTGACAGCAACGTGGCGGCGACCGAAAGGATGGCGGTTAGCAACAGCGTTCGGGTGGTGAGCGCGCCGCAGCGAAGGTCCGTGGCAAGTGCGCAGGCAAACACGGAGCCAATTGCCAGCGCGGGCCAGATGCGTTCACGGCGCACGCGTCGCGCGATGTCATAGAGGGCGAGAGGTGCGAACGGCACAAACGGCGGCACGAAGACAGCCGCGATGACGTAGGCGTAGCTGCCGGCCTCGCTGGCGCGACGGGCGCGTTCTTCCTGCGCGACCTCGGCCAGCGCGGCGATGACAACGCCAAGGCAAAACGCCGCGACCAGGCGAGCATCCACAGCAAGGCCCGTGGCGGCTGCGATGCAGCACGCCAGCACGATCGATTTGTCGAATAGCCTGTTCATACGGGTATTGTACGCGATGCCGCGCACGGGGGAGGCGCCACTCAAAGCAACCGTGACATTCCTCCCACGCGGCGGGGCGGTCGCGTCAGCAGGCTACGCGACCGCCCCGCACTCGTGACAAAGCTCACTGGTGCGCGCCGTCAGCTCCTGCGATGATGCAATCGTACCGGGCCGCAAGCAACAGAAGGGCCGCCTCATGACAGACATCGTCCACGTCGAAAACCTCGTTAAGCGCTACGACGACCTTATTGCGCTCGACCACTTTAACCTGAGTATCGCCCCCGGCGAGATCTTTGGCCTGCTGGGCCCCAACGGCTCGGGCAAGACCACGTCCATCAACTGCATCCTGCAGCTGCTCGCCTACGACAAAGGCACCATCGAGCTGTTCGGCGAGCGCATGACGCCCGCCCGCTACGACCTCAAGCGCCGCATCGGTGTGGTGCCGCAGCAGGTGGCGGTGTTCGACGAACTCACGGTGCGCGAGAACATCGACTATTTCTGCAGTCTTTACGTCAACGATCGCAAGCGCCGCCGTGCGCTCGTGGACGAGGCGATCGACTTTGTCGGGCTGGGCGACTTTACCAAGTTCCGCCCCGGTAAGCTCTCGGGCGGCCTGGCGCGTCGGCTCAACATTGCCTGCGGCATCGCGCACAAACCCGAGCTCATCTTCTTTGATGAGCCCACGGTGGCGGTCGACCCGCAGAGCCGCAACGCCATCCTGGAGGGCATCTGCCGCCTGCGCGACGAGGGCGCCACGGTGGTGTATACCAGCCATTACATGGAGGAAGTCGAGCAGATTTGCAGCCGCATCATGATCATGGACGGCGGGCGCGTGCTGGCGCAGGGCACCAACGACGAGCTCAAGCGCATGATTCAGATGGGCGAGCGCGTAACCGTCGAGGTCGGCGCCGTCGAGCCAGCCACAGTCGAGCGGCTGCGCGCCCTCGAGCACGTGCTTTCGGTTGAGCTTTCCGGCGGCGAGCTCATCTGCACCTGCGAAGCGAGCCCGCACAATTTGGTCGACATCCTCGACACGCTGCGCGCCGCCGACGCTGCGCTCGGCCGCGTGTGGAGCGAGCCGCCGACCCTCAACGACGTGTTCCTCGAGATCACCGGCCGCGAGCTGCGCGACTAGGGGGCAGCTATGTTCAACACCATCATAACCACGGTCAAGACGCTGCTACGTCGGCCGAGCACATGGGTCTGGGGCGCTCTCTTTCCTATCGCGCTTTCCACGATGTTCATGTTTATGTTTGCGAACCTCAGCTCCGACGGCACGGTCGACCCGGTGCCGGTTGCCGTCGTGGCGGACGAGGCCTGGGATGCCTCGACCTTTAAGGATGTGGCAGCTTCGCTTGCCAAGGCAGGCGACGATCAGCTGCTCGATGTGAGCGAGTACGAAGACTTGGCTGTCGCGCGCAAAGCGCTCAAGGCCGGCGAGGTCGCGGGCATCTATACGGTTGATGCCGCGGGCACGCCCAGGCTCACGCTGCTGTCGAGTTACGACAGCTCGCGCGCCTCGTCGGTGCTCACCGACCGCAGCATCCTTGAAACGGTGGCAAGCTCGTATACGCAAAATGTCGAGCTCATGCGCCAGATTGCCCAGGACAACCCGGCGGCGCTCGCCGATCCGGCGGCGGTTGCGCACGCCCTGTCGTTCAAGGGCGGAACCCGCCGCATGAGCCTGACTCGTGCCACGCCCGATGGCACGGTCATCTACTACTACGCGCTCTTTGGCCTGGTCGCGATGATGTCTGCCGAGTTTGCCGCCTTGAGCGTCGTCGATTTGCAGCCTAATCTGTCGGGCCTTGGCGCGCGCCGCTGCGTGGGCGGTCTTTCCAAGACGGCGTCGCTGGCCGGCATTTTTGTCGGCTCGTGGCTGGTTTCCTTTGCATCGATGGCGGTTGCGATCGGCTACGTGCGCCTGGTCGTGGGCGTCGACTTTGGCGGGCGCGAGGGGTTGTGCCTGCTGGGCGGGGCTGCATCCGCGCTTGCCGCCACGGGCCTGGGGCTTTTTGTGGGCACGCTTCCCGTTAAGGGCGGCAAGGCATCCAAATCGGGCATCCTCACGGGCTTTGCCACCACGTGCGCCCTGTTCGCCGGACTCTACGGCGAGCCGGCGATGGCGCTTGCCGACGATGTCGCCCGCGCCTGCCCGGCCGAGTGCTGGCTCAACCCCGTCAAGCTCATCTGCGACATGTTCAACCGCCTGTATTTCTTTGAGGATCTGGGGCCCTTCGCCGTCCGCGCCGGCGCGCTCGTCCTGATGACCCTGGTGTTCGTTGCCGCCGCCACGCTGATCTTTGGAAGGAGCCGCTATGAGCACCTTTAAGACCGCGCTTCGCATGGCGCTGGCGCACCCGTTCTACCTGCTCATCTATACGGTGTTCATCTCGCTCATGGGCGTATTCATCGCGGCTTCGGTGAGCTGGAACTCGTCGCAGCTGACCGAGTACAAGCCCTACGACACCAACGTGATCGTGGTCGACCGCGACAATAGCGACCTTTCGCGGGCGCTTACCAAGCACCTGGGCTCACGCTTTGACCTGGTCACGGGCGTCGGCGACGACACATACGACCTTGCCGATGCGCTCTCCAAGAGCAACAGCGCCAAAGGCAGCGCCGACTGCGTGTTCTTTATCCCGGAGGGGTTTGAGGACGATCTTGTTGCAGCCGCCCGCGCGGGGGAGTCCCTGCCCAAGCTCGATGTGACCTACGGTGCCGGCACCATGGCGGCGGCGCTTTCGTCTGCCGAGGCCTCGCGGTGGATCTCGCTCGCGGGCGCTGCGGCCGCACTAGAGCCCGCTGCCTCCAACGGCGACGTCGCAAGGGCCGCCGAGCACGCGGCCGCAAAGCGCGCGGAGGTCCAGATCGAGCAGGTCAAGGTCGACTCGACTGCTGCTACCACGCTCGAGTCGTACTTCAACTTTGGCGCGTACGCGATCATCTCGTCGGTCATCGTGTCGGTGGGACTGGTGTTCTCGGGCATGAACGAGCCCGAGCGCGTGCGCCGCATGGATGCCAGCCCGGTCTCTGAGCGCCAGCGTTCGCTCGCTGTGTTCGCGGCCGCCGCCGTGCTCACCGTCTGCATCTGGCTCGTGTCGAGCATGATGGGCGTCGTGGGCTTTGCCAGCGCGGTTGCCGAGGTCGGCGTGGGTCGCGTGTGCCTGGCGCTGGCGGCAACGTTTGCCCTGGCGTGCACGCCGCTGGCTGTTGGCTTTACGCTGTCGAGCCTGGGCGCGCGCGAGGAGCTGCTCAACGGTGTGGGCAACCTGCTCGGCATGCTCATGACGTTTTTGGGCGGCGCCTGGATGCCGCTGTCGCTCATGGGCTCGGCCGTGCAGACGGTGGCGCACTTTGTGCCGACGTATTGGGTGAACGACGCGATCGGCAAGGCGCTCGCCGCGGACCTGACGTCCACCGTGCTGGGCGACATCGCCTGCGATCTGGGCGTCACGGTGCTCTTCGCCGCCGCCATCGCCGCCGTAGGCCTGGCCCTCACCCGCGCCAAATCCCACGCCTAGCTACCTGGTCATCGGGGACGTTCTTAAACGGCTAGTCATCGGAGACAGTCTTTGTCGATTCGCCGGCCCGCCGGTCGTGCCGGCAAGGACTGTCCCAATATGTCGGCACTTGGGGACCACTCATTGGGGACAGACTTAAATGAGTGAAATCGCTCATTTAAGTCTGTCCCCAATGAGTAGTCCCAATGAGTAGGTTGGAAAATAGTTCGCGCACGTCGCTTAAAAATAGTTCGCCCGGGTTTACTATTAGCCTAGAAAAGTAGCAGAAGGCTAACAATGGGGGATAGCATGGCGACGAAGCAAGCCTACGTCCAGGTCAAGGGGCTCAAGAAGCACTACGGCGATGGAGATGCGCGCCTGACGGTGCTCGACGGCATCGACACGTCCATCAATCGCGGTGAGATCTGCGTCATGCTGGGGCCCTCGGGTTCGGGCAAGTCGACGTTTCTTAACCTGATCGGCGGCCTGGAGGATGCCGACGCCGGCTCTATTCTGGTGGACGGCTGCGACCTCACCACGCTCAAGCCCGCCGACCTGGGTGAGTACCGCCGCCGCGAGCTGGGCTTTGTCTTCCAGTTCTACAACCTGGTGCCCGATCTCACCATCAAGGAGAACATCGAGGTCACGGCGCACCTGTCCAAAAACCCGCTCAATGTCGACGACCTGCTGCGTTCGCTGGGTCTCTACGAGCACCGCAACAAGTTCCCGCGCCAGGTCTCGGGCGGCCAGCAGCAGCGCTGTGCCATCGGCCGCGCACTCGTCAAAAACCCGGGCCTGCTGCTGTGCGACGAGCCCACGGGCGCGCTTGACTACAAGACGTCCAAGGAAATCTTGCAGCTCATGGAGGATGTCAACCGCACCTACGGCTGCACCATCATCATTGTCACCCACAATGCCGCCATCGCGCGCATGGCCAATCGCGTGCTGCGCCTGCGCGACGGGCGCATCGTCGAGGATGAGCTCAACGAGTCGCCCGTCGCGGCCGCCGAGCTCGATTGGTAGGCGGCGCCATGACACCTCTCACAAAACGTCTCCCGCGCGAGCTGCGCCGCAATATCGGCAAGTACCTGGGCATCTTTTTGCTTATGTGCGGAAGCATCGCCCTTACCTCGGGCTTTTTGCTCGCAGCGCATTCCATCGGTTGCCTTATCGACGACATGCGCGATGCGTACACGATTGAGGACGGCCGCGTGACCACCTCTTTCGAGGCCACCAAAGACCAGCTCAAGGCAGCCGAGGGTGCAGCCGGCGACGTCGGCGGCGTCACGCTCTACAAGAACTTCTCCATCGACGCCATCATCAAAAAGGCGTCCGGCGACGACGGCACCAAGCGCACGCTGCGCACCTATGCGCACCGCACCAAGGTCGATATCGCGTCCTACTGTGAGGGCAAGGAGCCCAAGACGGACGATGAGGTGGCCATCGACCGTGTCTTTGCCACCAATAACAACCTGTCCGTGGGCGATAAGGTTGAGCTTGAGGGCCGCACCTACACCATCTGCGGCATCATGACCCAGCCCGATAGCCAGGCGCTGTTCCTCAACAACTCCGACTTTACGGTGAACACCATCACCTATGGCGTGGCCGAGGTCACCGACGCTGGCTTTGCCGCGCTCGAGGACGTCGGCGGCGCGCCCGCCTACACCTACTCCTTCACCTTTGCCGATCGCGATCTCTCCGCTGCAGACCGCATCGATGCGGAGCAGGATATGGTCGAGGCGCTGACCGATGCCGATACGCGCGTGGACGATCTGATCGACGCCGATTCCAACCAGGGTATTGGCTACGCGCGCGACGACGTGGACGGCGACTCTATGATGTGGATGACGCTGCTCGACATCATCATCGTGATCATGGCGTTCGTCTTTGTGGTCCTTACCGACGCCACCATCGAGGAGGAGAGCGCCATCATTGGCACACTGCTCGCCAGCGGCTATCGCCGTCGCGAGATCGTGCTGCACTACCTTGCGCTTCCCGCCATCGTGGGCGTGCTCGCAGCGCTTTTGGGCACTGCGCTCGGCGTTGTGTTCTTTACCGAGCCCATGCGCAGCCTCTATTACGGTTCGTATAGCCTGCCGCCCTTCCAGGTGTACTGGAGCTGGGAGATCTTTGTGAAGTGCGCCGTGGTTCCCGCCGCCGCGCTCATCCTCATCACGCTGGTGGGCCTGCTTCGCAAAATGGGCAAGACGCCGTTGCAATTCCTTCGTCACGAGGCGAGCGGCAAATCGGGTACCAAGTGCGGCCTGCAGCTGCCGGAGCGCATGGGTTTTGTCTCGCGCTTCCGCCTGCGTATCTTCCTGCGCAACCTGGGCAACTTCGCCACGCTCTTCGTGGGCATTGCATTTGCGTCGCTGCTGATGCTTTTTGGCCTGGCGATTCTGCCCACGATGACGCACTACGCGGACAACCTGAAGACGAGCCTGGTCGCCGAGCACCAGTACACGCTCAAGGCGCCGCTGGAGCTCGAGGGCACCGCCGAGGAGCGCGAGCAGTGGTCGGCACTCGAGCGCTTGCAGTCGGTTGACGGCGCGCTGCTAACCGCTGCCCAGGATGCCGATGACGAGCTTGACGACGCGGCCGATGCGGCGCAGACGGCAGCCGATGCCGCGACCGCATCTCCGTCTGCCGAGAGCCTGACTGCGGCGCAGGATGCGCTTGCCAAGGTCCAGGACAAGAAGGATGCGCTTTATGCGCGCCTCGATGATCTTGCCGATGCCCTCGGCTGCAACCGTGATGAGGCTATCGACCTGATCGACAAAGCCTCCAAGATTGACACTGACAACGACGATATCCACCCGGTCAATACGACCAACAACGGCGCGGGCGCAATCGCACAGGCTGAGAAATACGCCGTTTACCAGCTGCAATACGACCGCGGCGATGGAAATGGCGAGGAGACGATTTCCGTCTACGGCATTTCAACCGATTCGCGCTATTGGAAAGACCTCAACGTCGGCGATGGGCGCATCGTCTTTGGCGGCGGTCTGCTCGATAAGTTTGGCTGGAGCGAGGGTCAGAAGGTCATGCTCGGCGACAAGTACGAGGGCGAGCATTATTCCCTTGAGTACGCGGGCAAGGATTGTACCTGGGGCTCCAAGTCGGACATGAATATCTATATGAGTATCGATGACTTTAACGAGCTGTTCGACAACGACGCCGCCTACTTTAACGGCTATGTGAGCGACGAGAAGCTCGATCTCGATGCTCGTTACTTTGCCGGCGACACCACGCCCGACGACATGCGCGCCGTGGGCGACCAGTTTATCGGCATGATGAGCAAAATGATCGGCATGATGGTTGGGCTCGCGGTGTTTATTTTCCTGCTGTTTATGTACCTGTTGACCAAGGCTGTGATCGACCACGGCGCCCGTTCGATCAGCTACATGAAAGTCTTTGGCTATCGCGATAGCGAGATCTCGCATCTGTACATCCGCTCGATCACGCTGTGCGTGGTGGCGTCGCTTGTGCTGAGCCTGCCGGTCATTATTGGCTCGCTTACGGCCATCTTCCGCTCGATGCTGCTCGCCTACAACGGCAATATCGAGATCTACGTGCCCGCTTGGTCCATGACGGCGTGCGTGGGCATTGGCTTTGCGACCTACCTGGTCGTGGCGCTGCTACACACGCGTTCTATCAAGCGCGTCAGCCTAGCCGAGGCCCTTAAAGTCCAAGAGTAGTCGTTTAAGAACCTCCCCAACGACTAGGTTTCGCGCTTGACTTTGACCCTACTTCAACGGGTACCATCCTCTATGTCTGTAACGCCATATAGACCGAGGGGATATAACTATGACCGCAACTGCACCCGCAGCACCCGCTAAGGTGTACTTCACCAACCTGCGCACGCATGCTCGCGAGAGCCAGCTCGACAAGCTCAAGCGCCTCATCCGTCACGCCGGTATTGAGCAGATCGACTTTGAGAACAAGTTCGTCGCCATCAAGATTCACTTTGGCGAGCTGGGCAACCTGAGCTTTTTGCGTCCCAACTACGCCCGCGCCGTCGCGGATGTCGTCAAGGAGCTGGGCGGCAAGCCCTTCCTCACCGACTGCAACACGCTCTACGTCGGTAGCCGCAAAAACGCGCTCGAGCACATCGATACCGCCTATCAGAACGGCTTTACCCCGTATGCCACGGGTTGCCAGATCATCATCGCCGACGGCCTCAAGGGTACCGACGAGGCGCTCGTCCCGGTCGAGGGCGGCGAGTACGTGCACGAGGCCAAGATCGGTCAGGCACTCATGGATGCCGATATCGTGATCAGCCTCACCCACTTTAAGGGCCATGAACAGGCCGGCTTTGGCGGCGCCATGAAGAACCTGGGCATGGGAGGCGGCAGCCGTGCCGGCAAGATGGAGCAGCATGCCGCCGGCAAGCCGAATGTCGCGACCGAGCACTGTGTTGGCTGCCGTGCCTGCGAAAAGATTTGCGCACACAACGCTGTCTCGTTCACCGACACCCGCGAGCGCGAGCTTGTTAACGGCAACACCCGCACGGTGCACGTGGCCGCCATCGACCACGATCGCTGCGTGGGCTGCGGCCGCTGCATTGCGGCATGCAACCAGGATTGCATCAAGCCCGGCTATGACGCCGCGGCCGATGTGCTCAACTGCAAGATCGCCGAGTACACCAAGGCCGTTGTCGACGGCCGCCCGAGCTTCCATATCTCGCTTGCCATGGATATTAGCCCCAACTGCGATTGCCATCCCGAAAACGACACGCCTATCGTCAACGATATCGGCATGTTCGCGAGCTTCGACCCGGTCGCCATCGACCAGGCCTGTGCCGATGCCGTCATGGCATCCGAGCCGCTGCCCAACACCGAGCTTACCGATAGCGCGGCCAAGATGGAGCACAACCACGAGCATCTGGAGGGCGATCAGGCCAAGGACCCCTTCTGCATCACGCATCCCGACACCGACTGGCGCACCTGCATCGCGCATGCCGAGAAGATCGGCCTGGGCACGAGCAAGTACGAGCTCATCGAGGTCAAGTAGCGCCTAGTTATTGGACAAATCAAGCGCTTTTCTGGCGCAAGTAGAGCAAAAGCCGCCCGTGGGCACAGCGCTCACGGGCGGCTTTTTGGAAGTATGCGGCAAATTTCGAGACCGCCGAGCACACGACGTTTTTTGGCAACAAAACCCCTGATAAATTGTTGGTAAAACTGTGGTCTGGTCGGCAGTTCCAGATTTTGCCGCATACTTCCGAAAATAGGGGGTCAGATAAAGCCTCAGACGTTGCTATTCGCCTAAAAATACTCGTCGAGGAAGTTGTTGACTGTGTTCCAGTAGAGCTCGGGGTCAACTTGCGCACTCTTGGCGTGGGTGGCGCCATGGATGGTGAGCTTTTGCTTGACCTTGCTGGCGCACGCGTCGTAGTTTTGGTCGAGCATGCTGTACGGCACAAAGGTGTCCTGGTCGCCGTGGATAAACAGCATGGGAACCGTCGCGTGTTTGAGTTGCTCCACACTGCTCGCCTTATGAAAGTCGTAGCCCGCGCGCACGTTGCACACCAAGTTTGCTACATCGAGCAAGGGAAAGCTGGGCAGGCCGAACACGTCCTTGAGTTGCAGGGAAAACTCGTCCCAAACACTCGTATAACCACAGTCCTCGATAATGCATTTTACGTTTGCGGGTAGAGATTCCCCCGCGACGTTCATGGCAGTTGCTGCACCCATCGACTCGCCAAAGACCAGGATGCGCGCCTCGGGGTCAGCCTGAACGATCCGCCCAATCCATGCAACGACATCGAGCCGCTCGGGCCAGCCCATGCCGATATAGTCGCCGCCGGAGCGCTCGTGGGCGCGGGCGGCAGGCGCGAGCACGTTCATGCCGCGGTCGTGGAATCGCTTGACGTATCGGGCCATGCCGATGGGCTCGTTGGTATATCCATGCAGGCAGACGGCGTAATCGTGGGTGTTCTCCGAGGCGGCAAAAAACCAAGCGGCGAGCTCGGTTCCGTCATCTGCGGTGAGGCTGCTGCTCTTGCGGTTTTCTTTAAACCATGCCCGCGCCTCGGTGTCCTCGGCATCCGGCTGCTCGCCTTCTTTGTCGTTCTTGCTATCCTGCATCATCTTCATGGTGTACGGCGCTTGGGGATTCAGCGCGAAGTCAAACAGAAAGTTGCCGGCAAATCCGAGCAGCACAACGACAACCACCAGTGCAACGATGCCGGCCATCTTGAGCTTTCGATGGGAACGTGCGTTTTGAGCCATGCGGTATTCTCCTATAAGATGTTAATACGTCAACATTTAATGCAAGCGCATTATGGACGTTCGCCGTTGATGCGTCAACAGGCAAAGAATGGGTAAACAAAGGGTCACGTATGGTGCAAATTTCGCACGTACCTAGACGCTTTGATATAGTGTTGAGAACTCTTTACGTTGGAGGATGTAACCGGCATGTCCGATTCGAGCGACAGTTCTAAGCCGCGACCCAAGACCGCGGCCGTTCCACACTACACGGTGGGCGAGGAGATCATGAACTCCGTCACCCATGGTGTCGGCTGCCTGCTGGGTATCGCGGGTCTGGTGCTCCTGATCGTATTCGCCGCCCTGCGCGGCGGAGGCCCGGCCCACATGGCCGCGGCGATTGTCTACGGTGTCAGCATTATCCTCGAATACCTTGCCTCCACGCTCTACCATGCGATTCAGCCCGCGGGCGCCAAGCGCGTGTTCCGCATTATCGACCACAGCTGCATCTACCTGCTCATAGCCGGCAGCTATACGCCGTTTTGCCTCATCACGCTCGCAAACGACGGCGGCCCTGCGCTGTTCTTTGCCGTATGGGCCATCGCCATTATCGGCATCGCCCTCGAGTGCTTTATGCGCGAGCGTCAACCGCACTGGGTAAGCGGCCTGGTCTACCTGCTGATGGGCTGGCTCGTTGTCTTTAAGCTGCCCGAGCTCGTGTTGCTGCTCAACCCCGTGGCACTTGCCCTGCTCGCCGTCGGCGGCGTGTGCTACACCGCGGGCGTGCCGTTCTATATCGCCAAAAACGTGCGCTATCTGCACAGCGTGTTTCACCTGTGGGTGCTCGCCGGCAGCATCTTCCAGTTCATGGCGGTGATCCTTTTCGTAATCTAGCGACCATGCCTGCGCGCCCGCGTCCTCGTTTGGGCGCCGGCGCAATTGCCGTATCCGTCATCAACGTTTTACCCTAACGTCCCGAATCTTGGAGGTTCGAGAAACTCCCGATGGACATAACCATCTCCCTTATCACCACCCTCGTTTTAACCCTCATCAACGGCTACTTCTCTATGTCCGAGATGGCGCTCACCACGGCAAAGCGCGCTGTGCTGGAGCACGAGGCCGAGGAAGGCGACAAACGCGCCGAGCGCGCCATTAAGCTGGCCGCCGATTCCGACCAGCTGCTCGCCACCATCCAGGTCGCCATCACGCTCGTGGGCTTTGCCTCATCCGCCGTCGCCTCGACGAGCCTGTCCGATCCGCTTGCCACGTGGCTCATGAGCTTTGGCATCGCGCCACTCTCTGCCATCGCGCGCGGCCTGGCGCCGGTCATCATCACCGTCGCCGTCGCCTTTGTGTCCATCGTGATTGGCGAGCTCGTGCCCAAGCGCATCGGCCTTGCCAACGCCGAGGGCGTATCCAAGCAGGTCGTGGGGCCGCTTTCGGTGTTTCAAAAGATCGCCCGTCCGCTCGTGTGGCTGACCGGTGCCTGCTCCGACGGCCTGGCCCGCATCCTGCGCATCAAGAGCGCCGACGACCGCCAGAACGTCTCGGAGGAAGAGATCAAGTACATGGTCTCGGAGCAGGACGACCTGCTCGACGAGGAAAAGCGCATGATCCACGAGATCTTCGACCTGGGCGACACCGTTGCCCGTGAGGTCATGGTGCCGCGCGTGGACACCACCATGTGCGAGGACGACGAGACGGTCGCCGACGTGCTGTCCGCCATGCGCCAGACCGGCTTTAGCCGCATCCCCGTCTATCACGAGGATCCCGACAACGTCGTGGGCATCGCGCACATCAAGGACCTGATCCAGCCTTCGCTCGACGGCAAGGGCGGCCAGCCCATCGCCGACTTTTTGCGCGACGCCACCTTTGTGCCCGACACCAAGGACATCCTGCCGCTGCTGTCCGAGATGCAGACCTCGCACGACCAGATCGTAGTGGTCGTGGACGAGTACGGTGGCACGGCCGGCATCATCACCATCGAGGACATCGTCGAGGAGATCGTGGGCGAGATCGAGGACGAGTTCGACCCCGACAACAAGTACCTCACGCGCCTTTCGCGCCGCGAGTGGCTCGTCGATGGGCGTTTTTCGTGCGATGACGCGATTGAGCTTGGTTGGCCGCTCGAGGAAAGCGATGATTATGAGACCATCGCCGGCTGGATTTTGGAGCTTTGCGACTCGGTGCCCGACATCGGAGAGGTGTTTGAGGTTGCGGGGTACAAGTTTAAGGTGCAGTCGATGCGTGGCCAGCGCATCTCGCTCATTCGCGTGATCGCTCCGGCCGAAACCGATAAGAAGGATTCCGAGCCCTCGGCAGACGAGCCGACGGCGTCTGGTGCGGGCTCTGCGGACCCGCACGACGGCGACGAGTAGGGTAAGGAAGAGTAGGGGAGAGTTATGGCAGGCCTGTTCAACATCCTTAAGGTCACCGTCAGCGAGGACAAGATCTGCGCGCACGTGCTGGTGAACCCCGGCATGCCGCTCATGACCTCGGAGGACATCGAGGCCACGGCGCGCGTGTACTACCTGGTACCCGCAATTGCCAAGCACCTGTGCCTGGGCGATTCCGGTCGAGAGTTCCAGGACTGCATGGGCCAGACCGAGCTTTGCCATCTGCTGGAGCACGTGACGGTCGAGCTCATGAACGAGACCGGTCTCGCTGGCAGCATTTCGTGCGGCCGCACCCGCGTGAGTGAGCACGATGAGCGTGTCTTTGAGGTCGAGCTTTCGTGTCCCGACGACGCGCTGGCCATCGGTGCGCTGTCTTCGGCGACCTTTATGATGGACTGGGCGTACCTGCACGCCGACCAGCCGGCCCCCGATGTGGAAGGTACGGTCGCGGGCCTGCGCAACCTGGTGCTGGGCATGCGTGCCGAGGCCGAGGGCAAGGACCCGCACGAGGCCGTTGCCGCCGCGAACGCCGAGGGCGAGGCCGGGGACACGGCCGAGGGCGTCGAGCCTGCCGAGGCTGCCGTCGATCCTGTCGACGAGGCGCCTGCCGAGGCGGCTTCCGAGCCCGAGCTCGCGGAGCCCCAGGGCGTCCCGAGCTTTGACGACGAGCCACAGGAGGTAATCGATACCGAGGGCGCGACCGCCGAAAGCCACGAGGCCCCCGCTGCCGTCTACGGTGGCGCGGCGACGGCTCCGGTTGCCCCCGCGCGCGAGGGAGCGCTGCCGCTCGTTGACGGCGCCGGCGAGGACCCGGCCGCCACGGTGGCCATGCCTGCCATGCCGCAGGAGTAGGCTCACCCGCTTATCACCATCATGTACCTGCGCCTTTACCGTACGCAGATGAGCAAGACGGCAAGCGCTGTGCTGCGGGTATAATGGACAGCATTCAAACGGTGGGCGCCGAGGTGCCCGCAGGAGAGGAATGAACATGGGTAAGACTTTCAACTTTATCTCGGGTGCGCTCTTCGGTGCTGCCGCCGGCGCCATCATCGGCGTCGCCCTGGCTCCGCGCTCGGGCGCCGAGACCCGCGCCATGGCTGCCGATATCGCCAACGACGCCTGGGATAACATGCGCGACACCTACGAGCACGGTGCCGAGGAGGCCCGCGCCGCGGTCAACGATTTTGGCCCGATGGTCGACGCCAAGACCGATGACCTGCGCGCCAAGGTCGACCTTGCCCGCGAGCGCATGGACCAGCTGCGCGAGCAACTCAACGACGCCATCTCGGGCGGTAACGTGACGCCCGCCGCCGATGTCGTGGTCGAGAACGCCGTCGAGGCCGACGCTGAGGCCGCGGAGCCTTCGACCGAGGCATAATGCGCGCCGGGGATTTTGTCGGCGCCAAGATCTATCGCAAGCCTACCGAGGATAAGCGCACCAAAAAGGACGGCACGCCGCGCAGCCCTAAAAAGCTCGGCAAGATTCACTTTCCGGTCTTTACCCCGGGCGGTACGCGTGTGGTGGGCTTTATGGTTCGCCAGTCCGATATCGCGGGCATGATCGAGCGCCCCGACCGATTTGTGGCGCTCGATGCCATTGGCGTCTACGAGGGCGCCATCGCGGTTGACGACGTCAAGGGCACCTACGATGCCGCTGCGGCCAAGCGCCTCGACATCAACCTGGACGATTGCATTATCTGGGTTGGCATGGACGTGCGCACGGAGTCGGGCGATGTCGTGGGCTATTGCTCGGATGTGGAGTTCAAGCCGCGTTCGGGCATCGTGCAGACGTTCTACGTGACCGCCGGCACTGCCTCGAGTGTGCTGGTGGGCGACACGCAGATGCCGCCGACGATGCTGCGCGGCTATGCGGACGGCGCGATGATCGTTTCGGACGAGGTCAAGTCGCTCGGGTATTCGGGCGGCGCCGCCGCAAAGGCTGCCGAGGCAAGCGTCATGGTGGGCGATAAGGTCAAGAAGGGCGCCAAGGTGCTCGATGACAAGGGTTCGGTCGCCGTGGACAAGGGCAGTCGCGCGCTGGGCAAGCAGCTCGGCAAGACGCGCGGTATGTTCAAGGCCTTTAAGGACGAATACCAAAAGGCGAGCGGGGGCTCGTCGAAAGCTAGTAAATAGCGACGTTCCAAATGATGGGAGGCAAGCCGGAGACCTGTTGCTCCGGCTTGCTGCGTTTATGAGGGAGGGCACATGCGCCAAAACGGATCTAACTTAAACGGGCGCTCGGGCGCGCGTCCGACGGTGCGCCGCGATCTGGGGCAGCTGCCCAGCGGTCAGCGCAAGCGTCACCGTAAGCCCGGCGCGATGTATCTCAACCATAGCCGCGGCTTTAGCGACCGCAGCGCTCGCATCGGCAACGGCCGCACGCCCCGTCGTCCGTCTCGTCTGCCCTATGCGCTCATTGCCGTGGGTTGCGCGCTCGTGCTGTTTATCGCCGCCGTCGTGGGCTACGTCAACCGCAGCGTGGACGTGGAACTCAACGGGCAAAAGACCGCGGTGCGCGTGGGCTCTACGCTGCAGAATCTCATCGACGACCAGGAGTTGACCGATACCTACGACGCAGGCGACCTGCTGGCCGTCGATGACAGCGTGCTCAAGCGCCATGGCGGCGAAAAGCTGTCGGTTAAGGTGGACGGCAAGCGCATAAAACAGGGCAAATGGGATAGCCGCGAACTTGAGGGTGGCGAGAAGGTGACGGTCAAGGATGGCCGTAACACCTACGAGAAGCATGAGGTTCAGGCTACGGTTATCGAGCCCAAGCTCAAGGTCGAGGGCACGGGCGCTATCGAGTATGTGCAGACGTGGGGCGTTCAGGGCCGCTCCGAGGTGTGGGTTGGTGAGCAGTCGGGCAAGACGCAGGACCGCGGCGAGGTTGTGCCCGCCACCGATTGCGTCGTTGCGTGCGCCAGCGTGGCGCCCAAGGGCAACGAAAAGTACGTGGCCCTGACATTTGACGAGGGTCCGAGCGGCGCGACCAAGCAGATCTTGCAGGTGCTCAAGGAAAAGGGCGTCACGGCGACGTTTTTCCTTTCGGGCGATGCCGCAGAAGCCTCGCCCGCTACTGCCAAAGCGATTGTCGATGCCGGGTGCGAGATCGGCTCCAACAGCTACAGCGATGATTCGCTCAAGGGTCAGGACCGTGAGGCGGTGCGCAAGCAGATCACGAAGGGCACCGAGGCGATTAAGTCGGCGACCGGCGTGAAGACGATGTTGCTGCGTGCTCCCTACGCCGCGTTTGACGAGCAAAACTGGACCGATTCGATGGACCTGGTGTCCGCCGTGGTTTCGTGGAATATCGATTCGGGCGACTGGCTGCTCAACGGCGCTGACGAGCAAGTATCGACCGTGCTCGACTCGGTGACGCCGGGCAATATTGTGCTGCTCACCGATAGAGACGAATGCGCCGAGCAGACGCTCGAGGCGCTGCCGCAGATTATCGACGGCCTCATTGCCGACGGCTACAAGATCGTGACGCTCAGCGACCTGGTTAAGACGGACACGTCGCTGAGCAAAAAGCTCACCTCGCTGACGAAGGTCACCATGCCCAAGGACGCCGTGTTCCCCCAACTTGCCGAGGACGATGACACCACAGAGTAGCCATTGGGTAGTCGTTTAAGAACGTCCCCAATGGCTATGTCACGGATGCGTTAGCGTTTAGTATGCCTGCAATGTGCAGCGCATAAATTCGATGCCGCAGGGCGATGCTGATGCTATAGTTACTGCGGTTAATGAGGGTCAAGAGAAAGGTTACAGGTGAAATCCAAACCTCGACCATACAGTCGATGACCCCATGCAGGTGCTTTTTGCGCATGCACGGGGTGTAAGCGTCGAGCGGCGTGCCGCCCGCGCATGCGTATACATATCCAGAAGCCCCCGGACGCCGCACGCGCGGCCGCGTCCGGAGGAATAATGATGGGGAGCACCATTGAATTATCTGAGTGAGATGCTCAAATTGCCGGTCTTGGACGTCGACGGCGAAAAGCTCGGCGTGGTCAACGATTTTGGCATTGCAACCGGCGAAGTTTTTCCGCACGTGACGTCGCTCGCGTTCCGCGGTCCCGGCAAGACGCCGTTTATGATCAGCTGGCGCAAATGGGTCGACCGTATCGATGAGACGGGCGTGTATCTCAACACATCTGCCACCAATATTCGCTTCTCGTACCTGCAACCGACCGAGCTGTTGCTGGCGCGCGATGTTCTCAATAAGCAGATCGTCGACACGCAGGGCATGAAGGTCGTGCGCGTCAACGACATCAAGTTTTCCATGTCGGGCGAAAACCAGCTGCGCCTGCTGGGTGCCGAGGTCGGTGCCCGCGGTCTGCTACGCGCCATCAGCCCCGCACTCGAGCATATCGTCGAAGGCTTTATGAAGCACCTGGGCAAGCCGCTCAGTGAGGACATCATCGCTTGGTCCTACATGGACCTGCTCGACCGCTCGACTAAAAACATTCAACTCTCGGTGTCGCACAAGACGCTCGGCGAGCTGCACCCTGCCGACATCGCCGATATTATCGAGCAGCTCGACCCGCGCCTACGTGCGCAGGTGTTTGCGCAGCTCGATACTGCCCAGGCCGCCGAGGCCATCTCGGAGTTCGATGACGACGAGCTTATGACCGAGATGCTCGAGGGCCTGTCCGACACGGACGCATCGTCGATGCTGGCCATGATGGACCCGGACGACGCTGCCGACCTGATCGACGAGCTTGATTACGAGAAGGCCGAGAAGCTCCTGCGCCTGATGGGCGTCAAGGAGGAGAAGGCGATTCGTAACCTGCTGGGGTATGAGGACAACACCGCCGGCCGCATCATGACCTCGGAGTTTGTCTCCCTGCCCGCCACGGCAACGGTCGGTGACGCCATCGAGGCGATTCGCGAGCTCGACGAGGACTTCGAGAGCGTCTACTACGTCTATACCGAGGATCCGAGCGGCATGCTGACCGGTGTGCTTTCGCTGCGCACGCTGATCGTAGCCGATCGCGACGCCACGCTGGGTCAGCTGGCCTATCGCGACCTGGTCTACGTGTCGCCCGACGAGGACCAGGAAGACGTGACGGACGAGATGACCAAGTATGACCTGGTCGCGATCCCCGTCTGCGACGAGAACCGCCACATCCTGGGTATCGTAACCTTCGACGACGCAATGGACGTTATCGCCGAGGAGCATCAGGAGGACCTGCAGATCGCCGGTGTCGGCTCGGGTGACAGCGCGTCCGACGACTCGACGAACGTGCTCAGCTGGTTCGTGCATCGCCAGTACTGGGTTGTTGTATGGGGCATCGCGTCGTGCATCATGGCGACCGTGCTGGGAACGGCGCTCGGCTCCGCGCATCTGGTGGTGTTCCCCATGTGCGCCATGCCGCTCGTGCTGCTGGCGGCCTCGCGCATGGTGTCGTTCGTCAAGAACTACTTCCTGGAGTATGACGGTCACGACGACGAGCCCAAGCCGTATCTGGGGTTCTTCTTCCAGAGCACGGGCATGGGCCTGATTCTGTCACTCGTGACCTACCTGTGCGCCCAGCTGGTGCGCACCGCTGCGTTCCTCGATGCGCCCATGTTTGAGGAGCAGCTCTTTACCGGGTGCTTTAATATCGCTGCCATTATTTGCCTGGTTGGCAACATGAGCGCCGTGATTTACCTGATGGTGCTGTTCTGGCGTGACGAGCATGACCTCAACACGTCGGGCACCGCCATGAACGTTATTGCCGTCATGATCTCGTGTGTGGCGTATTGCATCGCCGCGGTGCTGCTCGCCATGTCAGTCATGGGCTAGGTGGTCGCGTGCAAAATACCAAGCAAAAGTCGGGCACCAAGCAAAAGCTGACCATCGCGGCCATCTTTGGCGCTATGGGTCCCGGTCTGCTGGCGGCGCTTTCGGGCAATGACGCCGGCGGCATTGCAACGTATTCCAGCGCGGGCGCCAGCTATGGCTATAAGATGCTCTGGATGCTTCCCGTCATGACTGTGCTGCTCATCGTGACGCAGGAGACCGCGGCGCGCTGCGGCTGCGTCACGGGCAAGGGCCTGGCATCGCTCATTCGCGAGCGCTTTGGCGTGCGCAAGAGTGTACTTGCTATGGCGGCGCTGTTGATCGCCAACACGGCTGTGACCATTTCGGAGTTTGCGGGCATCGCCAGCGGCCTTGCTCTTTTTGGCGTGCCGGCGAGCATCTCGGTGCCGTTGGTGGCGCTGCTGGTGTGGATGCTTACCATGTCGGGTAGTTTCCAGCGCATCGAGAAGATTCTGCTGCTGGTGAGCTGCGTGTTCGTGACCTATATCGTCGCCGCGTTTATGGCTGGCCCCAACTGGGGTGAGGTCGCGGTCGACCTGGTCGTGCCTAACATTCAAAATGACCCCAGCTACGTGTCGCTCGTGGTCGCAACGATCGGTACCACCATCGCGCCATGGATGATTTTCTTGGCGCAGAACAACGTGGTCGATAAGAACGCGGGCGAGGACGATATCGTGCTGCAGCGCATCGATACCGTGAGCGGCTCGCTTGCCGCCGATGTCATTGCCGGCTTTATTATCATCACGACCGGCACGGTGTTGTTCCCGGCGGGTATTCAGATTAGCGATGCTGCCGATGCTGCCCGCGCGCTGGAGCCTATTGCTGGTCAGTGGTCCACGGTACTGTTTGCCTCGGGTCTGGTCGCGGCGAGTTTCTTGGCTGCCTGCGTGCTGCCGGGCGTTACGTCGAGTGCTATCTGCGAGGCATTTGGCTGGGAGCGCGGTGCCGATCGCAGCTGGGACGAGGCCCCGGTCTATCGCGGCATCATTACGGCCATCATCGGTATCTCTGCCGTGCTGGTGCTTATGCCCGGTGTCGATCTGTTCCAGATTATGATGACCTCGCAGGTCATCAATGGCGTACTGTTGCCCGTGGTTCTGGTGTTCCAAGTGGTTATCGCCGCCGACCGTCACATTATGGGTGCCAACCGCAACGGTCGCGTGTGGAACGTGCTCACGTGGGCGACTATCGCCGTGATTACGGTGCTCACGGTCGTCATGTTTGTTCTGCAGGCGATGGGTTACAGCGCTTAGCGCCTCTTTTGGACTCCAAACAGGCCGCCGCCATGGGCTGCGGCCTGTTTTTTGCCCGCGACCTCTTGGGGCCGACTCTAAAAGAGTGATTTTTGGTTGTTTGCTGCGGGTTACTTGTCGGCGCCCAGCTTGTGCGGCTTGAGAGCGAGCGCATTGACGAGCGCGTCGGTGGCAGACTTGACGGCTGCCGGCTGCGGATCGTTGACGTGATCCTCGGGATGCACGGGCAGGTCCTTCTTGACTGCATCGTGGATCAAGTTGAGGTACTCAGTCACGCCAGTGGTCGACAGGTGCGTGCCATCGCCATCGAACAGGTCGTTGCGATTGGCACTGTATCCGTACCAGTCGATAACGCGCACGTTCTTGTAGCGCGTAGCAGCGTTGGCGATGGCCTGGTTGGTAGAGCCAACCCACGGCTGCGGGCTGCGCGTGTTCACAAACACCACAATACGCTTATCTCCTGCATCGGTCATGATGGCGTCGATCTGGTCGTCGGTTACCAAGCCGTTGGTGCCCAGTGCAAAGACCACGATCTTGCCGGCAAGGTTCTGTTGGAGATAACCCTCAAATGTCGCGCGGCCCGCATCAAACTGGCGGCCCTTTTCGGCATCGATATGGCTGTGCGGGAACACGCCGTCAAAGGAATCAACGGCGCGCAGCGACACGGAGTCACCGATCATCAACAGGTCGTAGGAGCCATCGGGGAAGCCGTCGTTGTCCTTGTCGGTGTCGTCGGCCGCCTGTTGGTCTGTGGGCGCGGTGTTTTTGGCTTCCTTGTTGAGGACTTCGGCGCCCTCACCGCTCAGTGCGGAGGTCTCCGGCACAAAGATCAGGCCGCCCAGTGCAACGACCAACACGACAGCGCAGGCTGCGCAGACAGGGACGTGCGCGCGCACCCAGTTGGCGGGCGCGGTGGTGCCGTTGCGGAACTCGGATACGGTGCGCCCAAAGGCGCCCTTTCTAAACGGCGTCTCGATAAAGCGATATGAACATTCGGCTACGGCGACCACCAACAACACCTGCAAAATGTACTGCCACCACGGCGTATCGTTGATGTTGGCGACCGGGTTCATGAGCAACAGTAGCGGATAGTGCCACAGGTAGATGCTGTACGAGCGCTTGCCAACCCACACGAGCGGCTCGGCGGACAGTGCGCGGGCAACCATTCCCTGGGGCTGCACGCAGGCCGCGATGACCATGAGCGTGAGGATGGAGCATAGCAGCGTGCCGCCGCGATACTGGAACGCGGTGTAGCCGTTGGTGAGCGCGACCATGGCGGCAAGGCCAACCAGACCCACGACGCCCAACACATCGATGGATGCGGGCGAGGACCAAAAGCGCACGAGGGCGCTCGGCTGTGCCGGGGCGGTCTCGGCTGATTCGTCGGCCTTCTCGCTAGGCTTGCCCTCGGCGTTCTTGTCGTGCTTGGCGGCGCCAGCCAGGCGATTGAGCCCCAAACGATGAGCGAGACGCACTGGTGCCAGGTCGCGATCGGGGATAAAGGCCATCCAGGCACCCAGCAGCAGCGAGAACACGCGGGTGTCGGTGCCGTAGTACACGCGGCTGGGGTCGGCGGCGGGGTTATAGAGCACCATCATGGCGATGGCGGAGACAGCAGCCAGGCCCAGAACCACGCGGCGCGTGTTGGGCTTGCTCACATGCATGGATACCATGGCAAACAGCAGTGGCGGCCAAATCAGGTAGAACTGTTCCTCGATGGCGAGCGACCAAAAGTGCGTAAGCGGCGAGGGGTCGCCCAGAGCATTGAAGTACGAGACGTTTTGGGCAATCTGCCACCAGTTGTTGAAGAACAGCAGCGACGGCAGGATGTCGGGGCGCATCTTGGTGAGCATCACGTGGTTAAAGATGGTGCACAGCGCGCAGGTCACGAACACTACCGTTACCACGGCAGGGACCAGGCGACGGATGCGGCGAATCCAGAAGCTCTTAAGGTCGATGCGGCCGGTCTTAGCGACTTCGTTGAGCAGCAAGCGCGTGATCAGATAGCCCGAAAGCACAAAGAAGATCGTGACGCCGAGCAGGCCGCCCTGAGCCCACGTGAGGTTGAGGTGATAGAGCACCACCGCGACGACGGCAAGCGTGCGTAGGCCGTCGAGCGCAGGAATGTAGCGGGACTTGGGGCGAGCAGGCGTCTGCTCCGCGGCGGGAGTGTTGGCGCGGCCCGCGTTGTTGGCAGAAGCGCGATGGGGGCTCGCGGTGCGTCGCGGCTCGTTGGCACGGCGCTCGCCCTTCACGCGTTCGTGCGGCGCCGGCTCGTTGCCCGTGCGGCGTCGACCGCGCGAGCCCGATTGCGAGAGTTGTTCCATAAAACATCATCCAATGACGAGAATAATCAGCACGCCTTCATTGTAACTGCCTGCTCCTGTGAATGCTTGCTGCTGGCGCAAGCTCAAGCGCGCGTCCACATCAAAGTGAACTAAAGTTATAGGGGGTGCGAGAGTGCACGATCGACGGCCGACGGTGGGCATAAGGCCCGCAGATGAGGAGGTTTCCATGGCAGATCGCGGCATCGTTGCGGTGTTCGGCAGCATGAACATGGACCTTTCGGTGGCGTGCGAGCGCATGCCGCGCGCGGGCGAGACCGTCGGTGGCAGCGGTTTTATCACCAACGCCGGCGGTAAGGGAGCCAATCAGGCCGTTGCCGCTGCGCGCATGGGTGCGCGCACGTGCATGATCGGCGCTGTTGGGCGCGATACCTTTGGCGATGCGCTTGTGGCAGGGCTCCAGGATGCCGGCGTGGACTGTGACTTTGTAGTGCATCGCGATGACGTGGAGACGGGAACGGCGACCATCATTCGCTGCGAGGGCGACAACCGCATCATACTGTCATCGGGCGCCAACCATGCGCTTGCGGGCGCGGACGTTGCCTGCGCGCTGAGGCGTCTGGTGGCCCATGAGCTCGACGGCGACGCCAGCGAGATTGCCCCGGCTGCCGGAAGCGTCTTTATCGCCCAGGGCGAATGTGACCTTGCGGCGACGGCCGAGGCGCTTGTTTGCGCTCACGAGCTGGGGTTCTATATGGTCTTTAATCCAGCGCCCGCCTGCGAGCTGCCTGCGGAGGTCTGGCCTGCGGTCGACCTGGTCTGTCCCAACGAGACCGAGTGCCAGGTGCTGACGGGAATCTTGCCCGCGGACGATGCAAGCTGCGTCGCGGCGCTCAACGTCCTGCTCGCTAGGGGTGCCGGAGCTGCGGTCATCACGTTGGGCGGTGCCGGCTCGGTTACGCTCGGCGATGACGGTGAGCTGCTGCGCATGCCGGCGCTTTCGAGCACGGTAGTCGATACCACGGCCGCCGGCGATACGTTTATCGGCGCGTTGGCGGCGGCTCGCCTAGAGGGCTTGCCGCTCTTTGAGTGCATGGCCGCGGGTGCTCGCGCCTCGGCAGTGACGGTGTCGCGCCTGGGCGCTCAGCAATCGATTCCCACGCGCGCCGAAGTTGAACATTGGTTTGGTTAAACGATAAAGACGGAGAAGCGGAGTAGAACAATGGCAATCAAGAAGCTGATCCTTGATCTGGA
>DXMB01000090.1:0-3645 GCA_019414425.1 Collinsella sp.
CCTTTTGCTTCTGTCCGCCCGAGAGGGTGGCGATCTCGCGGTCACGCTGGTCGCTGATGCCGACGGTCTCGAGCGTTTCGCTCAAGCGCTGCTCGATCTTGTCGTGGGGAACGCCAAAGTTCTCGAGGCCAAAGAGCATCTCGTCCTCGACGATCGAAGCGACCATCTGCGTGTCGATATCCTGCAGCACGCTGCCGACGATTTGCGACACGTCGGTCAGCGAGACCTCGCAGGTGTCGTGGCCGTCTACCATGACGGACCCAAAGAACGTGCCGGTGTAGTGGTGGGGCACGGCGCCCGACAGGCAGGCGGCAAGCGTGGACTTGCCGGCGCCCGAGGGTCCGATGATGCCGATGAAATCTCCCTTGTTCACGCTGAGCGAGATGTGGCTGAGCGCCTGCTCGGTCTGCGTGCCATAGGAGAACGAGACATCGTCGACGTTGATGATCGTTTCCATGGATACCTTTCATAGTCATTGGGGACGTTCTTACATGACCAGTCGTTTAAGAACGTCCCCAAGAGTTAACTGTTTGGGACAGTCTTTGCCGGTGGAGCACAGAGACGACTTTACGAGGGCCCCAGGTTGGCGCGAAAGAGGAGCGAAGCGTACTTGGGTACGCGAGCGACGAATGAACGCCAAGATGGGGTGGCTCGTAAAGCCGAGCGGGTTAGTTGAGCTTCAGGGCCTTCTGGATGGGCAGGTAGAGGGCGCCGACCAGAATGGCGTTAAAGACGGCGGTCATGGCGACGACGGGCAGCATAGCGGCGGCGAGCTCGCCGACCACGCCAAGCATGGCCATCTTGATAACCATGAAGATGACGCCGGAGACAAAGGTGGTCACGAAGGTTGCGACAATGGCGATGGCGGGCTTGACCTGACCGTCCCTGCCGGCGGCGTTGACGATGCCGGCCATGAGCATGGCGGCGATGCCCTCGGCGGCAAAGTCGACGAACGGCGAAGTGGTGGTGATCTGGATCACGGCAGCCGAGATGAGGCCAATGACGAGCGCTTGGCCGATGTTGGGGCGAACGACCAGGATGGTGAGGCAGAAGGCCGAGATGATGAACTCGGGGCTGATCATGCCGCCCGAGATGCCCGAGATTGCCTTGCCGACGGTGAAGTTGAGGATGAAGCCGGCGGCGAGCAGGATGGCGAGCAAGACGAGGGCGCGGACATCGAGTTTGCCGCGATCGGCGGTCTGGACGGTGCGGGGCTGGGTGGCGGTGGTGTTCTGAGACATGGTGAAAATCCTTTCGGAAGGGGATTGCAAGAGAAAAGCGGAGGCGCGTGATGCGAATGCGATCGGGCTCGAGATGGAAAAAGGCCCCCGGTCGAAACCGGAGGCCTTCCAATCACCTAGAGCGCAAAAACAGGCGTGAGGGACTCACTGTCGACCGATCGTATTCGCATCACGCCACCACCAGTTGTTGAGAGACTTCATCGTGTTCTTCATGTCGGTGGCTCCTTTCGTGATGCCATGGCGCGGTCGCACCTAGTTGCTGTTGCGCTGCACTATAGCACAGCGAAGTGTGTGCGGGGAAATCTTTTTTAAAAAGATTTCAGGCGGGTTTCCCGTCGGCCAAAAGAGCGGGCTAAGCGGGCGAGGCTGCCATTGCTGCCTTGTCCGCTCAACTAAGACGTTACTCCTTATTGCGACGGTAGAGGAAGTAACCGCCTGCGGAGATGACGGCAACGCCAGCGATGGCGAATGCGGCCACCATGCGGCCATCAAAACGATCGCCAGTGGTGGGCAGGCCGCCCTTGGTGTTCGTCTTGTTGGTGGTTACCGTGGTCGTGGTGTCCGACTTGCCAGGCTTCTCGGGCTTGGTGGTGGGCTGCTCGGGCTTAGCGGGCTGTTCGGGCTTAGCGGGCTGCTCGGGGGTACCGGGCTGTTCGGGAGTTCCGGGCTGATCCGGGGTCACCGGGTCGGTGGCAAGAGCGTCCTTGGCGTAGGTGATGGACACCTTGAGGCCGTTGGTCTCGGTGTTCAGGTCGCTCGGGGTGAAGGGCGTGCTGAAATCCTCAGCCTTCAGATAAGCGCGCATCTCCTGGAGAAGGGCCTTGCACTTGACGTAGGTGTTCTCAGTGGCAGCCTTGCCGGCCTTGTTTGCCAGGGCGGTGCGGCCCTCAGTGGTGGTCTCGGCCTGCATAGCAGCATCGACCTCAAGGTTCTGCTCGATGAGCTCGTTCTGGAGAGCGTCGAGGTAGGCGCGAACGCCGGTGCCGAGCTGCTCGCGGTGCTCGTAGCAGAGGGAACTAATGTCCATGAGGACGTAGTTGATGGAGTTCTCGGGCTCCTCGTTGTTCACGATGTCCGTCTCTTCGCAGTGATCGTAGGAGACATCCTGATTGCTGAAGTAGGGGCTGACCTCGGTGAGCAGTGCAGAGTACAGAGGAATAGCGACGGAGTAGGCGGCGCGGGAGAGCATCTCCCACTGAATGGTCGCGATCTCGGGGTCCATGCCCTGACGGATCTGGAAGAGGTTGGTCTCGGTGCTTCTTTCGGTGCCGATGGCGTAGACACCGTCGGTGTTGGCGTTGAGGCCGGGGACATTTTCGCCGCGGTTGCCAAATGCACGGATCATCTCAAAGGTGTTCCAGTCGGACTTGCCGGGCTTGAAGAACAGGGGCTGGATCTCGCTGACCATGGCTCCGATTTGGTCGGGGCCTTTTTCCGGTTTAACCGTGACGATGTCGTAATCCGCACCCTTGGTCAACGGGGCCATGAAGTAATCGCGGCCCTGGACATAGCGAGTCCACTGATGAACGCCGGAATCGGCGACGCTTTTGCCATAGGTCTTGGCAACGTCGAACTTGCCGTCGGTGTACTCGGCGAAGCCATTTTTCTCGGGCATGGTCTGGATGCCCTCGGAGTGGAGGCAGTTCTCGGCGTCATCAAGGTTGACATCGTAATTGAGTCCGCCGATGTTGGGGTTGAGTGAGGCGACGTCATCGGCGAGCTTCATGGCGATCCACTGGTGGCCGGAAAGTGCGGCAAACAGCCAAGTCTCGTTGCTGTCGGCGATGATAATCTGATCGTTGCCGTTGGCGCCCTGCTCGTCGATGATCTTGCCGAGGAGCTCGACACCCTCACGTGCTTTGGCACTTTCGCCTAAGATAACGCTGCCGTAGCTATACTCGCCAATGCCAGTGTCGGTCAGGGGGTCTGCCTTGGCGGCTTTATCGTTCATGTTGGTGGTCAGCGTTGCGGAGCAGGACACGCCCTTCTCGTTGATGCCTGCCTCAGAGTAGGCATCATAGCGCCCGTGCCACTGCGAAGGATGATCGCGCACGTAGCTATAACGATATGTAGTCTTGGTCGACCTGTATGAGAAGTCGGACTCGTCTGAGCCGTAGGTATATCCGGGGGCATGCGATGGCTCAATGCCAAAGTGCTTGAGGTAGCGCGGGCCAAAGTCCTCGGCGCGACCATAGTACGTGTTGTTGTCGGCCGTAAGGTTTTTGCCCATGTACATTTGCGTGCAGGCGAGCGCAGATGTCGGCATGGACATGATGGTTGCAGCTCCAAAGGCAAGGCCTATGCCAAGCTTCTTGAGCGCGTTGACGGGATGAGTTTTACTCATGTTCCCTCCCAGCGTGCGAAAGCCCTCTGTCGCCAGAGGGCTTCAGCCAATAAAGACACC
>DXMB01000090.1:3745-6087 GCA_019414425.1 Collinsella sp.
CAGGGGATTGTCGTTCATAGGGTCCTCCTATTTTCCGAGCGGGGAGAATTCGTCGACGATGAGGTCGAGGCATTGCGGAAGCGCGCGGGCTCCAAAGACGCCCGAATTGCTGGAGATAATCTCGCCATCGAACTGCATGCCCAGTGACGGGGTGCAGGTGATCTTGGCTTCCTTGGTCTGGATGATCTTGAACTGTGGGCGCCCGAGTACCTTGCCGGCGGGGTCAAGCGCAGCGGTGATCACGGTAGGCAGCAGCTGCACGGTGCGCACGGGTTCGATGACCGCAATGTCGACCATGCCGTCGTTCATGCGGCAGTTGGGGAACAGGTTGATGTCGTTTTGGATGACCGAGGTGTTGCCGGCCATGCAGCAGATGCCATCGAGCTCCTCGACAATGCCGTCATGCTCGATGGTAAAGTGCGCCACCGTGGGGTTGGGCGTGGCGAGCGCGGAGAGGAAGTAGGCGATCTCGCCGATGTCGTTTTTGGTAGGGGCGGCCTTCATCATGATCTCGGCGTCGAAGCCCGAGCCGGCGATGATGATAAAGCCGTGGCGCCTTTCGTTGCCGTTCTCGTCGAGCCAAAAGAGCTCGCCCATGTCCACTTTGACCGTGCGACCGGCACGGCAGGCCTTGGCAAGTGCCGCTGCCTCGGGGGCATTACCGATGTTGTTAAAGAACAGGCAGGCTGTGCCGGAGGGGAAGACGAGCGTGGGGACGCCGCATCCGCGCATTTGGTCGAGTACGTTGGAGACGGTGCCGTCGCCGCCCGAAATCACCACGCGATCAAACTCGCGCACGTCTGCCACGGCGTCTTCGGGTTCCATGCCATCGCCGATAAAACGCATCACGACCTCGTCGCCGCCCTGCGCGAGGGCGTGCGTGAATGCGTAGATTTCATCTGAGCTGGGGCCCGATGCCGGGTTGTGGATGATAAGGCAGCGCATACTTACGTTCCCGTTCTGTGACTAACCGAGTATAGTTGTAAGGCACTGCCGATATCCTACCCGTGTTTTTCGGGCCTAACCTTATTCGATGGGTTGATATGTACATTTCCACACATCAGGCTCTACTCGACTTTTGCCAGCGCGCCCGTGAGTTTGACGCGATTGCCGTCGATACCGAGTTTTTGCGCGAGCGCACGTTCCATCCGCGCCTGTGTTTGGTTCAGATTGCCACCCCTGCCGAGAGCGTTGCGGTCGACCCTCTGGTGATCGACGACCTGTCGCCGCTGGCCGAGCTTATGGCCGACGAGAGCGTGATCAAAGTCTTCCACGCCTGCTCGCAGGATATGGAGGTTATGCTCCATACCGTGGGCGTGCTGCCGCGTCCGATTTTTGACACGCAGGTGGCCGCCGCCTTTTTGGGCGAACGCCAGCAGATTTCCTACGGCGCGCTCGTGCAGGCGTTTTGCGGCGTCTCGCTGCCCAAGACCGAGTCGCTGACCGATTGGTCGCGCCGCCCGCTGACCGATAAGCAGATTGAGTACGCGATTGATGACGTCAAGTACCTGATCGTCGCCTATACCGAGATGATGAGCCGCCTGCGCGAGCTGGGCCGCGTGGACTGGGTGCTCGACGAGCTGCGCCCGCTGGCTGACGAGTCGCACTATCGCGCCGATCGCCACGAGGCGTTCCGTAAGGTCAAACGCATCAATTCGTGCAGCCGTCACCAGTTGGGCATCGCGCGCGAGCTCGCCGCCTGGCGCGAGGACCGCGCCGAGCGCCGTAACATCCCGCGCAAGTGGGTCATGTCCGACGACACGCTGCTTGCACTCGTTAAGCGCAATCCCGTGCGCGTTGAGGAGTTCCGTAGCATTCGCGGTACCGATCAGCTGGGGGAGCGCGATGTGGACGGCGCGCTCATGGCCATCAAGCGCGGCGCAAGCTGCCCGCACGATCGTCTGCCGCTCATGGTGCGCGGGCACCGTCAGATCTCGCCGGAGCTGGAGAGCGTGACGGACCTGATGTATGCGCTCATCCGCCTGGTTGCCGAACGCTCGGGAGTGGCGACCTCGGTCATTGCCTCGCGCGATGACCTGGCTGACTACATTGAGCATCCCGAGCAGAGCCCCCTGCGCGAAGGCTGGCGTTTTGAGCTTGTGGGCTCGCGCCTGGACGATTTGCTTTCCGGCAATATGGGACTCACCGTGAAGGACGGAAAGATTGAGTTGTTATAGGGAAGCCTAGTCTGCTGAGTGGGTAGAATGCCTCCAACGTGTAACTCGATTCGGAGGAATTCGCATGCCCTATTACTATGGATACGGCTTTGGTATCGACCCGCTGTACCTGCTGGTTGTTCTTGTCTGCACGGTGCTTGGCCTTGCCGCGCAGAGCTATATCAA
>DXMB01000091.1:0-5518 GCA_019414425.1 Collinsella sp.
GCGCTAGCCATTGATACAAAGCAACCTGTCCCCGATGCACCAATCTTCGATGCGCTTGGGGCGGGCTCGACCGCTATACTGGTTCGTGCCGAAATCGATCTAGAACGGAATGCCGTATATGAAAATCAATCACGCGATTCTGCATATCCTGGACTTTGACTCTGCCGTCAACGTCATGAGCCAGCGAGAGCTGGATATCGAGAGCCGCACCGTGCGCAACTTTGTGACCACACATTTGCGCCGTGCCCGTACATCGGCCGATAACAAGCGCGCCACGTTTGCCGAGAACTCTGCGTTTGGTGGCGAGCTCAAGGGTTACTTCTTTGGCGAGCGCGAGTTCGTGGACCTGTCGCAGCAGATTGCGGAGTTTATCTCCTCCGAGCTCACCAAAGCCGAGAAAGCCGAGTCCACCGACGTGCTCGTGGCCGATTTTGACGACGATGAGGATGCCCGCTGGTTTGCCGTCATGCTCCTGGGCTCCAAGCAGGCCTTTATGCACGAGGTAGGCCGCGAGGAGGGGGAGGTGCGCAACGACATTGCGCGCCACTACGCCATTCTGCCGAACCCCTCGCAAAAGGTGCCGAGCTATGCCATCGTGCGCGCGAGCACCATGGAGATCGGCTACGTGGACAAGAAGCGCAAGATTGCCGGCGAGGACCGTATGCTTATCCCCGATGGCCTGCTGCAGTGCGACACGGGCGTATCGGGCAAGGAGGTCATCGACACCGTGACGCGCGTGGTCGAGGAGGTCGCCGAGGAGCACGGTGCCAACACGGCCGTCGCGCTCGCCAAGGTCAAGGCCGCCGTCGCCGAGAAGGTCGAAGACGACGAGGAGCTGCCGCCCTGGGATATCGTGGACGAGGTCTTTGAGGACGAGCCGGTCATCAAGGAGAGCGTACGCGCGGCGCTGACCGAGGAGAAAGTGCCCGAGCGCGTGCCCGTGGAGCGCAAGCAGGTCGAGCGAGCGGCCGTGCGCAACCACAAGATCCGTACCGACACGGGCATCGAGATCAGCTTTCCGGCCGAGATGGGTTCGAACTCCGAGTATATCGAATTCGTCAATGAGCCCAACGGCCTCATTTCCATCGAGCTCAAAAACATCGGCAGCATCGAGAATCGATAAGTTGCGTTACGCCTGCAGCGAGAAAGCGAAGGCCGAAGCCTCGGATGAGGGCTTCGGCCTTTTTACTTGGGGCTTAATTTCGCTACTGGTTGAGCATAAGTCAGCGAAAACGCCCCAGAGCGAGCAAGGTGACGTGAAAGAGGAGGGCATTGACCTTTTGGTCATGCCCGACGACTGAACGTCAGATTGCCGCTCTGGGGCGTTTGCAGCGTCGGCTAGTTACGCGGTTTGGTAAAACCGCGTAACCCTACAGTTGACGTAAGCCCTCTTCCAGGCCGGTCTTGCTGTCGGTCTTCTCGTCGCGCATCTTGATGACGCGGGCGGGGACACCGGCCACGACGGCGCCGGCGGGGACGTCCTCGACGCACACGGCGCCGGCGGCAACGACGGCGCCCTTGCCTACGTGCACGCCCTCCAGGACCACGGCGTTGGCGCCGATCATGACATCGTCCTCGATGATGACGGGCGTGGCGCTGGCGGGCTCTACGACGCCTGCCAACACGGTGCCGGCGCCGATGTGGCAGTTCTTACCCACGGTGGCGCGGCCGCCCAGCACGGCGCCCATATCGATCATGGAGCCTTCGCCGATGACGGAGCCGATGTTGATGATGGCACCCATCATGATGACGGCGCGATCGCCGATCTCGACGCGGTCGCGGATGATTGCGCCCGGCTCGATGCGGGCGTTGATGCCCTTGAGGTCGAGCATGGGCACGGCGGAGTTGCGGCAGTCGTTCTCTACGTCGTAGTAGTCGATGGAATCGGCATTGGCGACCAGGATGGTCTTAAGCTCATCCCAGTTACCAAAGACGGTCTTGCCGCGATGACCGCCGTAGACGTGCGCATTGCCCCACTGGACCTTCATGCCCGGCTTTTCGCGCACGTACAGTTTGACGGGCGTTTTCTTGGGCGCGGTGGCGATGTAGTTGATAATCTCCTGGGCATCCATCTCGGCTGCGTTACTCATATGCTGTTTCTCCTTTTCGTGAATACGGTTGAAACCTGGTTAGGCAAACATGACCTGGTCGAAGGTGTAGAAGCCGGGGTCGCGGGTGATGAGCTTCTGGGCGGCGGCCAGGGCGCCGTTGACAAAGATCTGGCGGCTCGTGGCACGGTGTGTGAGCGTGACCTCCTCGTCCTGGCCAAAGAAACTCACCTCGTGCACGCCGGCGACAGTGCCACCGCGCAGCGAGTGCATGCCGATCTCCTTGGGGTCGCGTGCGCCGCACATGCCCTCGCGGCCATAGACGGGGTGGTAACCTGCCTCGGGCTCGGCTTCGACGACGGCGTCGAGCAGCAGCTTCGCGGTGCCGCTGGGGGCGTCGGCCTTTTGGTTGTGGTGCGTCTCGACAATCTCGCAGTCAAAGCCGGGCAGCTCACGCGTGGCCTGTGCCACCAGATGACGCAGGGCCGCGATGCCGATGGAGTAATTGCCGGAGTGCATGACGCGGGCGTTCTGACCCAGCTCGCGCAGGCGATCCATCTGCTCGGGCGTGTAGCCCGTGGTGCCCGAGACCAACGCCGCGCCCGTGCGCTCGACATAGGCGACGACAGCATTGAAGGCCGCAACGTTCGAGAAGTCGATGATGACGTCGGCTGCTGGGGCGTTCTCGAGCTCGGACAAGTCGAAGCCGGTCTGGGCGACGATGTCAAAAACGGCCTCTCCAGCGGCGTTGACAATGCCCTCGGCGGTAGTGCGGATGAGCGAGCCCATGCGGCCCGTTCCCATAATGACGGTCTTAATCAAGCAGACCAGCTCCCTTCAAAGCATCGGTAAGTGCAGCGCGCGTGTCGTTGGCCATGGGGCACAGCGGCATACGGTAGTTTGCCTCGATCATACCCATCTGAGCGAGCGCCTCTTTGACGGGGATGGGGTTGACCTCACTAAAGAGGGCGTTGATGAGCGGCTGACCGGCAATCTGGATATCGCGGGCGCGCTCCACGTCGCCGTCCAGATAGGCACGGCACATGTCGTGCACGAGCTGCGGCTGAACGTCTGCCCACACGCTGATGGTGCCCGAGGCGCCCAGGCTCATGAGCGGCACGGTGAGTGCGTCCTCGCCCGAGTACATGCGGAAGTCGTCTGACAGCAGGTGGGCGATCTTGGCCGCGTAGGCGACGTTGCCCGAGGCCTCCTTGATGCCCATGATGTTGGGGTGCGCGGCCAGGCGCTCTACGTTGCGCTCGCTGATGCCGCAGCCGCAGCGGCCGGGGATGTTGTAGAGGATGCAAGGGATGTCCACGGCGTCGGCCACGGTCTTAAAGTGCTGGTAGATGCCCTCTTCGTTAGACTTGTTGTAGTAGGGGGTAATGAGCAGCAGACCATCGGCGCCCAGGCCCTGATAGGTGAGCGACTTAGTGAGCATGGTCTGCGTGGAGTTAGAGCCCGAGCCGGCAATAACGGGGACTCGGCCCGCAACCTGCTTGACCACTGCGGCGACAACGGAGTTGTCCTCGTCGTCGGTCATCGTGGCACTCTCTCCGGTGGTGCCCAGGGTGAGGATGGCGTCGGTGCCATTTTGCAGGTGGAAATCGATAAGGCGCTCGAGCGCGTCAAAGTCGACACTGCCGTCCTTTTTAAACGGCGTGACAAGGGCGACGATTGAACCCTCGAGATTGCGGATGTCCATGTTCTTCTCCTTCGCTTCCGCGATCTGGATGCGTTTGTTCCACTGAGCGGCGACGGCCAGGCGCTCGTCCTGAGCGCGGCGGCGGGCACTTTCGGCGCGCGACTTGGCCAGCAACTCTCGGCCGCACGGCAGCACGTCGAGCGTGGCAAAGTAGTCGCCCGGGCGCTCGGCGCGACGGATGAGGTCGGCCGAGCCATCGGGGCGCAGCAGGACCTCGGCGGAGCGCAGACGGCCGTTGTAGTTGTAGCCCATGGAGTAGCCATGCGCGCCGGTATCGTGGATTACAAGCAGGTCACCCATGTCGATATGCGGCAGCTCGCGATCGATAGCGAACTTGTCGTTGTTCTCGCATAGGTTGCCCGTGATGTCATAGGTGTTCGTGACGGGCGCTGTGGCCTTGTCGGCGCCGCCCGGCTGACCCATCACCGTGATGTGGTGGTAAGCGCCATACATGGCGGGACGAATGAGGTCGACGGCACTGGTGTCCACGCCGATATAGTCCTTGTAGATTTGCTTCTCGTGGATAGCCTTGGTGACCAGGCAGCCGTAGGGGCCCATCATAAAGCGGCCCATCTCGGTGCAGATGGCCACATCGTCCATGCCGGCGGGAACCAGGATCTCGTCGTATGCCGCGTGTACTCCCTCGCCGATGGCGCGAATGTCGTTGGCCTGCTGCTCGGGCAGGTAGGGGATGCCGACGCCGCCGGACAGATTGATGAAGGCGACGTGTGCGCCGGTCTCGCGCTCCAGGCGTACGGCAAGCTCAAAGAGGATGCGCGCGAGCTTGGGGTAGTAGTCGTTGGTGACAGTGTTGCTGGCAAGGAATGCGTGGATGCCAAAGTCCTCGGCACCCTTGGCCTTGAGCATGCGGAAGGCCTCGAAGAGCTGCTCGGTGGTCATGCCATATTTGGAGTCGCCCGGGTTGTCCATGATGCCGTTGGAGAGCTGGAACAGGCCGCCTGGATTAAAGCGGCAGCTGACCGTCTTGGGGATGGGTCCCGCAACACGCTCAAAGAACTCGATGTGGCTGATGTCGTCAAAGTTGACGATGGCGCCCAGCTTGTCGGCGAGCTCAAAGTCGGCCGCCGGCGTGTCGTTGGACGAGAACATGATGTCGTGGCCGGTGATGCCCAGCGAGCGGGCGATCATGAGCTCGGTATAGCTCGAGCAATCGCAGCCGCAGCCGTATTCGTTGAGAATGGAGATGAGCGCCGGGTTGGGATTGGCCTTGACGGCAAAGTATTCCTTAAAGCCCGGGTTCCATGCAAAGGCGTCGCGCACTTCTTGCATGTTGCGGCGGATGCCCGCCTCGTCGTATAGATGAAACGGCGTGGGGAACTGCTCGACGATATGCTCGAGCGTCTCCTTGTCCACAAACGGCTGCTTGGCCGCATATGCCTCGTTGGGAGTCAATGACATGTCCCGTAAACCTCGCTATCCAGACGGCGCTACCTGCGCATCGAATCCGCATAGCGTGGACCCAATGTCCGGATAGCGCTCCCGCATTGCTGCAGACAGTCCTGCGGGTGTTTCCCGCAGGCCCACCAGGCTGTTCGTGCCCGAAAAACCCAGTTCGGCGGGTTTCGCCTCCCCACGGGGTCAAAGCCTGCCGGCTCGCCCGCGGCTCTTCGTGCCCGCGCCTCTATCAAGTGGTAAAGACCCTATCACGTTGCACTTTACCAAACAAGAGTATTCGTATATAACGTTTAAAAAAGGCTCTGTTAGACCAGGATTGACATACATGTGTCCCTACGGTGCCATATCG
>DXMB01000092.1:0-5407 GCA_019414425.1 Collinsella sp.
CCCGCGACCCCAACCTTGGCAAGGTTGTGCTCTACCAACTGAGCCATGTCCGCTTGCGGGTTATTAATTTACGCGAGTTATCCAAAAGACGCAAGTACTTTTTTCAAAAAAGTTGCCGGCCGCGTGTTCTTGGTGGCTAAACGCGCTAAAGCGATTGGCTAGGCACGCGATTCCAGTGCTCCGCTAAATAGCTTCACCATCTGCACGCGCGTGCCGGTGCCGTCTGTGCGACGAGCAACCTCCACGTTATCGACAAGCATACGCATAAGCTTGATACCACGGCCGCGTTCCTCAGATGCGACCGGTTCGCTCGCTCCATCGATAGAATAGCCGGCACCCCGATCAAGCACCTCAACCACGACGCGATCGCCATAGGCCTGAACCGTCAGGACGCACCCGATACCGCCCGCATGGTCATAGGCATTACCCAGCGCCTCCCCCGACGCCAACGCGACATCGTAGCGCTCGTCGCGGCGCAACGGAAGCGATTCAAGGAGTTCGGCGATGCGATGTCGATAGTATGGAAGATTCTCGATACCCTGTCGGACCTCGACGCTCTTGCTCCATCGTGGCAACTCTCCCACCGGAATAGCGGGAATCGACTCACGCGCCGGACCCGCAACATGAAGGATGTCGACAAGTCGGGCAATCTCCAAAAAGCGAATGACCTCATCGGAGGCGTTAACGAGCGAAAGCAGGCCCTCTCGCCTCATGAGCTCTCTGGCACGTGTAAGCAAAAACGCCAAACCCGTCGAGTCGATAAAGCCCACGGCCTGGCAATTGATGACAACGCGACGCACGCCCCGGTCGATCAGATTATCCAACCGTCGGCGCAGCACGGACACCGAGGCGATGTCGACATCACCCGGTGGCGTCAAAACCGCTATGTCATTCCACTCATTCATACGACCATGGTTCCCCAAAAGAGCTCGCTCGATGCATACATATCTGCAGCTGCGCAGATTTTGCCCGTCAAGTATCGCGGTCTACGATCGACCCCGTAAAAACTCAAGGGAAACCAGCGCAATGTCATCGTCCAGCGCCGACTCGGTAAAGCGGTCAAGCTCTCCCAAGACCTTACCGCAGATTCCCGATACACCCTCACCCGAGACAGAGAGCAAAAGGTCACGAAGGCGCTGCTCGCCAAAGAAAGCACCCGAGCGATCACGTGCTTCGATTGCTCCGTCGGTATACATGAATAGCATGTCACCAGGAGCGAACGTAAACACGCCTGTCTCGTACACCATGCTCTCAAAGGCACCGATCACGCCCGATTGGCACCCAAGGAGCTCCACTTCTCCCCCTCGGGTTTCTCCGCCGCCAAGCGGCGTCGACGACGGTCTAATGACCATAGTGGGAGGATGTCCCGCAGAGCAGTAGGTAGCGCGACCCGCTTTACGATCAATCTTGGCGATAAACGCCGTCACGAACGTCTCGACCCTCGAAAAGCCCATGAGCATGCTATTGAGCGAGCGGGCCATACGGGCGGGCCCAGCACCCTCCCAGGCATAGGCCGTCAGCGCCGTCTTGACGAGCGCTGACATCGACGCCGCCTCGATTCCTTTGCCGGATACATCGCCCAAAATCATAACGGCGCAATCGTCGGGAAGACGGACAAGAGTATAGAAGTCGCCGCCAACCAACGCCGAATTCGTTGCCGAAAGGTATACCGAATCGGTCGCGATACCCGGAACGTCACCAAGCGAATTTCTCATGCCAATCTGGAGGGTCTGAGCGATATGGCGCTCCTCGCGCTTTTGAGATTCGCCCTCGTAGATCAGTTCAAAGTCATGCGCCAAGTGCACCAAGTAGTCATATTCAAGGTCATCAATCGGCTCTTGACTACCGTCACGAAGCAGAAGCGCGCGCGTCGTCGGGCCTTTCGCAACAGAAGCAGGAACGATCGCGTCGTTGCTGTGTTTGCCATCACCCTCAGAGCGCGGGCGCCCCGCCTCGATGCCGGTGTCGACGTAGAGACCCTGGCAAGGCAGACCATGCGCCCTAAGCCAGCCTCCCATAGGCATCGATTCGTCAACGCGAGTTATACGGACGTGTTTAAGATCCTCGGCACTCGTGCCGCCCAAAACAGACGCCTCAAAGCCATCAGAGCCAACCCCCAAACGTGCCGCTGGCGCCGTCGTGGAAAAGAAAAGTTTCTCGGGATCGTCCGGCAAAGCAACGCGACTGCCGCCTTCAAAATCTATGACATAGGAGCCCAGACTGGCGTCATACTCAACAGGGCAAAAATGACAGTTGAGCATATTGCAAATCTCGGACGATATAGCCTGGGTAGCCGCGGCGGAATCGTCTAGAAAGGTAAACAACTCATCACGTAAGACATTGAGCGAGCGGCCAAGCTCGGCCGTGCGACGAGAGCGAAGGCTCGATGCCATGCCGACCAGCTGGATAGACAGGTAATCGCAAATGACCTCGAGTACATTAACGTCATAGGCGAGCGGTGCCTGAGGGCGCTTCCAACCAACTTCCAGCACGCCAAGGATCTGCGTACCGTAAAAAACGGGAAGACAGATCTCGCTGCGGTACGGAGGCATATCCTGCACGCGCAACAGGTGCTTAGAACGATTGTCCAGGTCCATGAACATACCGGAGGCAGCCCTATCACCCTCAAGGTCCTGTTGAATCGACAAGCGACAGGCACGCGACTCGCGAAGAACATACGTCGGAATGCCAGCGCCATACGGCAAAAACTCGGGCAGGTAGCTGTCGTGCAGCTCCTTGGAGACACCGCGAAGCTTAAAACCGCCGCTCTCAGAAAAATAGATAGCGGCACCCGAAGCATCGAGCGTTCCTACAAGCTGGTTCAAAACGATATCTAACAAACTGGGCAGCTCATCGGAGCCCACCGTGCTCATAATGACCGACAATGTACCCGAGAGACGCTTATTCGCCACTCTAAGCTCCGAAAGCGCACGCTTGAGCTGACGGTCGTGCGAATACTGTTCTTCGATGCTATGGAGTGCCACCAGAACGCGCGGCGCACGGCGGCCAAAGATTCGAGGCGGCGTAACCGAGCCGGCACAAACCAGGACGGGAATAAACGATCCGTCACTTAACTTGAGCATCAACTCGCTCTTTGTTCCATTGGTCTCAAAAGGAAGCCGATGCTCTGTCGCGCGTTCAAAAGCCGACGAGTACAAGAGGTCTTTAACGTCCCCGTTGATCACATCGGAACGCTCCTCGCACATCAAGTCGAGCAAGCGATTATTTACATGCAAAATGGTTCCGTCGAGCTCGCAGATAATGACAGCATCGCTCGTGATCTCGACCAATTGGGCAACGTCCGCCCACTCATTGCGCTCAAGCGTTTCCATCGTGAACCTCACCGTCTATCGGTAACAAAAAAGCCTCCGAAGAGGCTTCTCAAATGCGATGGTGTCGGAGGCGGGACTTGAACCCGCATGACCAAAAAGCGGTCACTAGCACCTCAAGCTAGCGCGTCTGCCAATTCCGCCACTCCGACATGCTATGTTGTTGATTCGCAGTTCGTTTTGTTCGACCCGCGCGTTCAACGAAGAAGATGATAACCTATGATTCGAGAACTGTGCAAGCACTTTTTTCAAAAAAGTTTACGAATTTGTAATTGCGCAGGTAGACCGACCTCATTCCTGCCCTAGGGGCACGTACTCCAGGCGCCATTCTTAAACATGTTCTGGGGGCTGATGCAAATTTGGTGGCTCGGCTTTGCCGAGCCCTTATATGGGGAGGCCGGAGCTAAAGCTCCGGCCTCACTAAATATCTTATTAGATAAAGTGAGCGATCAAGGAATCGCACCCCTCTGTAGTGGCAGCACGGGCCCGGACGATAACAACCGGCTACAGGTCGATGTGCGATTCCTTGATCGGGAACGGCTCCGCGAAGTGACAGGCGCAGCAGTGACCCGGTGCAACTTCCTTAAACTCGGGGAGCTTCTCGGAGCAGATACCCTGCGCGATCGGGCAACGCGTGTGGAAACGGCAGCCGGTCGGCGGATCCAGCGGCGACGGCGGATCGCCAGCGAGGATGATGCGCTTGCGGGTCTTCTGGATATCAGGATCGGGAACCGGCACGGCAGACAGCAGCGACTGCGTGTACGGATGGTGAGGCTCGCTATAGAGCGTCTTCCAGTCCGAAACCTCGACCATCTTACCCAGATACATAACGGCAACGCGATCGGAGATGTGCTGTACGACGGACAGGTCGTGTGCGATAAACAGATACGCGGTACCGAACTTGTCCTGCAGTTCCTTGAGCAGGTTCAGAACCTGGGCCTGAATGGACACATCCAGAGCGGATACCGGCTCGTCACAGATAATCAGCTTGGGCTTCAGCGCAAAAGCGCGGGCAATACCGACACGCTGACGCTGGCCGCCCGAGAACTCATGCGGATAGCGGTTGATGTGCTCGGGGTTCAGTCCAACGACGTCGAGAAGCTCACGGACGCGCTCAATGCGCTCCTCCTTGGTACCCACACCATGAATGGTCATGGGCTCGGAGACAATCTCACCGATGGTCATACGAGGGTTGAGCGAAGCATAAGGATCCTGGAAGATAAACTGCATCTCACGACGCATGTCCTTGATCTCATGCTTGCTCATCTCGGCAACATCTTTGCCCTGGAAGAACACCTTGCCGGCGGTCGGCTTGGTCAGACGCATGATAGTGCGGCCCGTGGTGGATTTACCGCAACCAGACTCGCCAACCAGACCAAAGGTCTCGCCAGGATAAATCTCAAAAGAGATGTCGTTTACAGCAGAGACGACGCGCTTGGAAAAACGCTTGGCGAACATGCCGGACTCTGCGGGAAACTCCTTGGAGAGGTGCTCGACCTTCAGCAGTGGAGTGCGCTCGTTATTGTCTGCCATTTACGCCTCGCCTCCCTTCTTGGAATCCTTGCGCGTACGGGACGTCTCAGGAGCGTTCTTGAGGAACTCGGGGTCACCGGAATAGTGGCACGCAGAATAGTGACCGGACTCGGTGACAACGCGCTCAGGGCGCTGCTTGCGGCACTTGTCCGTCGCGTAGGGGCAACGAGGAGAGAAGACGCAGCCCTCAGGCAGGTTCATGAGCGAAGGCGGGTTGCCGTGAATCGGCGTCAGCGGCTTCTTCTCTTCGATTGCCTGCTCCGGGATGGAGCGGATAAGACCCCAGGTGTAGGGGTGGCGGCTCTCGTAGAAGATTTCCTCAGCAGTACCGAACTCAACGGGGCGGCCGGCGTACATAACCATGATCTTATCGGCCATATCGGCGACAACACCCAGGTCATGGGTAATCATGATGATGGCGTTGCCGTTCTTCTCCTGCATCTCCTGCATGAGCTCGATAATCTGAGCCTGGATGGTAACGTCCAGGGCAGTCGTGGGCTCGTCGGCAATCAGAATATCGGGATCGCAGGCAAGGGCCATGGCAA
>DXMB01000093.1:0-5407 GCA_019414425.1 Collinsella sp.
GCAAGATCGCACAGCAGCTTGACGGTCTCATCGGTCACCAGGTTCTTCGACAGATCGAAGTGCAGGTCACCAGCGTCAAAGCTCAGCTTGTTCACGCGCTCGGCATCGGCGGCGAACCAGGCCTTGAGGTCGATACCTTCGGCCTCGAGCTTCTCCTGATGAGCCTCGAGCGCCTTCCAAGCGGCAGTCGACGTAGCATCGATAGGTGCGGCAACAGTTGCCATAGAGTCCTCCTCAGCATACGGGCGCACGCCTCCATGCGCCCGGACATTCAGATGCCACTATTCTAGCGCAGGTCAAGACTATAATCAGCGAGCGTTGCCAATCGGCCCCCAAACGGCAACCGACCAAAAAGGGACAGGTTTATTTTGGCAGGTCAAACGCTTTACCAATCAAAAATGACCTATCCCTTTATGCCAGATATTAGGCCGCGGCGCACACGCTGCCGAGCAGCTCGCGCAGAGGAGACCCGATGCCCTCCAACAGTTCGGGCGCAATGATAGCAAAAACGGGAACCTCGCCGGCGCCCACGACAGCAGGTACCTTGCCCTCCGAGACAATGCATCCATAAGGAACAAAACCGTCTTCGCCGACATCGAGCGCTGCCATGCGACGCGCGAGTTCGCGCGCAAAGCCGGCAGTATCGGCATCGCCAATCGCTAGGACAAAGTCCACGCCTTCGTCGGTCGCCAGGGCCACGGCTTCGTCGATCAGCCCGTCTCCCCCGTCGCCCTCAACCGAGCCGCAGCGGAAAAGCACGCGCTCGAGCAGAGCTCGATCAAGCGAGCCGAGTGCCGCCGAGACAAGCTCATCACGCGTGCGCTTGTCGCCTCCCAGCACGACCAGTGCCTTAGTGCCGCCATAGTGGGCAACCAATCGCCCGCACCAGCGAGCCACATCCCCATCCGCAACCAAGCGTGTCGGCATACCAAACCCATAATTGACCATCTTTCCCACAACCCTTCCGTGCGTATAGGCGGTATCGATTGTTAGGCTCATGCTACGAAGCAAGGTTTTCCGAGCTGTTTCGCACTCTTTAGAGCTGCGTTAAAAAACCCGATGCAGCCGCACGACCATACCTACCAAAAAGGGACAGGTTTTGACGATGTCCGGACGAGCGGGTATTATCGAACAAGTATTCGATAAGAACATGTGTTTGATGGGAGGACGCATGGGACACGAGCGTCACACCTATATCTGCATCGACCTCAAGACGTTCTACGCCAGCGTCGAGTGCGTCGACCGCGGTCTCGACCCGCTCACCACCAACCTGGTCGTTGCCGACGAATCGCGCGGGCGCACGACCATCTGCCTTGCCATCACACAGGCCATGAAAGACCTCGGAATCCATAACCGCTGTCGCCTGTTCGAGATTCCCGACGGTATCGACTACATCAAGGCCGTACCGCGCATGCAGCACTACATGGAGGTGTCGGCGCAAATCTACGGTATCTATCTGGAATTCGTCAGCCCACAGGACGTGCACGTCTACTCCATCGACGAATGCTTTATCGATGTGACGCCCTATCTGGACCTCTATCACACCGACGCTGAAGGCTTCGCCTGCATGTTGCGCGACGAGGTCCTGGCGCGCACCGGCATCACGGCAACGGTTGGCATCGGCCCCAACCTATTCCAGGCCAAGGTGGCACTCGACATTACCGCCAAGCACGTACCCAGCCGCATCGGCATACTCGATGACGAGACCTTTCGCAAGGAGATCTGGCCCCATCGCCCCATCACCGACATCTGGGGCATTGGGCCCGGCGTGGCAGCACGACTCGAAAAATACGGCGTCTACGATCTGATGGGCGTCGCGGCGCTCGACGAAAACCTGCTCTACGACGAGCTCGGCGTCAATGCCGAGTATCTTATCGACCACGCCTTTGGGCGCGAGCCGACAACTATCGCCGATATTCAGGCCTATCGCCCGCAGGCAACCTCAACTACCACAGGACAGGTGCTCTCGAAAGGCTATGCCTATGAACAGGCCTACACCGTCTTGCGCGAGATGGTCGACAACGCTGTGCTGGACTTAGTCGATAAGCACGTGGCGTGCAACAGTATCTCGCTCTTTGTAGGCTACGCGAGCGAGCGCGCCGACATACGCCGCCTCGACGCCAGCGGCACAGCACAATATGTAGACGGATGCGGGCATTTGCGTTCGAGCACGTCGAGCATCGAACCCGCCGCAACCGACGGCCCCGAGCTCACGCCCCGCGCGCCCAAGCCCGTCCAACGCGACGACGAACGCCGACGTTTGGTGCGAGAGGCACAGGCGATTGACGGCATCTTTGTGGGCGAACACGGCGGCAAGCCGCGTGGTGGCTATGCCGCGCTCTTCGCGCACTCAAACGCTTCGCGAAAGCTGCCCGAGCGCACCAATTCGTTTAAGAAGATCATGGGCTATTTCGATGAGCTCTGGGCGCAGACTGTCGATCCCAAACGACCGGTCAAGCGCATCAACCTGGGATTTGGCAACCTCATGCCCGAGGAATTTACCACTATCGACCTGTTCAGCGATGTTAAGGCCGATGAGCGCGAGCGCGACCTGGCGCGCGCCGTCCTGGCCGTAAAGGGCAAGTACGGCAGGAACGCGCTCGTCAAGGGGCTGAGCTTTACCGCCGGCGCCACCGCACGCGAACGCAACGATCAGGTAGGAGGACACCGTGCCTAAGCCCCAACAACAGCCGATGCGGCCACCGACATCCTTTGAACGCCTAGCGGACCCCGAGGGAAGACGTCGCTCCGCCGACTCAAAGCTCACCGCCAACGGCGCCGTTCGCGCCGGCCGTGCCGCGCAGTTTATGCCCTTCGCCGCTCTCACGGGATACTACGAGCTCGTACGCAAGCAAGAAATCACTGTCGAGCCCAAATGCGAACTCACGGAAGAAAAAGCCCTCGAGCTTTCAAAAAAGCTCGAGGGCCTCAAACGTGGCGACTTGGTGCGCGTCACCTATTACGATATGTACGGCTATCGTAGCCGCACGGGCATCCTCGACGAAGTGTTACCCGCATTCAAGCTGCTCAAACTCAGGGATATCGCCATCAACTTCGACGACATCCAAGGCATCGAGCTGCGTGGTCGAGCCTAGCGACGAGAACGCTTGCGCAAGACGAGAGCAATGCCAAGCACTGCGGCAGCTGCAACCAGCAATCCCAAGACCAGCGTGAGGGTCGAGTCGCCAGCGTGAGGCAGCGAGCCGTCCTTCGGAGTCTTCTTAGTGGTCGTCGAAACGGTCGTCGTGGTGCTGCTCGACTGGCCGTTGCCGCCCGTCTGGCTGCCACCAGGCTGATCGCCGCCACCCGGCTGCGAAGGATTGGTGGGTTCCGTCGGATCCGGAGTACCGGGATCAATCGGATTCTCAGAATTCTCCTTGCGCTGGATCCAAACCTGGCAGCCATTGAACGGGTTGGCGGTACCGAGGCACAGACCCTGGTTGGTCACCGCAAAGGTGCGCAGACCATGGTTATACGGATCGTTAAAGCCATTGGTCGTCAGCGTCGTAAAGTTCACGCCGTCCTCGGTCACATACATATCAAAGCCACGCTCGGCATTGCGAAGGTAAGACATGCACGTAAGGACACTCTGCAGCTTCTTGAGGTTCTCCTTACTCAGCAGCTTATCGAGCGCATCCTGAATATCGCCCGGCAGCTCGGTGCCATAGGCATCCTCGTACTGCTGCTTCAGGCTCTCATAGCTATCGAGCATGTCCTGATACTGGTCGGCAAAGGACTTGAAGTACGCGATCTCGCCATCGATCTTCTGGACGTAAGCGGCGTCGTCCTCAACGTCCTGGGACATCGTCGCGGCCTGATCGCAAAGGTCGCCCGCGGCATCCTCCAGCGCATCGCTCAGGTCACCAAAGCCCTTAGCGACCTCGGTCTTCTCGTCATCGGCCTCGATGGCCTCAGCCTTCTCGTCATCGACCTCGACGGCCTCGTTTGAATCATCGTCCGCAAGCGTGTTCACGGGAACGATGGGGTCGTCAGGCGATTTCTTGTCGAGCAGGTGATCGAGCAGGTCCCTAAGGCGCTGAACCTGAGAGTTCCACTCCTCGGGCGTCATATCGATAATGTCGCCATTGGAGAACTGGCCGATCGGCTCGAGCAGGCTCGCGGTATCAAAGGTACCGATATACAGCTTGCCGTCGAACTTCTGCATGCGCCAAATGTACTGGTTCTCGTTTCGGCCAAAGCCCGAAGCCAGGCCGGAAAGAGGGCCGTTGCCATTCTTCTCGGAGAACATCTCGGTGGGATCGCCAACGACGAGCTCCATGTTCTCGTTCTTGTCCATGCGATAGATGTTGACCGACTGCTCAAGATTGGCATTCACAAACGAGCAGTCAACGCCGCCCATGCCGCTCTTGCCGCCCTCTTCGGTGTTGGACTTGTTGAACAGGATGCGCTCGAGAGCAATCTCCTCGTCGTTGTATTCACCGATATAGAGGTAGTCGTTGTAGACGATGAGGTTGGCAGCACCAGAACGGGTGCGGGCAGGATCGATGCCAAAGCAGTACTTTGCACCGTCCGCCTTATCGCCAACAATGGGAGTCCACTCATAGCTGCCGTCGGCGTTCTTGTCGCCACGGACCATGGCGAACGACTGCATGGAATTATCATCGGGAGCGTTCTCGGGCGTACCGGTGCAGATGGTGGCATAGAGATGGCCATTGTACGAGACCATATCCCAAATGGCACCGCCGTAGATGCTGTCCTTATAGCGAATCGCCGGATAGTTAAACAGCGTGCCCGAGTTGGCAATCTCGGTGAAGCTGTCCTGGCCCTTCGAGGGGTCAGACGACGTCAGGATTGTCGACACAAAATTACCGTTCGCGTCTTTACCCACATTACTGATGACGAGCTGGCCATCATGGACGCACATGCCGCGGATACCGGTAGAAATGCCCTGCTTGTAGGCATCGCGGTAATCGTCCGCGCTCGAAAGGCCCTGATAGACAACTTTCCAATCATCCGTCTTAGGATCGATCTCATATACAGCAGGCAGGCCGCTTTTGCCGCCATTGGTCCTGACGCTGCCGCAGAAATAGAGCTTACCCTTATAGCTCACGGCATTGCGGAACAAAGGACCGACGCCGTTGAGCGATTCAGAGAGTAGCAGCTTGGTCTCACCGGTCTTGGTATTGATCTTAACCAAGATGCCGCCGCTGTCCTTGTCGGCCGTGCCGTCCTCCTTCTGCTGTCCATAGAAGAACGTGCCGTTAAACATGGCCTCCAGCGTCAGGCGCATGGTCTCGGCATCAAAGGAATCGCCCAGCGTGCCGTTCATGAGCGTCAGTGTGTTGCCCATCGCCGCATAGCAGGTGCCCACATAAAGCCAGTCACCATAGCTCGCAGCCGCCCAAGTGTAGCTCTGGCCGCGATCGCCTTCGTTGTTGGCCGTGTT
>DXMB01000094.1:0-5160 GCA_019414425.1 Collinsella sp.
ATCCATAGAGGAGGCACCCTTGAAGGCGGACACTCAAACCATCGACATCCTGTTGTTGGGCAGCGGCGGCCGCGAGCATGCTCTGGCAGCCAAGCTCGCAGCATCACCGCGCGCCGGCAAGCTCTACATCGCGCCGGGTAACGGCGGCACCGCGAGCTGCGGCGAGAATGTGGTTCTCGACGATTGCGATCCTGCGGCCGTGGCGGCGTTTGCCCAGAGCCATGGATGCGGACTCGTGGTGATTGGCCCCGAGGCTCCGCTCGTGGCGGGCGTTGCAGACGCCGTCCGCGCGGCGGGCATCCCGTGCTTTGGCCCGGGTGCCGAGGGCGCCCAGATGGAGGGCTCTAAGCTGTTCTCCAAGCAGCTCATGGAGCGCGCTGGTATCCCGACGGCAGCCTATGGCTCATTTATCGACGAGGCTTCGGCTCTTGCCTATGTGCGCGAGCAGGGTGCTCCGCTGGTCGTCAAGGCCGACGGCCTTGCCGCGGGCAAGGGCGTTATCGTGGCAACCGAGCTTTCGCAGGCCGAGGAGGCTGTGCGTGAGTGTTTTGGCGGAGCCTTTGGCGATGCCGGTAATACGGTGGTTATCGAGGAGATGCTGACCGGCCCCGAGTGCTCGCTGCTGGCCTTTACCGACGGCAAGACCGTTCGTCCCATGGCCACCTCGCAGGACCACAAGCGCGCGCTCGAGGGCGACAAGGGCCCCAACACGGGCGGCATGGGTGTCTACAGCCCGGTGCCTATCGTGACCGACGAGGAGCATGCCACCATGGTGAAGGTCATGGAGCAGACCGTTGCCGAGCTTGCTGCCGAGGGCATCGACTACCGCGGCTGCCTGTACGGCGGCTTTATGCTCACGCCCGCCGGCCCCAAGGTGCTGGAGTTCAATGCCCGCTTTGGCGACCCCGAGACGCAGGTCGTGCTGCCGCGCCTTAAGAACGACCTGGTTGAGGTCATGCTGGCCTGCGCCAACTGTGAGCTCGATCAGATTGAGCTCGACTGGCGCGACGAGTGGGCCGTGGCCGTTGTCCTGACGAGCGCGGGCTATCCCGGCAGCTACGAGAGGGGCAAGGTCATCGCCGGTATCACCGATGCCGAGGCCATGGAGAACGTGACCGTGTACCACGCGGGCACTGCTGTGGTGAACGGCCAGCTCTTGACCAATGGTGGTCGCGTGCTTGCCGTGACCGCTCTGGGCGACACGTTCGAGAACGCTCGCAACCTTGCCTACGAGGCCTGCGAGAAGATTGATTTTGAGGGTAAGACCCTGCGTCACGACATCGGCCTGCGCGCGCTGCGCGGCCGCGACGCCTGGGATGCCTAAAGTCCGAGAGGAATGAGACGGATGGACGAAAAGAACGAAGAGCTCGTGGATGCGCAGATCGTCGAGGAGGACAGCCGCGTGTATGGGCACGCCGAGGGCGAACCTGGTGGCGAGGTCGCTGACGAGCCGGCGCTGGTGCTGGGCGACGATGACCCGCACGATGCCGAGCTGCACGAGAAGATTCTTTCGGAGGAGTGCGCCTGGAAGGGCAAGATCCTCGACGTCCACCGTCTTGAGGTTGAGCTGCCCAACGGTCGCCGCAGCGCCCGCGATATCGTTCGCCATCCGGGTGCTGCGGCCGTTGTGGCGCTGACCGAGAGTGGCAAGATCGTACTGGTGCGTCAGTACCGCACCGCCATCGACCGCGTGACGGTCGAGATTCCCGCCGGCAAGCTCGATTCAGGTGAGGACCCGCTCGATTGCGCCAAGCGCGAACTGCATGAGGAGACGGGCTTTAGGGCTGGTCGCATTCGCTTTTTGACGTCGATTGTCACGTCCTGCGGTTTTTGCGATGAGATCATCCACATCTACTTGGCTACCAAGCTCGAGTTTGATGCGCCCAACCCCGACGATGACGAGTTTGTCAACGTGGACCTGGTGCCGCTGCACGAGCTGATCGACGCCGTGCTCGACGGCAAGATCGAAGACGCCAAGACCGTCGTGGGCGCTCTTGCCTGCGACAGTATCGCTCACCGACTAGGCGGGGCAGAGCTCTAGGTTACGCGGTTTTACCAAACCGCGTAACGAGTCGACGCTGCAAACGCCCCTAAGCGGCAATCTGCCTTTCAATCGTCGCTCGCGTACCGAAGTACGCGTCGCTCCTCTTTCAAGGCACCTTGCTCGCTTAGGGACGTTTTCGCTGACGCTGCCAGAACATCGGCGTTATGCTTGTTGGGACGCTTTGTTTTCAGCCTGACCGGTTCAACCGGATTTCTCACGCTATTTATTTCTCTTCGAGGATTGCATGTTTAAAAGGTTTCTCTCGTATTACGAGCCCCAGATGAGGCTTTTTGTTGCTGATACTGTTTGTGCTCTGGTGCTTGCCGCCATTGACCTGGCGTTCCCCATTATCCTGCGCAATTTGACCGGTGGGCTGTTTACTCAGGGTCAGGCTGTCATTATGCAGGCGCTCGGCATGATCGCGGTGGGCTTGGTGCTGATGTATGCCGTCCGCTGCGCCTGCCGCTATTTTGTGAGCTATTGGGGTCACGTGATGGGCGCGCGTATGGAGTCCAAAATGCGCGAGGACCTGTTTGACCAGTATGAGCGCTTTAGCTTTGCGTACTTTGACCGCAACAGCTCGGGCGACATGATGAGCCGCGTGGTCAACGACCTGTTCGATATCTGCGAGGCGGCGCATCACGTGCCCGAGTGGATCATCATCTGCGGCATCGAGATTATCGGCTCGTTTGTGATCCTCTTTACCATCGCCCCGGTGCTGGCGCTTGCCATGGCTGTGGTGACGGCGGCGTTTGCGGTCATCATGTTTTGGCAGAACATGCGCATGCGCGAGGTCTTTAGCGACAACCGCAAAAAGATCAGCGGCATCAATGCGCAGCTGCAGGATTCGCTGGCGGGCATGCGCGTGGTCAAGAGTTTTGCCAATGAGGAGACCGAACGCTTCAAGTTCCGCGCCTCCAACAATCGCTATCTTTCGTCCAAGGAGAACATGTATCACGCCATGGGCGTCTATACCGCGACGTATGGCCTGCTCTCGGGTGTGCTCTATGTGATCGTGGTGCTGCTGGGCGGCTGGCTGGTCGCCCAGGGACAGCTGCAGGCGGTCGATATGGCGACCTTTGCACTCTATATTTCGCTGTTCTGCACGCCGCTCGAGACACTCGTCAATTCGGCCGAAACGTATCAGAAGGCCATCGCCGGCTTTAAGCGCATGGACGAGGTGCTCTCGACCGCGCCGGATATCCAGGACAAGCCGGGCGCTACGGATCTGCAGGTGACTGCCGGCGCCGTGGAGTATCACGACGTGTGCTTTAACTACGAGGACGTTGAGCTGGGCGAGGGCGATGCCGAAGAGCGTCCCGTTATCGACCATATGAATCTGTCCATCAAGCCCGGGCAGACCATCGCTTTGGTTGGCCCTTCGGGCGGTGGCAAGTCCACGACCTGTTCGCTGCTGCCGCGCTTTTATGACGTGGCTGCCGGATCCATTAGCATCGACGGCCAGGACGTGCGCGATGTGACGCAGCAGAGCCTGCGTCGCGCCATCGGCCTGGTGCAGCAGGATGTCTATCTGTTTGACGGCACGATTGGCGAGAACATCGCCTACGGCAAGCCGGGCGCTACGGCAGGAGAGATCGCCGAGGCCGCCCGTCGCGCCAACATCGATGCCTTTATCGAGTCGCTTCCACAGGGTTATGACACGGTCGTGGGCGAGCGCGGCAGCCGTCTTTCGGGCGGACAGAAGCAGCGTGTTGCCATCGCGCGAGTGTTTCTCAAGAACCCCAAGATCCTTATTTTGGATGAGGCGACGAGTGCTTTGGATAACGAGAGCGAGGAGGCGGTGCAGGAGTCGCTCGAAGAGCTGGCACGCGGCCGCACCACGATTATCATCGCCCACCGTCTTTCGACCATTAAGCATGCCGATGAGATCGCGACCGTTGAGCATGGTCGCGTTGTGGAGCGTGGCACGCACGAGGAGCTTCTCGCCCGTGGCGGCACTTATGCCCGTTACTATCGAATGCAGTTCGAAGGTGCGCGTGCGCACGAGCTCGACTGATTGATATGACAGGAAGTTTATGGCTGACAAGAACCCTTTGACTCCGGAAGAAGTGACGGAGTTATTCTCCGAAATCGATGCATCCGGTGTCTTGGATCCCACGCTTGCCAAAAAGCGCACCGAGCGCATGCGTGAGAAGGAGGCTGCGGCCAAGCGCGGTGACAAAGCGGCGCTAGCGCAGCTGCGCAGCGAGGACCGCGCGAGCCAGGCAAAACATATCGACCCGCTGTCCGAGGACGACCCTTCGGGCTCGCAGGTGAGCCATACCATTACGAAGACTGCCATGGCCGTGGTCATTGGCATCTTGGTGCTGATTGTGGGCATGCAGATTGGCTACGGCGTGATGCGACGCCTGAACACCGCCAACCTGTCCGAGAGCGTTTCGGTGGATACCGTTTCGACGGCGCTGAAGGGCGGCCTTGAGTGGGGCAACGGCTTTACGCAGTTCCCGCTCGACTTTACCGTCGATGAAGCTGATGAGCGTACGGGCACGGTCGAGGTGACGGTGTTGGACACATCGTCTGCCAACGAGCTCGAGCTGCTGTCCAACGGGCAGATTCAGGCCGCTGCGCTTGCGACCAACGCGCTGCTCAACGATAAGATCGACCGCGTGGTGTATAACGTTCACGCCTATATCGACGAGGATAGCAACATTCAGCACGATTCCTTCTTTGGCATGTTTCCCGCGCGGGGTCATCAGAGCGCCATTTTGACGTTTGTGTGGACCAAGAGCTCATCCAACGCCACGAGTATCGACTGGAAGATGCGCATCGTAAGCATGGACGACACCATTGCCGAGCGCATTCAAAAACAGGTGAACTCGGTTTCGTCGCTGATCGAGGACCCGGTGGTGAGCCAGACCAAGATTGACGAGGAAAAGGCCGAACGTGACCTGGAGCATCGTCTGCATGGCCGCGAGATTTTCCGCGGCGGCAAGCCCGATCGCTCACCGTCCGATCTGCTGGAACAGGACAAGCAAAAGTAAGAGGCCATTATCCCGCGTGAGCCACAAGCCCACGCGGGATAATTTTTCTGGGACGGGGATTAAATAATCATTATGCATAGAAAGTCATAATTATCATTTCGTAAACATTTCGAT
>DXMB01000095.1:0-5027 GCA_019414425.1 Collinsella sp.
ACGTAGCGCACGTCGCTGATGTCGATGCCGCGGGCGAGCACGTCGGTCGCCACCAGTACGTCGACGGTGCCGTCGCGGAAGGCCGAAAGCGCGCGCTCGCGCTGCGCCTGGCTGCGGTTGCCGTGAATCGCGGCGGCCTTGATGCCCTTACGCTCCAAGCGACGGCAGCAGCTGTCGGCGCGGTGCTTGGTGCGCATAAAGACGATAGTGCGCTCCGGGCCCTCCTTTTTGAGGAACTCGGGCAGCAGGTTGTTCTTGGCCTCGATGGACACCGGGAACACAAACTGGTCGACGGTGTCGGCGGTCGATGTAGCGGGCGCGATCTCCACGCGGGCCGGGTCGCTCACCAGGTCGGTGATCTCGCCCACGGCCTCCTCGTCGAGCGTAGCCGAGAACAGCAGCGTCTGGCGCTCGGCCGGCGTCTCGCGCACGATGCGGCGGACGGCGGGTAAAAAGCCCATATCGAGCATGCGATCGGCCTCGTCGAGCACCAGCACCTTGACCTCGTCCAGGTGGCAGGCGCCCTGCTCGATCAGGTCGACCAGACGGCCCGGCGTGGCGACCAGGATGTCGCAGCCGTACTTGAGCGCCGCGGTCTGGGGCTTGTAGCTCACGCCGCCCACGACGGTCACGGCAACATGGCCGGTAACGTCGGCGATCTTGCTCGCGACCTCGTCGATCTGCTGGGCAAGCTCGCGCGTGGGGGTGATGACGAGCATCAAGGGACCGCGACCGTTGCCCTCGGGCTTCTTGGCGCCGCGACGGCGGTTGCGGCCTCCGCGCTCGCGCACGGGCTTGGGCGGAGCGATGTGCTCCAGGTTGTTCATGGTCGGCAGCAAAAAGGCAGCCGTCTTGCCGGTGCCGGTCTGAGCGGCGGCAAGCAGGTCGCGGCCCTCGAGCACAACGGGAATCGAGCCAGCCTGGACAGGCGTGGGCGCCGTGTAGCCAAGGTTCTCGATGGCACGAAGCATCTCGTCCGAAAGTCCCAGCTCGTCAAAGGCGGGCAGGCTCTCGGTCGCGGACTCAACGGTCTCGGCGGCGCTGGCCTCGTCGGCAGCATCGAAGGCGGCCTGGGTCATGGCCTCGCGGGCCTCGTCCAGAATCTCGGCGTCCGTGACGTCGGATACAGAATTACGCATATGTTGTTGTTCCTTATCTGCACGCGTTATGGGCACGGCATGCGGCCGCGCGAGCGTGCTTGGTAGTGCGCTAATACATACAAAAACAGGTGCGCACAGAGAGGACGTTGCTCAGCACGCTGGCGATCGCTTTGGCAGCCCTATCACGCGCCGTCCAGACGCAGCGGCCCTAAGCGATGGAGCAGATTCGCCGCCGGTTAGTATACCCGCGCTTCGCATGCCCCCACGTAAACCACAGATGACGGGGCGGGCCCGGACCGATTGTCTCAATCTGTAACAATTACGGAGCAAAACCGGGTCTACATGTTACGGATCGAGACAAACGGTCGGCACGGTTCACAAACGTCTCAATCTGTAACAGTTACGGAGCAAAATCGGTCCCAATTGTTATAGATCAAGACAGAGGGGGATTTCCGTCCAGTCCAAACCAAATCTCTCGCTCTTCCTGCAATTTCGAACATGTGGCCTATAATGTTGCTTTGGTTACGCTACATATTGCGCAGCCATTTAATACGTCGCCCACCGGGGGCCATTAATTCCTATCGCCTTATTGGCCAGGAAGCAATCAAAGGAGGTATCCGTGGCAGCAGAGACGCCTTGCTCGGTCCTCTATAACGATATTCGCTCGTTCGGCGGTCTTAAACATCTCGAGATCGCCCGAATGCTCATCAATGGAAACTCTTATCTCGGCAGTACCCTGCTCGAGAAATGCTCTTCCAACCGCTCGTATCTCACCCGTTACATCGTCCATCGCGAGCCTGACCAGTGCGCGCCCGCCATCTACAGCGACTTTGCCGTCACCACGCTCAATCTTTCCGCGGCAATCTGCAGCAAGCTCGGCGGCGGCGAGTCCGCCTATCAGGCAATCGCCGAGCACTATCGCGGCCCGGCCGCCAACGAAATGATGTCGGCTCTCGCCAGCTACAAGTTGGACAGCCGCCTATATGCAAATGCCCTCAATCACATCGACAACTTTGACGGCAATGCCGTGCGCGAGAAGAGTACGCTTTACCTTATGCTCTTTGTGGCAACGGGGGCGCTCGCCGACCCCATCCAAGGCGTGGCTACCGTCGAGCGCTTTTGCGACAGCAAGACAGGCGGGCACTTTGGCACCACCGAAACTACCGTCGGACGTGGCTTTACTGGCAGCCTGGAGCAGCCGCGCACCGTCGCCCCCAACCTCGGTCTGCTCAGGACACATGCCGACAACTGCGTTGACATGCAGATCCACCCCCTTACGCGTGACCCGCGCGGCACGGTAATTGGGTCCTTGCCCAAAACCTCGCCCAGCATCACCGATGTAGGCGCCGACGCATCGCGCGAGCATCTCCGCATTTGGCTCGAAGGCGGACGCTGGTACGCCCAGGGCCTTGGGTCGACCAACGGCACAGTGCTCGAATCGGGTGCAGGCGACGGCGATATTGTGATTGAGCCGCCGCGCGACCAACGCGAGCCCGGCAAGATCTATCCCCCGGTGGAAATCGAAAACAGCGACAGGCTCCATCTGGGTCTCTATACGACATTCCTTGTCATTGTGGACTAGCGCGGACGGCGATCGAAAGACGGCCGCCGTCCGTCTTTTGTCTTCTACCTTCTGCGTCGTAAACGACAATACTCAGCGGTATACGTGGGCAGTGCGGTTATCATGGTACTTTACCGATATCCGCACTGCTCACGTATACGCGCGGCAACCCATGCCAGACAAAGGAACGCCATGGATACTACCGATAGCGCCTATGGCGACAAACTCATCCGTCTCGACACGTTCGATACCGCCGTGGCAGTCGACCCCAGTGCCGAGGACGACGCCAAGCGCCGGTTTATGACGCTTATTCTTCAGACGGCATACCGTGACGGCGGCAATATCGGGCACGTGCTGCGCGCGACCAACACGAGCGGCGAGGTCTTTGCCGTCAAGCTGCTCAAGGACAACGCCATCCTTTCCGACCAGACGCCCGATCGCTCTGCCGAGCAAGCGGCTGCGCACCTGGCCAGCACCGCCGCGCTGTTCGAGGAGTACCGTCATCTGTGTACCGTCTCGCACCTGCGCGGATTTCCGCGCGTCTATGGCTACGGATCGTGCGAGAACGACCCGCTCATCCTCATGGAGTGGGTCGAGGGCACCTCGCTCAAGCAGGCGCTGCCCTTGCTTCCGCACGACGCCTCGGGCGGGCTGACCACCCAGATGGTCGCCGCCGTCGGAAACGCCGTACTTCGCGCGCTCTTGATGACCCAAGGCCTCGTGAATCCGGTCATCCATCGCGACCTGTCGCCTGCCAATATCATGTTCCGCACCACCAGCCGAACGCTCGAGCAGCAGATTGCCGATTGCTCCTTTGACCCCTGCCTCATCGACATGGGCTCCGCGACCATGGCCCTCGGCGACGACACGATCACCCGGCGCGCCGACATCTGGCGCTTTGCCACGCCCGCATACGCCGCGCCCGAAATGCTCACGCAGGATATCGAAGGCATCGCGGCCCTTCGCCGCTCGCCCGCGATCGACGTCTATGCGCTTTCGAGCATTCTGTACCAGCTCTACAGCGGTCGCAAGCCGTTCGATGTTGAGTCGACGGGTGCCGCGGCGACCGGCTCGTTCTACCTCATAAAGACCAAGACCAAGCCGGCGCCGCTCGAGCCGCGCTGCGAGGGCGACAAAGCGCTTGTCCAGATCATCATGAAAGGCATTTCGGTCGAACAGGGCGATCGCCCTACCGAGCAGCAGATGCTCGAGGTGCTCTCGACATACCTCCCCGCTGCAGAATCTGAGGACCGCGAGGGTGCAGGAGACGAGGCCGCAATTGATATCGATTCTGGCACGCACCTTAAGGTCGACGTCGCCGGCGAGCGCGCGCGAGAGATCCTGGAGCAGGCCCGGCACGACGCCATGACCCGCCGTCGCTTTATTATCGGCGGCGTCGTTGCGGTCGTTGCGGGGCTCGGCGTCGTTGGCGCGGCAACCCATGGCTTTGGCATCCCCGACTACCTGGACGGCATCCGCGGTTCGCTTGACGACTACACTTGGGACCAGCTGCAGGAGATTTCGCTCAAGATTAAGGCCGCCGAGACCCGTAGCGAGGCACGCGAGATTGCCAAGCGCTACCACCTGCTCGACGCTGATGGGCATATCCCCTATCCGTGCACTAAGCGTGTGAAGCTCGCCAACGGGCTGGAGGTCGGCGCTCAGCTTGTGGGCATCCGCCACGACGAACTTCTGGACGGTACAGGCAAGGCCGGACTGACGTTTATGTTCGATGCGGGTATTGCCGAGCGCAACGCTGCGGCTGAACCGCCGAGCGCCGGCTGGGCAGATTGCGAGCTGCGGGAATGGCTCAACGGCGACGGCCTTAAGCTGCTACCCAACGAGTTGCGCGCGCTCATCAAGTCTGTCAAGAAGACCTCGAATAACGTTGGCGCCGCCAACAGTGCATCGTGTCTGAGCGAGTTGCCTGCAACCCTTTGGCTGCCCGCCATGGTCGAGCTGTGCGGTACGCAACCGCCCGATTCGTTTGCCGAGGACTATCACTACCTGGCAGACATCTACAACGGCGAGGGCGAGGAGTATCAGCTCTTCCGCGAGCTCAAGGTGAGCCCGTATTCCACGAACGAGACGATGGTCCGCCAGTGGAAGGGCAAGGACACCTGTTGGTGGGAGCGCACGGTGAGCCCTGACACATCGGAGAGTGGAGGCACACTCTATTTGAATCGCGTGGGGCACGACGGCGACGTCTTTACGTACGCAACGCCTGCGGAAAAGCCAAACAAGCTAACCTGTGTGATCCCCGGGTTCTGCATCTAGGCGGCGGGCGTCTTGCCGTGACGGAACCCCTCCCCGGCAATTGTCTCGATCTGTAACACTAGCTCGGCAGATACAGGTCTAGATGTTAC
>DXMB01000096.1:0-1202 GCA_019414425.1 Collinsella sp.
CCATGTACTCGTCTACATCGAGCGGAATGGAGATAATACCGGGGCCGTTAAGTTCATGGCTGATCACGCCCGAACACACCGTGTAACCGTTAAGGCCCATAGCTAGGTTGAACAGCGTCGCACGGTCGCGCACGCGGATATTCTTGCGGCGCTCAAAGGTCGAGGTCAGCTCCTCGGAATAGTAAAACGAGTTGTAGCTGCCCTGCTCATAGGACAGGAACGGGTAGTCTTCCAAGTCCTCGAGCGTCACACTCGAGCGACCCGCCAGCGGATGGTCGGAGCACACAAAGACATGCGGCGTAGCGCAGAAGAGTCCTTCGAATACGAGCTCGTTGGCCGCCAGCATGCGCTCGATGACCTCGCGATTGTGCTCCGACAGATACAGGATGCCGAGCTCGCTTTTCATATGCGCGACGTCCTCGATAATCTCGTGGGTCTGCTCCTCGCGCAGGGTAAAGTCGTAGCGCGCGGCATCGAACTCGCGGATCACGTCGACAAACGCGTTGACGGCAAAGGAATAGTGCTGACAGCTTACGCTAAAATGCGGCACCTGTTCGGATGCTCCTTTGTACTTGTCCTCGAGCAGGTCGGCCTGGTCGAGCACCTGGCGCGCGTAACCCAAGAAGGTCTCGCCCTCCTCGGACACAATGACGCCCTTGTTGGTGCGCTCAAAGATGTGCACGCCCATCTCGTTTTCGAGTTCGCGAATCGACGCGGTTATTGAAGGCTGTGACACAAAGAGCCGGCGCGAGGCCTCAGTGATGCTGCCGCATTCGGCAACTTTGACGACATATCTAAGCTGTTGGAGCTTCATAACGCCCTCCTTAGGCGTTCGCGGTGCCCGAGTAAGTCGTGTCCATCTGACGCATAAACGACGGCATCTCCCCCGTCGCGGCGCAGGCGGCAATCTGGTGCAGGGCCCCGGCAACCGCATCGTCTGTCGCGGCTCCGATATGCCAGCGCGCGGCAGCCGTAACGGCCTCGTTGGCATTGGCGACGGCAACGGAATTGGGAACGGCATCGATCATGGGCAGGTCGTTATCGGAATCGCCGAATACGGCCACCTCGTCGGGCGTCAGGCCCAAAGCGCGCGCCAGCTCCAGCGCAGCACAGCCCTTGTCCCAACCGGCCGGGAGAATATCGAATAGGCGCACGCGGTTGTTGGGAAACACAAGCGAGAGCTCCGGCACCTCGGCGGCAAC
>DXMB01000096.1:1302-4298 GCA_019414425.1 Collinsella sp.
TGCGCTAGTATAGGGAACAACAGATTCGATGCGGGAGTGCCGGCGGTGCAAACCACAAGGCTGAGAGGGCATGGGGCCCAATCCTTTGAACCTGTCAGTTAATGCTGGCGTAGGGAGCATGCCGCCTTTTGAGGGGCGCTGTCTATGCACAGCGCCCCTTTTCTGTGCCAAGGAGGCATGTGCAGTGATCGATTCGGAACAACTCAAGCAAAACGTGGTCAAGGCCGTGGAGGAGATTCGCGCCACCAACCCGATGGCAGGCTCCATCACCAATACGGTGACGATTGACTTTGTCGCCAACGCGCAGCTCGCCGTGGGCGGTTCGGCCGCCATGGTCTATCTGCCCGACGAGGGCGAGGCGCTCGTTGCCGGCGGCGCCGCCATCTATCTCAACATGGGCACGCTCTTCCCCATCTACGAGCAGACGATTCCCCGCGCGGCCAAGGCGGCACACGACGCCGGCAAGCCCTGGGTGCTCGATCCGGTGGGTCTGGGCATCGGTAGCCTGCGCACCCAGCTGGTAAACGAGCTCAAGCAGTACAAGCCCGCCATCGTACGCGGCAACGCCTCCGAGATCATCGCACTCTCCGGCCTGTGGGGTCTTGAGGGCGAGTCGGCCGATCTGAGCCGCGTACGTGGTGTCGATACCACCGACACGGTCGACGCCGCCCGCGATGCCGCCGTGGCGCTCGCTCGCTACACCGGCGGCGCCGTTGTGGTCTCGGGCGAAGTCGACCTGATTACCGACGGCACGACCGTGGCCAAATCCCACGGCGGCAGCCCGCTCATGTCCAAGATTACCGGCTGCGGTTGCTCGCAGGGCGGCGTGCTGGCCGTGTACGCCTGCGCTGCCGATCCGTTTACGGCAGCCGTCTGCGGTACCGCCGTCTACAACGTCGCCGGCACGCGTGCCGCCGCCGTCGCCGATGCCCCGGCAAGCTTTAAGGTCGCCTTTATCGACGAGCTCTACCGCGCAACCGCCCAAGACATCGCCGATAACCAACTCGAGCTCGAGGAGGCATAAGCCATGTCCGAGCCCGCAACCAATGCCGGCATGAACACGCTCGTCGCTGTGGCCATCGCCCCGTGCGGCACCGGCGATGAACTGTCCGCCGAGGTCGCCGAGGTCGTGCGCGTCATTCGCGAGAGCGGCCTTCCCAACCGCACCACCTCGATGTTCACCGAGATCGAGGGCGACTGGGACGAGGTCATGCAGGTCGTGCGCGACGCGACCTTTGTGTTAGCGAACAAGGGCATCCGAACCGAAGTCGTGCTCAAAGCCGATATTCGACCTGGATTTACCGACACCATGACCGGCAAACTCGAGCGCATGGAAGCGCAGATCAAAAAGCAGGAGGAAGCACGATGAGCATCCGCGACAACCTTGATATCTCGGCCTATCTGGTGCTCGGCCCCGAAAACACCCTCGGACGCCCCGTGGGCGATGTGGTGGCCCAGGCGCTCGACGCCGGCTTTACCTGCATTCAGGTGCGCTCCAAGGTGGCAAGCGCCCGCGAGATCATTGCGCTGACCGGCGATGCCGCGCAGGCAATCGCACAGGCCGGCAAGACCGGTCAGGTCGCCTTGCTGATCGATGACCGCCTTGACTGCGTACTCGCCGCACGCGAGCAGGGCATTGCGGTCGACGGCGTGCACGTGGGCCAGAGCGATATTCCCGTCGAGGTCTGCCGCAAGCTTCTGGGCCCCGATGCCATCGTGGGCCTTTCGGCCCGCTGCGAGGAGATGCTCGAGTACGTCAAGACCGCCGACATGAGTCTGGTCGACTACCTGGGCATCGGCCCGCTCCACGAGACCGAGACCAAGCGCGACTGCGGACGCGCAGCCGATGGCTCCATCATCACCAAGAGCTTTGAGGACCTGGCCGCACTCCACGCGGCAAGCCCCGTGCCCATCGTGGTGGGCGGCGGCGTTAAGACGGTCGACTTGCCGCAGCTTAAGGCAACCGGCGTCGACGGCTTCTTTGTGGTGAGCGCCGTCTGCAGCGCCGACGATCCCTACGCCGCGGCCAAGGAGCTTGTCGACACCTGGCAGCAGGCATAGGCATAGGCCGAACAGCTGATTCGCAGCCTCATATCTTCAGCAATGGAAAGCGCATCCCAGTTTGGGCCTCCATTCCGGGATGCGCTTTCCGTATGCGACCCTTACCCCGCCAGATACGCTTCCAACGCCGGCAAAGTCGCCTCTGCATCGTGGCGGCCGACCTGGTAGATGCGCTCGAGCTCATCCGGTTCGCGGCACAGCGACGGCACCTTCACCGATTCGCTCGGCCGCACCACAAAGATTTCCCCGGCAGCCTCTCGACGTGCCAGGTCATCGAGCGTGGCATTGTAGACCTCATGCCGATGCTCAAGCGCTGCAACAAACTCCGGATAGTGACGGAACACGCGCCGCAGCATGGGCATCACGCTGTTGGGCTGCTTCACAAAGCCCGCCGGCTGCGTGAGTACCACGATATTGCGGTCATACCCCTGCGCAAACAGCCATGCGCTGGGAATAGAATCAGCCACGCCACCATCCAGATACTTATGCCCGTCAATAGCAACGGGACGCGTCGCCACAGGAATCGCCGACGATGCCCGGATCCACTCGATATCCCGCTCGTCGCCATAGGGCAGGTCGTGGTAGACGGCCTTGCCCGTCTCGATATCGGTGCACACGCACGTAAACCGCATGGGGCAGGCGCGATACGCCTCCAGGTCGATGGGATCGCGCTCGATGGGCACCTCGTGATAGGCAAAATCGGCATTGAACATATCGCCGGTTCGCAGCCAGCTGGTCACGCTCGCATAGCGTTTGTCGGCGCAATAGGCCTTGTTATAGCGAATGGCGCGGCCGATCTGGCGCGATTTAAAGTTGTAGCCAAATGCCGCGCCCGCCGAGACGCCCACCATATGGTCGCAGGTCAAACCGTGCTCCATCCAAACGTCGAGCACGCCCGCCGTATACATACCGCGGTAGCCGCCTCCCTCGAGCGC
>DXMB01000097.1:0-4176 GCA_019414425.1 Collinsella sp.
GCTCGGGAATGTCGTTGTGACGCTTGAGGATCATCGTGTCGTACATCAGCTGGCACTCGTGCGCGACCGCCTCGGCCTGACCGCCCTCAAAGCCCTTGATTTCGTGCAGCAACTCCTTGGACTTTTTGCGGTCCTCCTGGCCAACGTAGTAGTTAAAGGCCTTGATCACCAGGTCGACGCGCTGCATCTTGGGCAGGTTGAGTCCCAGCAGCAGGTCGAACATCTCGCCGGCGCGCTCGTGGTCCTCGCGCAGCAGATAGGAGTTCAGACGCAGGTAGTCGCGGTTGTAGCGCGGGTACAGCATGCTGGTGAGTTTGCCGTCGAGCAAACGATCGAACTCGGCCCACTGTTTGGCGGCCATCAACTGTTGCAGGCGTTTAAACGTAGTGCGTTTTTTGACGCTAAAGAACACCGACACGGCGATACAGATGATAACGACGGCGGTCCAGAGTGTGCGGGAATCGGGCATGTTAGGATCCTTAGTCGCTCATAAAGCGAGCGGTATGACAACACGTACTAGATGTATTATACGCAGCGCACAAGCAAACTGGCATAAAAGCTCATCGAGGCTGAGTGCCATCGCTCGCTGCGGTACACTTACCTAAAGTAAACCATGAAGGGAGACATTACCTATGAAGAAGATCGTTTTGGCTTGCGGTGCTGGCGCTGCTACTTCCACGCTCGTTGCCCAGAAGGTCGCCACCATGCTCGACGCCAACGGTTACGCCGGCAAGTATGAGATCGTGCAGTGCGCCATCTCCGAGGCCAAGGACGCTTGCGACGAGGGCGCCGACCTGCTGATCGCCACCACCGTTGCCCCCGAGGGCCTCACCTGCCCGTACGTGAGCGGCGTGCCCTTCATGACCGGCATGAACCGCGTCGCTGCCGAGAAGGCCGTTCTCGACGTTATGGCTCAGTAGGCGCTGCCTGTATGAATGAGCAGAACGCCAACCCGGTAGAGCTCTTTGGCATGCGCGTCGCCCACGTGGGCATTAACGCCACCGACCCGGCCGATGCCCTGGAGATCGCGGAGCTGTTCTCGACGATGATGGGCCTACCTGTCATCGAGACCCCGGTTTCGTACTTTAACGATTCGCTGATCGAGGTCATGAAGCAGAACGGTCGTGGCACCAAGGGCCACATTGGCTTTGCCGTCAACGACATCGATGCGGCCGAGAAGTGGTTTGCCGAGCGCGGACTCGAGGTCAACGAGGAGTCGCGCGTGCTGCTGCCCGACGGCGGCACCAAACTCGTGTACTTTAAGCGCGAGTTCGCCGGCTTCGCCGTGCATCTGTGCCGCGAGTAGCGCACAAGCTGCTATAGCTAGCAAAAAGGGATAGGGCCGCATGGCCTTATCCCTTTATTTATGCCGAGGGGCTTTCTATCGTGGCAGGCGAATCGTAAAGCGGCTGCCGACGCCCTCGACTGAGGTCACACCGATGACGCCGCCGTGGCTGTCGACGATCCACTTGGCGATGGCGAGCCCCAGACCCGAGCCCTGCGCGCCGGCATCGCGCGCGTTGTCGGCGCGGTAGAACCGTTCGAATGCGTGAGCTGCGGATTTCTGGTTCATGCCGATGCCCTCGTCCTCAACACTTATGTCGATCGTGCCCGCGCCCGCATCCGGCGTCACGCCAAACGAGATGGATGTGCCCGCGTCCGAATACTTGGCGGCGTTTTGCACGATCACGCGCAGAGCCTGCTTCACGAGCGCCACGTCGACGGGCGCGTCGCAGCGCGGGTCGCTGGCAAGCAAGGCGTCAAAAGCCAGCCGATACGTGTGCTCGGCATCGATCATCTGTGACTCCTCGCATACCTCGCCGACCAGTGCGGCCAGGTTGGTATTCGCACGCCGCAGGACCGTGCGCCCGGCATCGCCGCGCGCCAAAAACAGCAGCTGCTCCACGAGCTCCTGCATATGCTCGCTTTCGGCCTTGAGGGACGCGATGGATTCCGCCAGCACGTCCGGGTCATCTTTGCCCCAGCGGTCGAGCATGTTTACGTAACCCTGAATCACCGCGATGGGCGTTCGTAGCTCGTGGCTTGCATCGTTGACAAAGCGCATCTGCTGCAGCTTTGCCTCTTGCATCTGGCGCAGCAGGCGGTTGAGCGCGACCTCGATGCTCGCCAGGTCGGCGTCGCCGGTGGTGACGCTCGGCGAGTCGACGCTTGCGCGCTCGATGGCCTGCTCCAGCGTTTCCATCTTGCCGCCGGAGAGCTGCATACGGCTGAGCTCGTCTACGCGCAGGGCCAGGTCGTTGAGCGGTGCCATGGTGCGGCGCACGCGGCGGGCGCCGCCGAGCATGTTGAGCACGCTGATGACCTGCCCACCTGCAACGACAAGATAGAGGGGCCACAGCGCGATGAGGTCCTGCGCGAGGGGGAAGGTCTTGGTGGTGCGCGCAAGCTCGACGGTATAGGTGAGCGTGGCGGGGTCCCAGCCGTGCGCGGGCGTCAGCGACATGCCGTGGACGGCGGCACCGGGGATCCATCCCGCGGTAAACGCGCCGTCGGGCAGCGTTTGGTTATAGCCATAGATGAGGATCGCCGCCGCAGCAACCAGCAGCCACAGGTCGAGCCAGATGTAGCTCGCCAGGCGGCGCCACATGTAGCTCCAGTTGATGGCACGGGCGATGGAGGTGACGCGCTTGGTCTCGGCGTTACGCGCGGCAGACATAGCCCACCCCGCGCACGGTTTGGATGATGCGGGCACCGCCGGCGTCTTCGATCTTGGCGCGCAGGTGCGCGATGTGCACGTCGACGTTGTTGGTGTCGCCCACGTATTCGTAGCCCAGCGCCTCGTGCGCGATGCGCTCGCGCGTGAGCACGGTTTCGGCATGCGTCATAAGCAGGGCGAGGACGTCGAACTCGCGGGCCGTGAGCGCGATGGGCGAGCCGCCGACCGTGACTTCGCGGCGGTCGGGATCGAGCGCGACCGAACCCACGGCGAGCGCGGCGGGGGAGGGCGCGGCGGAAGCCTGGGTCGAGTCGCCGACCGGGGGCATCGCAGCGGCTCCGGTGCCCGCGCCGCCTGCCGTACCCGCCCCAGTACCGGCGCCGCCAACGCCCGAAGCCGCTCGCACGGCTTCCGAGCGCTTCAGCGCCACGCGGATCCGTGCGAACAGCTCCTCAATCGCAAATGGCTTGGTCAGGTAATCGTCGGCGCCGGCATCGAGCCCGGCCACTTTGTCCATCACGGCATCGCGCGCGGTGACCATAATCACCGGCACATCCTTGTGCTTGCGGACACGCCGCAAGACCTCCATGCCGTTGAGCTGCGGCAACAGCACGTCGAGCAGAATCAGATCGTAGTCGCGCTCCAGCGCCAGGTCCACGGCAGTGCGGCCATCGGCGGCGTGTTCCACCTGGTAGCCCTCGTGCTCCAGCTCGAGCGTCACAAAGCGGGCGATTTTCTCCTCGTCCTCTACGATCAGGATCCGTGCCATGCGTGCCCCCGTCTGCGATTACTTGTCGTCGTTGAGATTTTGCTTGATGTCGTCCGCGGCGTTAGCAGCGCTATCCATAAGGTTGTTGATGCTGCCGGGCACGTCGCCGTCGCTGTCGATGCGGTAGCGCATGCCAAAGAACAGGCCAATCAGCATCAGCCATATCGTGGCGCCCCAGGCAAACAGCGCGACGATGGGAATCAGGATAGGGATGTTGAGGATGATCGCATCGCGGCGCGTGGCGATAAACTTGGTGTCCAGACTCAGGCGGAAGAGCTTTTTGAGGTACTCCCACACGCTGTCCATCTTCTTGGAGAAGTCGGTCTTTTCGCTCGACTTTTCGTAAGCGACCTGCGCGGCGACCATCTCGGCAGAGGGCTCATCGACTGGCGCGGACTCGGTGGCGGCATGCGCCGACGTGGTCTGGGTCTTGCCCTGCGACTCGAGCCAAATGATGGCATCCAAAACGTTGCCGTCGGCAGCGTCGAGCGCGGCCTTGGCATCGGTGTAGCTCACGCTGCACTTGGTGCGGATGGTTTCAACTTTTTCGAGGTCGTCCATGACCCGTCCTTTCGTTCGATGGGCGCGACGCCGGGCAATTTGCTCGGGCGCGAGCGTTGCGTTCGGCGGTCTGCGTTGCGCCGCCCCGCCCTTGGTCGAACTCTATAGTGCAGGTTATAGATTAAGCGATTCTTGAGCCAAGATTAATGTTGGATGAGTTTTTGGGTGG
>DXMB01000098.1:0-4076 GCA_019414425.1 Collinsella sp.
TAGTGTGCCCCGCGCCCATATGCGCGGCGTACTGCCACGGTAAGCGCTCTGTTAACTCAAATGCATACATAGAACGGGCGCCCTTACGTTGCCCTAAAGCTCGGTAAAGACGCCCGTCCGCCAAATATTCGTGATGCAGAAAAATTACCAGCCAGTGTAGTAGTCGGTAGTCCCGGCTGCGCAACCCGAATCGTAGACCTTGCACTCGCCCTTGGAACCGGTAAACGTGGAGCCCTGAGCCTTATCGCCCGCGGCAACGACGTAGTAACCATCGGAATCGCGCCAAAAGCCCTCGGAATCCTGAGTCCACTCGCCCGTGCGGTGATGGTAGAGCACGTTGCTGCTGTAATAGGTCTCACGACGACCGTTATAGTTATTGACGCCGCTCGAGCGCGTCAGGCCCGAGCCGTTCGCGTAATACGCAGCAGACGCGTAAGACGAGCCGGAGCCGGCGTTGTAATACAAAGCCTGAACGGCCTCAGCGGCCTCGGCTTCGGCGGCCGCAGCCTCGAGCGCCTCACGCTTGGCATCCTCAAGCGTCGTGCGAAGCTCATCGAGCTCGGTCGATTTGGCGTCGACCTCCTCCATCGTCAAAAGACCGCCCGCACCATCGATACAACCTTGCAGTACAGCGCGCTCGTCATCGGTGGCATAGTCACCGTACATGTTCATGATGATCTGGGCGCGGACCTCCAGGGAATCGCGCTTGGCCCCCATAGAGGCATTCCACTCCTGCATGGAGCCAAAGCCGTCGCCGCGATAGTCGACGGGCTGCATCAGCGTCGCCTCGGACGGCGTGGATCCGACCGTGTCGGACAGTGTTGCCGCGTGGGCATCGGTTGCGCCGGCGCCCGCTAAAAGTGCCACGGTCAGAGCGGCGGAAAGGGCGGCGGCTTTCGGTTTTCGTGAATCAATCCTCATGTAGCTGGAAACCTCCGTAGTGCGTTTTTGCTGCGTTTGAGCTGTGTATGATTCGATCGCGCTGCATAGTACCCCGAGCAAATCGCGACCTGCGGTTTTTCTCAAAAGGTGCACGTCATTTGCGTAAAACTCACATCCTCTCAACAGGAGTTTTCCACATCTCGATTGCATAAAGCATGTCAAAAACCCTGTAATAGCGCCCTTCCTATGCAAAAAAGGCGCCTGCGCAACCATTGCTTGCGCAGGCGCCTTGAGCAGGCATTTTATGCAGCTATACCTATCGAGTCGCAAGGGGTCCTTGCACAAGTCGCCCTACTCGTCCAGTGCGGCAAAGGCCTGCTTCAGGTCCCAAATGATATCCTCGGCGTTCTCGGTACCGATGGAAAGACGGATCGTGGGGGGCGTGATGTTCTGCTCGGCGAGCTCCTCGGCAGAGAGCTGGGAGTGCGTAGTCGTAGCCGGGTGCACGACGAGCGACTTGACGTCGGCCACGTTGGCGAGCAGCGAGAACACCTGCAAGTGGTCGATGAACTTCCATGCAGCCTCCTGGCCGCCCTTAATCTCGAAGGTGAAGATCGAGGCACCACCGTTGGGGAAATACTGCTTGTAGAGCTCATGGTCGGGGTGCTCAGGCAGGCTCGGGTGGTTCACCTTGGCGACGTGGCTGTCACAAGCCAGGAACTCAACGACCTTCTTGGTGTTCTCGACATGGCGGTCGACGCGCAGTGACAGGGTCTCGGTGCCCTGGAGCAGGATCCAGGCGTTAAACGGGCTAATGCAGGCGCCCTCGTCACGCAGCAGGATGGCGCGGACATAGGTCGCGAAGGCGGCAGGGCCGGCAGCCTCGGCAAACGAGACGCCATGGTAGGAGGGATTGGGCTCGGCGATCTGCGCATACTTGCCGCTCGCCTTCCAGTCAAAGTTGCCGCCATCGACAATCACGCCGCCCAGCGAGGTACCGTGACCGCCAATGAACTTGGTCGCGGAGTGGACGACGATATTGGCGCCATGCTCCAGCGGACGGAACAGATACGGGGTGCCGAAGGTGTTATCGACAACAACCGGCAGGCCATGCTTCTTGGCAATCTCGGAGATGGCGTCGATGTTGGGGATGTCGGAGTTGGGGTTGCCGAGCGTCTCGAGATAGATGACCGTGGTGTTGTCCTTGATGGCACCCTCGACCTCGTCCAGGTTGTGGGCGTCGACAAAGGTGGTCTCGACACCAAACTGGGAGAGCGTGTGCTCCAGCAGGTTGTAGGAGCCACCGTAGATGGTCTTCTGAGCCACCACGTGGTCACCGGCTTGGGCAAGAGCCTGCAGGGTATAGGTGATGGCAGCAGCACCGGAGGCGACGGCAAGACCTGCCACACCACCCTCGAGTGCGGCAATACGGTCCTCAAAGACGCCCTGGGTGGAGTTGGTCAGACGGCCGTAGATGTTACCGGCGTCGGCAAGACCAAAGCGGTCGGCGGCGTGCTGGGAGTTGCGGAACACATAGCTCGTGGTCTGGTAGATAGGCACGGCACGGGAGTCGGATGCAGGATCGGCGCTCTCCTGGCCAACGTGCAGCTGCAGGGTATCGAAACCAAAGGTGTGCTCGGGGTTGTTGATGAACTGGCCCATGATGATCTCCTTGATCGAACGAAAGTAAATAAAAAGAGAGAAATAAGTCGCTGTCTCCTGATCACGCCGACGGGCGCAAGCAGGAGCCCGGCATTCGTCTTGGTAAGCAATTCATATGCGGGCCTCCTTTCGCATCCCGGTTCCGTGGTCGGCTTAATTACCTACCGTCTTTGTGTGTTTTGAATAGTACGAGCATTGTTTCGCTCGGTCAATCACTTAAAAGCGCTAACATGTTATCGGTTTTTTAGATAGCTATCGAAAGGACGGGCGTCGATGACCCTCCAGCAGCTTCGTTTTCTGATTGCCGTGGCAGAGTCCGGCTCAATCAACGCCGCAGCTCAGCGCCTCTATACCGCTCAGTCCAACATCTCAAACGCCGTCAAAAGCCTCGAGCAGGAGCTCCATCTGGAAATCTTTACGCGCTCCAGCCGCGGCGTCACGCTCACCAACGACGGTACCGAGCTCTTAGGCTATGCGCGCCAAGTCGTGGAGCAGGCAGATATGCTCGAGGCCCGCTACGAGGACGGCGGCACACCCCAGGCGCGCCTTGCCATCTCGGCCCAGCACTACGCTTTTTCGGTCGAGGCCTTTGTCAACGTCGTCGAGCGCTGCCGCGACAGTAAGTTCGAGTTCATCATGCGCGAGACCACCACCTCGCAGATCATCGACGACGTCCGCGCATTTCGCAGCGATATCGGCATCCTCTATCTGGACGACTTTAATACCCGTGTCTTGCAGAAGGCCTTCGCCGATGCCCGCGCAAGCTTCCATCCCCTCTTCGACGCGACGGTCCACGTCTTCGTTAGCGAGCGCCACCCGCTCGCACGCCGCCCCCAGCTGTCCCTTGCCGACCTCACACCCTATACGCGCTACAGCTTTGAGCAGGGAACCTCAAACTCCTTCTATTACGCCGAGGAACCTTTTAGTTATATCCCCTGCGACCGCAACATACGAATCTCGGACCGCGGGACGCTCACTAACTTACTTATCACGTCGAACGGTTACACCCTATCGACCGGTGTCCTCTCCAATGAAATGCAGTGGGGTATGGCATCGATCCCGTTAGCAGACGCCCCAACGATGCACGTAGGATATATCATGCACGACGAGCGCAAGCCCTCTCCTCTCTTGCGGCAATACCTCGACGAGCTCAACCGCATCATCCATGCCGACCAGCTGTCGGAAGACGGGGTAGAAATCGTAGATTGCTAGCCCGCGGCGGGCATGGCGCTACAATGGTCACTCACACGAAACGTACCCAACGAAAGGAAGCCCGTGAAGGTCATCATCTATACCGACGGCTCTGCCCGATCAAATCCGGGACGCGGCGGCTACGGCGCCGTACTCAAATACACCAACCCCGCCGGCAAGACCTTCACCTCCGAGCTTTCGCGCGGCTACGCCAAGACCACCAACAACCGCATGGAGCTCATGGCGGTCATCGTGGCGCTCGAGGCACTCAACCGCCCCTGCGAGGTCGAGGTCCATTCCGATTCGCAATACGTCGTCAACGCCTTCAACAAGCACTGGAT
>DXMB01000099.1:0-3523 GCA_019414425.1 Collinsella sp.
TATTTGCTCGGATACCAAAGAACCTATACGGAGAGTGATCTTTCGTGAACTTCCTGAACATCTTCGAGGACCACGTGGCCGGCATCTTCGGTGCCACCCGTGCCCCGTTCTCCTTTAAGAAGCTTGCCAAGCAGGCCGCTCGCGACATGGAGGATCAGACTCTGGTGATCAACGGCGTCAACACCGCGCCGGCGCTCTATACCATCCTGATTGCCGCCGACGACGATCCCATGCTCGCCCCGTTCTATCCCGAGCTTTCGCGCGAGGTCCGCGAGTTTGTGAAAGCGCAGGCCGAAAAGCGCCGCTACGTCTTTGTCGGCGAGCCCCTCGTTCGCTTTATGATCGACCCGCAGCTGCGCGGCGGCAAGTTCTCGGTCTTTGCCGAGAACGTCGATGCCCCCACGCTCGGTCGCCTGTACGAGGAAGAGCGCGCCTACCAAAACGGCCTGGGCCAGAACAACTCAGCCGCGAGCCGTGCCGCCAGCGCCCCGCGCGCCGGCCAGCAGCAGTTTGCCGCCCCGCAGCAACACCCCGCTGCTATGCCGCAGCAGCAGCCGGCACCTCGTGCTGCCACTCCCGACCCGCTTGCCGTGGCCGACCCCTTTGCGCCCAATATGCCCGATCCCGCCGCCGCACCCATCCCCGTGCCCCAAACCGTCTCGCGCGACGCGCTTGCCGGCATGGGCGGAGCCGCCGCGACCGGCGCCGCCGCTGGCCTTGGCGCCGCAGCCAGCATCGCCTCCAACATGGCAAGCTCTCGCGCCCCGCAGCGTCCGCTCGCCCAGCTCGTCGACGTCGTGAGCGGCGAGAGCCACGCCATCACCTCCGCACAGGTGACCATCGGTCGCGAGCGCTCGGTTTCCGACATCGCCCTGCGCGACCCCAACGTGTCGCGCCGTCATGCCCAGCTCACCTTTACCGGCTCGGACTGGTCGATCGAGGACCTCAACTCCACCAACGGCACGCTCGTCAACAACCGTCGCATCACGCGCTGCCCGCTGCGCAACGGCGACCTGCTGACGTTTGGCCTGAGCACGTTCGAATTTAGGGGATAGTCGCTTATGAACATCGATATCGTCCTGTTTGCAGGCCGCATCGTCCTGGTCGTCCTGCTTTATATCTTCCTGTTTGCCGTCATGAAGACCGGCGTGGGGCTCGTCCGCGGCCAGCGCCGCGACTCGGCCATCTGGACGATCGATGTGGACAAGGGCCCGCGCGGCATCCGCGGCATCCACGTGGATATGCTCGGCCCCGTCATCGTCGGCCGTTCGCCGTCGTCGGACATCTGCATCAACGAACCGTTTGTCTCGGCCTCGCATGCGCGTTTTTCGCTGCAGGGTCCGGCACTTATTATCGAGGACCTCAACTCGCTTAACGGCACGCTCGTCAACGGCCGCCAGCTGGTGGAACCCGCAACGCTGCGCGAGGGCGACGAAGTCCAGATTGGCGACGTGGTCATGAAGGTGAACCGTCGATGATCGACGAGGAGAACAAGTCCGCAACCATGCCAGAGACGTCGGCCGCCCCCGCGACCGCGCCGGCTCATGCCGCCCCGGCGGGCCATGCGCCCGTGGAGCCCGAGGACACTGTGTTCTCCCTGCCTCTTTCGCATGTAACGCAAGAATATCCGACGCTGACCGACGACGAGGATACCGAGGACAACGCTGACGGCGGTAACACCCCCATCGGCGTGCACGCCGCCGCCGAGCAGCCCGCGGTCCCGCAAGACATGCCCGCGCCAGCTCACTTTGCCGAACCCGTCGCCACGGCGATTACCGAGAGCTCCGCGGTATTTGCGGCTCCCGAGCCCACGGCACCGGTGTTTCCCGTAGCGCCGGCACCCGCCGCAGCACCCGAGTCCGCATCTGCACCGGAACCCGCGGCGGCGCCCTCCCCCGCGGACGCATCGGCGCCCGAAGCCATGCAGTCTGTAACCGAAGACGTACCCGCAGCAACGACGGAGGATGTCTCCCAATCCCACGGCACGCCCGCGCCCGCGCACTTCGCGACGCCCGAGTCTGCAGCCGTCGCCCCGCAAGACGACGAGCCTGTCGACCGTACAACCGAAGAGCCAGCCACGCCCAACGTCAACGACCCGAGCAACGATGCCGACACCGTCTCGCCCGGCGATACGGCCGAGATTGACGTTGCCGCCGTGGAGGCCAAGCTTAAGGACCCCGGCTCGACCATGAGTTTTGAGCCGCTGACCGACGAGCGCGTCGAGACTGACTCGACCTACGACGCCGGCACGACCACGCAGCTCATGTGGGGCGCCCGCTCCGATGTTGGCTGCGTGCGCCCGCATAACGAAGACTCCTATCTGGTGCAATCGCCGCTCTTTTGCGTATGCGACGGCATGGGCGGCCACGCCGCCGGTGAGGTAGCCTCCTCCATCGCCGTCGAGACCATTGCCAAGACAGCGCCGCAGGCAGCCGACGCCGCACGACTGGCGGCCGCCGTCGAAGCTGCAAACGCCGCGGTCATCGAGGCTGCGCTCAACGGGCTTGGCAAGCCCGGCATGGGCTGCACGGCAACCTGCGCCTATATCGAAAACGACATGCTCGCCATCGCCCACGTGGGCGACTCGCGCGCCTATCTGCTCCACGAGGGCACGCTCATCCGCGTGACCCGCGACCACTCCTATGTGGAGGAGCTCGTGGACGCCGGCGAAATTACGGCAGACGAGGCTCGCGTCCACCCCAACCGCTCGGTCATCACCCGCGCGCTGGGCTCGGATCCCGCAATGTATGCCGACCACTTTACCCTGCATATCGAGGAAGGCGACCGCCTGATCCTGTGCTCGGACGGTCTTTCGAGCATGATTCCCGATAGCGATATCGAAAACATCGCCACGCAGTCCTCGACCGCGCAGATTTGCGTCGACAACCTTGTTGACGCGGCACTGGTCGCCGGCGGGCATGACAACGTCACCGTGCTTGTCGTTGACCTGGTCGACGATGGCGTCATGCGCGAGGCAAAGCGCGTCCGCCGCCGCAACATCACCATTGCCACCGTACTGGGCATCGCTTTTGTGCTGGCGGCAGCCATCTGGGCCTACGCAGGCATCACCGGCTCGTACTACCTGGGCACCTACAAGGACACCGTCGCGGTCTACCGGGGCATTCCCGGCAAGCCGCTCGGCCTTAAGCTGCACTGGCTCGACAGCACGACCACCATCAAACTGTCCGACCTGCCCGAAGACACACAAAATCGCCTTAAGGCAGGTATTCAGCAGACGAGCATCGACGACGCACAGGACACCATCTCCAAGTACCGCCATCAGATCGACGAGGAGCAGACCCGTCAGGTGATCGACGCGCAAACGATCCGCAATAACACCGACCAGGGTTCGACCTCCGAATCGGATTCCGAGAATACCGCCGAACAGTCCGCCGAGGCCGAAGCCTCCGATAAGAATTAGAAAGGGAGTGCCGCTTATGAGTCGCCGTAATACCGAACTGCTCTTACTCATCGCCTCGGCGTTCCCCGTCATCCTGCTGTATGCGATGTACGTGCTCACCGC